>CAZVBX010000047.1:0-22773 GCA_964625925.1 uncultured Ectothiorhodospiraceae bacterium | reverse complement strand
CCGCCGAGCACGGATTCGTACAGCTCGATGCGCGTCTCGGGCCGCTCGGCGGCGAAGCGGTCGAGGCATTGCAGCAATAGCCAGGTCGGAAACAGGATTTCCACGGCGAGGCCGAGCGTGGGCTCCCAGCCGGCCGCGACGTCCGCGGCGCCGCGTTCGATCCGTTCGGCCTCCTGCACCAGCAATCGGCCGCGCCGGTAGAGCAGGCGTCCGGTCTCGGTCAGGGCCGCGCGCCGGCCCTCGCGCGCAAAGACCGCCAGCCCGAGCTGCTCCTCGATGCGCTGGATGGCGTAGGACACGGTGGATTGGGTCTTGTACAGCCGCTCGGCAGCGTGGGCATAGCCTCCGGCCTCGACGACCGCGACCAGCGCGCGCCATTGCTCGAGCGAAATCCGCGGATGCCCCATATTGATCGACTCAATCGATGAAAGACGGCGAAATATTCCGCTTTTTCATCCACCCAATCAATAGTGCAATCGGTCTCCAGCCACACGCGCAAAGGAGGCCAGCGCCATGACGACGATTCTTCAAGTCAACAACAGTGTGTTCAGCGACCACGGCGTGTCCTCGCGTCTGGCCGACAGCTTCGTGACCCGGCATCGCAGCGGCCAGCCCGACACGCGGGTGGTCCGGCGCGATCTGTCCGATGCGCCGGTGCCGCATTTGACCGCGGAGCGCTTCCGTGCGGCGCTGACGCCGGCGGGTCAGCGGACGGCCGAGCAGGCGCGCGCCGCCGCGATCGCGGATGAGCTGGTGCAGGAATTGATCGCGGCGGACGTGCTGGTGATCGGTGTGCCCACGTACAACTTCAATATCCCGTCGCCGCTCAAGGCCTGGTTCGACCATATCGCGCGCGCGGGCACGACCTTCCGCTACACCGAGAATGGCCCGGAAGGCCTGCTGACGGGCAAGAAGGCGTACGTGTTCATCGCCAGCGGCGGCCACTACGCCGATTCGGCGCTGGACTTCACCACGCCCTGGCTGCGCCATATGCTGGCGTTCCTCGGCATCGAGGACGTGACCTTTACCTACGCCGAGGGGCTGGCGCTCGGTGACGAGGCGAGTCAGCAGGCCATCGACTCGGCCGAGCAGCGCATCGAGCGCCTGGCCGCATAGGCCGGGACAGGCGTGGGCAGGGCCGGGGCGGCCCTGCCCCGATCAGCGCACCGGGTCCGGCGCATGTCCGGGCCTGGCTTAGGTGACCCAGGCACTAGTCCGCCGGCCTGAGCCGCCAAACGCTGCCGTCGTCCTGGTCGGTCAAGACGTAGACGGAGCCGTCCGGTGCTTGCGCGACTTCGCGAATGCGTTGATTCAGCGGCAGGCGTTCGGCCTCGCGGGCCTCGCCGCCATCGATCTCGACCCGCACCACCGCCTCGGCCGATAAGCCCCCGATCAACGTACTGCCGCGCCACTGCTCGAACGCATCCCCGGTGTAGAAGGTCATGCCCGAGGGCGAGATGACGGGTGTCCAGTGGGCCGCCGCATCGGCGAAGTCGGGATGCGTGGGCGGATCCGGGATGTCGGTGCCGTTGTAGTGCCGTCCCCAGCTGACGACCGGCCAGCCATAGTTGCGCCCGGCTTCGGGCTGATTGAGCTCGTCGCCGCCATAAGGCCCCATCTCCGCCACCCAGAGATCGCCGGTTCGGGGGTGCAGGGCGGCCGCCTCGAGATTGCGATGGCCGTAGGACCAGATCTCGTTGCGGGCATCGGTCTGATCCACGAAGGGATTGTCCTGCGGCACCGAACCGTCCGGCTCGATGCGGACGATCGTGCCGACATGGTTGCCGAGGTCCTGAGCGGGATCGAGCTGTCCGCGCTCGCCTGTGGTGAGAAAAAGCGTGCCATCGGATGCGAACGCCAGGCGGCCGCCGAAGTGGCGCGTGCCCGAGTATTTGGGCTGCTGGCGGAACAGCACCTCGAAGCCCTCGATGCGGCCATCGGCCAGCCGCCCGCGGCCCACGGCCGTGGATGCTCCCTCGGGGCCGGGCTCCGCGAACGACAGGTACACCCGCGCGTTGTCGGCGAAGTCGGGATCGAGCGCCACGTCGAACAGCCCGCCTTGGCCGCGGGCATAGACCTCGGGTACGCCGCCCAGCGGTGGCGACAGGGTGCCATCGGCGCCGAGGCGGCGCAGCTGGCCGGCACGCTCGGTGACCAGCGCGCCGCCGTCGGGCAGGAAGGCGATGGCCCAGGGGTGGTTCAGCCCGGTGGCGATCTCCTCGACGGCGACCGAGCCGGCGTCGGTCTGCATGGACGCGACCGGTTGCGCCGAAGCCGGCGAAGCAAGGAGCGCAAGGGCCGCCGCGGTCGCGGCGGTGAGTGGGGTCGAGCGGGTCATGACAGCTCCCTCCGGCGTCGCTAAGGGATCTCGGATGACAGGCCATTCAGCGAGTTACACTCACTGGATAGGGCGGCCCATCCAGATGCCGCGGGAACGTCCGGTTACGTCAGACGTTCCCTGAGCGTTCCGGGAGTATTGCACGGCATGGAGGCGACACCCCAAGAATCGGCCAGTATCCTGCGCGCCGCAAGCATGGCCCGAAGCGGACACGGCATGGCACGGCAACCGACCCTGGATGTGTACCAGTTCGAGTATCTGACGGTACGGGCGCGCAATCGCCTGTACTTCCGCTACGGGGCCAAGGACGATCGCGACGCCTTCAAGCTATTCGTGGCCGGTCACCCGCGCACCGGGACCGGCACGCTGCACCGGATTTTCAAGGAGAACGGGTTCAGGAGCGCGCATACGGCGGGCAAATGGAAGACCGCGCGCTACGACTGCTTCTCGGACCGAGGCAACTATCAGCCTATCGAGCGCCTCGGTGACTACTATCGCAATGCGCAGTTCCTGCTGAACACACGGCCGGCGTACAACTACGTCAAGAGCCGGGCGAGCCAAACCATCAAGAAACGCACCAATCGCGGCATGATGCAGCCGCGCTTCACCGCCCGTCATGCGGCGAACGAGATCTTGCGCCGCAACAATCATTTTCTCGCTTTCGTACGCTACTTCCTCGAGCGCGACAACGCCTTGGTGGCGAACATCGAGCGACCGGGCGCGTTCGACTTCATCTGCGAGCGGCTCGAGTTCGAGCGCGAGCAGGAGGTCTGGATCAACAAGTCGCGCACCGAGCTGCCCGGGGACAAGCTCGCGCTCATCGACGAAGGCTTTCGCCGGCTGGGCCTGCCCGACGAACGGCTCAACCCGTTCATCATTCGCCCGTTACTCGACGATAGCGAGAATCGGATGGTCGATGCCTTTCTCGAGCGCCATGCCGATCGGGTGTTCTTGTAGAGCGGGCCGGCCGAGCGTTCGCGCGCCCTGGCCGTGGCGCGCGGTCACGGTTTCAGGCGATAGCCCGTCTTGAAGATCCATCCCACCAGCGCCAGGCACAGCAGCAGGAACAGCGCGATCATGGCCAGGCTGGCGCCCACGCCGACGTCGGCAACGCCATAAAAGCTCCAGCGGAAGCCGCTGATCAGATAGACGACGGGATTGAACAGGGTCACGTTCTGCCAGAACGGCGGCAGCATATCGATACTGTAGAAGCTGCCGCCGAGGAACGTGAGCGGCATGATCACCAGCGAGGGCACGAGCTGCAGCGCCTCGAAGCCCTTGGCCCAGATCCCGATGATGAATCCGAGCAGGCTGAAGGTGACGGCCGTCAGCAGCAGAAAAGCCAGCATCCAGACCGGGTGGGCGATCTGCAGGGGCACGAACAGGCTGGCCGTGGCCAGGATGATCAGCCCGATGATGACCGATTTGGTCGCGGCGGCGCCGACATAGCCCAGCACGATCTCGAAATGAGACACCGGAGCAGAGAGCAGTTCGTAGATGGTCCCGGTGAACTTGGGGAAGTAGATCCCGAACGACGCGTTCGACACGCTCTGGGTCAGCAGCATCAGCATGATCAGGCCGGGCACGATGAACGAGCCGTAGCTGATCCCGTCGATCTCGGTAATGCGCGACCCGATCGCGGCGCCGAAGACGACGAAGTAGAGCGAGGTCGAGACCACCGGCGAGACGATGCTCTGCAGCAGGGTGCGCCGGGTGCGCCCCATCTCGAACAGGTAGATCGCACGTACGGCGTAGAGATTCATGAACCCTCCTGGACCAGGTTCACGAAGATCTCCTCCAGTGTGCTCTGATCCGTGCGTAGATCGCGTACGCGGATGCCCGCGGCGGCGAGGTCGGCGAGCAGGCGGTCGATGTCGGTCGTCTCGCCCTGGCTCTCGTAGGTGTAGATCAACTCATGGCCGTCCGCGGCGCGCTCGAGGCCGTAGCCGGTCAGCGTGGCAGGCACCTCCGTGATGGGTTGCTGCAGCTCCAGCGTCAGGTGCTTGGTGCCGAGCTTGCGCATCAACTCCGCCTTTTCCTCCACCAGGACCAACTCGCCGCGATTGATCACGCCGATCCGGTCGGCCATCTGCTCGGCTTCCTCGATGTAGTGGGTGGTCAGGATCACGGTGACGCCGCGCGCCCGCAGCGAGTGCACCAGCGCCCACATGTCCCGCCGAAGCTCGACGTCGACGCCGGCGGTCGGTTCATCGAGAAACAGCACCTCGGGCTCGTGGGCGAGTGCCTTGGCGATCAACACCCGCCGTTTCATCCCGCCCGAGAGCGTGATGATCGGGTTGTCGCGCTTGTCCCACAGCGCGAGATCGCGCAGCACGCGTTCCAGGTACGCATCATCGTGCGGCTTGCCGAACAGGCCGCGGCTAAAGCGTAAGGTCGTCCGGACCGTCTCGAACGAATCGGTGGCCAGCTCCTGCGGCACCAGGCCGATCCGCGACCGTGCTGCGCGGTAGTCGCGCACGATGTCGTGGCCGTCGGCGAGCACCGTGCCGGTGCTGGCGTTGACCAGTCCGCAGACGATGTTGATCAGCGTGGTCTTGCCGGCGCCGTTCGGTCCAAGCAGGGCGAAGATCTCGCCGCGCGCGATATCGAGGTCGACCGATTCGAGCGCGCGGAAATCCGAGCCATAGGTCTTGGACAGGCCCTTGATCGAGACGACCGGTGTCGCCGGCGCCTTGTGCGCGACGGCGGGATGAACGGGTTCGCGTTCGGAGCGCAATGCCATTGGCGGTTCCTTGTCCGGGTCCACGGCGGTCGGGCGAGGCGACTCTATGCCCTCGAGCGTACTTGAGGTCAAGCGCCGGCTGACGACCGACCATCGCTGAGATGGGGGCGGTTCGCGCGCGAGCAACGCGGGTGAACCCGAGCGCCGGAGACGCGCGCGACGGGCGCCACGCTTTATCGGTCAAGACCCCGTCCGACATTGCCGTGGTGGCGGTGCCCGATGCATGCGAACCACCAGGCCAGCGCGGCGGTCACAGTCACCGGAAATGCGGCTGCGCCGGTGGCACCGAGTTGCGCGATCAAGTTGATCCGCCCGTATCCGGGCTGCTGGCGCAAACCGCTCGCCCATACCGATTGGTTTCGCCGCTATTGCCTCGAAACATAACCGTCCATCGGCCATCGCTTGCCTGGCTCGCCGGTGCACTCTTTACTGGACATACCGGACCCGAGGGGAGTGACGATGGCGCACGAAGACCCGAAGCAGTGGCCGGTCATCTTCTATGGCACGGCCTGGAAGCAGACGGCGACGGCCGATCTCACCGATCAAGCCATCGCCGCCGGCTTTCGCGCACTCGACACGGCGAATCAGCCGCAGCACTACCAGGAGTCGGCCGTGGGCGAGGGCATCGCCGCGGCCCTTGCGCGTCGCGGCATCCGCCGCGAGCAGTTGTTCGTGCAGACGAAGTTCACGCCCGTCCATGCACAGGGGCGGGAAGTGCCGTATACGCGTCGCGCCCCGGTGGCCCAGCAGGTGGAAGAGTCGGTCGCCGGATCGTTGGCGCATTTGGATACCGATTACCTCGATTCGCTGCTGCTCCATGCGCCACGCCACCCGCGCCACATGGGTCCGGCCGACTGGGAGGCCTGGGCCGCTCTGGAGGCGGCGCACGAAAGCGGTGCCGCGCACCGAATCGGCGTGAGCAACGTCGGTCCTGGGCATCTGCAGGACCTCGTCGACGGCGCCACCGTCCCGCCGATGGCGGTACAGAACCGCTGTTTCGCGCGCGCCGGCTGGGACCGCGACGTACGCGCGCTCTGCGCGCGCCACGGGATCGCCTATCAGGGATTCTCGCTGCTGACCGCCAACTCGTTCGTGCCCCAGGATCGCGAAGTCCGGCGCATGGCGGAGGGGCGGGAGGTCACGCCCCAGCAGATCGTGTTCGCGTTCGCGCACCAGATCGGGATGATCCCGCTGACCGGTACCACCGATCCGGGTCACATGGCGGATGACCTCGCTGCCGCGCGCATCGTCTTGAGCGAGGACGAGCTTCGCTTCATCGAGCACATCGCCAGCGGCTGACTGCCGCGGTCGTATCGGTGCAGGCCGGTCGACGACGCAGGCCGGTTCTTCAGCAGCCTGCTGATGCTCAGGCGCGTTGCTTGCGCTCGTGTGCGTCGAGAAACTTGAGCAGCGTGACGGCGGCGGACCGGGGCATGCCGTCCACGTACATCGCCGTCTTGAATCCATCCAGGATCAACTCGGGCGGGTAATAGCCGGCCTCGCGTATGGCCTCCTCCAGTTCGCCGGCCACTTCAGCCAGACGCTGGGCGGGGCGCTGGGTCAGCTCCGGTCCGTCGCTGCCGGCACCGGGCTCGCCGATTTCGTGCACGCCGAAGCCGGCGATGGCGGCGCTCGCGGCCTGCTTGCGCAGGGCCTCGGGTAGCCCCGGCGAGCGCGCGATGCGCCGCAGATCTGCAAGCGCGACCTGCAAGCCTTCATCGGCTGCGAAGCGCTCGGCGGGAAGGGGCAAGGCCGCTTCGGCATCGAGCATGGACTGGATCTGGGGCAGGCGTTCGCTCGCCCAGCGTTCCGGTGGAAGGCCGTACTGGGCGGCCGGCTCGGCGGCGGCTAGGGCGGGCGGATGCCCCGTGGCCATCCATTCCAGCGAAAAGCCCGCGGCATGCGCCAATCCCACGACGGCCTCGAAGCGCGGCGGAGTCTCCTCACGCATGTAGCGGTAGAGCATGTCGTCCGAGACCCCGGCCAAGCGCGCGGCTCGCTTGCGCGAGCCGATCGCATCGGCCGCCGCCTTGATGCGCCCGCCGATGCCCTGCGCTACGCCCGGTCCGTCGCCGCTCCCGTGCCGTTGTGATCCACCGAATTCGTGCCCCATCGCCGTGTGTTGACCTATGCGCGCGGATATTCCAGGAATCATTGTATAACTGCAAAATCTCTTTAGAATATAGAAAAAACGCGGTATCCGTGTGCCTTCATGCAGACACTTTCGAATGCAAAAGAACCAGCCGACGCGATCGGGGTAGCGCCGGAGGTGATATGGCCCACCCGCTACATGCGCGACGGCAAGGATACCACCGGCGAGAACTCGAACCGGAATCACGGCGTGTGATCGACTTCACGATACACATGACAATACGCGGTCATGGCACGGATGCCCGTCCCAACCCCCACGCAGAGCGCGAATCGGCCCTTCCGGCGGCCGGCCGCGCCCGCTTTTGTCGGTGAATGACACCGAGGGCTCTATGCGACGCTCCCGCTCACCCGAGCGCGCTTTGTGGCTCCGGCGAAACGCGTCCGCTGGCGGCGAGGAATCCGAAACATCGGGGCGCTGGGAGAGTCGGTGTCTGTCCCCAATAGGATGTCGAAAATGGGCAGTCCTGCCCATTTTCGACGTGCCGGGTCCAGCGCATGTCCGGACTCCTGAGTGAATAGGCACTTGCAGTGCCTGATTCACGGCGGGACATCCCAGTTCCGCGTTAGCAGACTGTTTCCAGCAGCCTGCTAAGCGTTTGATTGAGCGTGAGCCGCCAGCGCGAGCATCCGCGTAATCGTGACGGTCGGCGGGCGTCTTACTTCCCGCTGTCGGGCGTGTTGGCACGGGTCGTGCTCTGACACGATTATCGGCAGCGTACGCCGGCCCGGATTCAGCCGTTCTCCGGGATGCGGCGAACCGGAGCGGTGAATCTGCACAGCTCGCATGGATTCTCCAGAGCGACAGAACAAACGGGCTGGAGCCTCCTCGATGACCGAGGACATCGCGCAAGACCGGTTTCGCAAGCTCATCCTCGGTGGTGCGATCGCCGGCCTGGCCGCGCATGTCATCTTTCTCGTGGTGGTTGCCTTCCTCGGCGCCGAGCTGCTCGCCTGGTTCGATGCGGCGGGCATCGTGCTCTATGCCGTCTGCGTGGAGTTGGCACGGCGGGATGTGCAGCGGCTCGCGGCCATGGTCATCCAGACCGAGGTGCTGGTCCATTCGGCGCTCGCCGTAGGGGTGCTCGGCTGGGACAGCGGTTTTCAATACTACATCTTCTGCCTGATCCCGCTGACCATCATCCTGCCTCGTGGCAGCACCGCGCGCGGCGTCGCGTTCCTCGTCCTGTGCGCGCTGTTGTACGTGGGGCTCAATCTCGGTGCGCGCGTGATGACACCGCTGCACCAGGTGGACGCTGAAGCGCTCGGGGCCTTACGGGCGTTCAATATCGCCGGCACGTTCGCGATCCTGAGCTATCTCGTGCTCATGCTCCGGCGCGCGATCATCACGGTCGAGGGCCGGCTCACCGATATCGCCAACACCGACCTGCTAAGCGGGCTATTCACCCGGCGTCACGGGCTGCATCTGGTCGAGCGCGAGATGGAACACGCCGAGCGTAACGGCACGCCGCTGGCGTTCGCGCTGGCGGATATCGACGGCTTCAAGCAGGTCAATGATCGCCACGGGCACGAACTCGGCGATCACGTCGTAGCGGCCATCGGTCAGCGGATGCGGGCCGGTGTGCGCAAGGACGACATGGTGGCTCGTTGGGGCGGTGATGAATTCCTGCTCATCCTGCCGGGAGTGGATGGGGCGAGCGCCCGGGCGACCGCAGAACGCGTCCAGCAAAGCGTATCCACGGATCCCATTCGGGTGAGCGATCTCGAGATCCGCGTCGGCATGAGCTTCGGCATCACCGAGTACAGTCCGGGCGAGACGGTGGAGGCCTGCATCCGTGCGGCCGATGCCGCGCTCTATGAGGGCAAGCGCATGGGGCGGGGCAAGGTCGTGCTGGGGACCTCCGGGGAACCGAAATAGGCCGCGCCGGCCGCTCCGCTCGGTTCGCCAGGGCCTGCTAACCCTTCCCGCGATCGCCGCGGCGGAAGCCTGTGTGGCGCAAGGCCGCATTGCGTCACACAGGCCCCGTCCGGAAGGGTTGTGGCCCGCAATCCGGGCCGCGCTGCGTTGCTCGTCACTCGTGTAGGGCCGCTACAATCGCTCCTCGCGCCTTGCGGGGGCCCGGATTGGAGCCGACCGACCGCGGGAAGCGTTAACAGGGCCTAGAGGTCCGCCCAGCTCCGCTGGTCGGCGGTGCGGTAAAGCCCCTCGAGCACTTGGCAATGGCGTTCGGCCTCTCGCACCGGCACCAGTGCCGCCGTTTCGTCGCCGGCGAGCGCCCCGAGGAAGCGTGCCACGGTCTGGCGCGAGTCCGGTGCCGACGCGGCGCTGCGCGAGGACTCGTCGGGGGTCTCCACCGTCAGCTCACCGTCGAGCGCGCGCGCCCGTCCGGCGGTGCCCGAGATGCCGAGCTCGGTCGTGATGGTGGGCTCGGTCCAGCCGGCAGTGACGCTCGCCGGCGTGCCGTCGTCGAACTGCAGCAGGGCCTCGCCGTGCTCGTCGATGCGGGCGCTCTGCGTAACCCGGCTGAGCGTGGCCGTGCCGGCGGCGACGGGGCGGCCCAGCGCCCAGCCCAACAGGTCGATCGCGTGCATGCCCTCGTCGCCGAACCCGCCGAAACCGGCGGCCTCGGGATCGGTGGTCCATGGATACTGCTCGAACCAGCCGGCGAGCGCGCCCGGATGCGCGAAGCAGGCGCGCGCCCGCACCGGTCGTCCCAGGGCCCCCTCGGCGACCAGGTCGCGGATGCGGCGATGGGCGTCGACCTCGCGCAGCAGGAAACCGGTGTGGAAGCGCACACCGGCGCGCTCGATCGCGGCGCGTACTGCGGCCGCTTCGGCGGCGGAGCGGGCCAGCGGTTTCTCCACGAAGAGATCCTTGCCCGCATCCGCGGCGGTCGCCACGAGTTCGGGGTGGCGCACCGTCTCCGACATCACGATCACGCCGTCGGCCTCGGTGAGCGCCGCGGCCGGCTCGGCGACGCGGGGCGCGTCCAGGCGCCGGGCCCAGTGATCCGCGCGCTCGCCGTCGTGGTCCCACAGCCCCGTCACCCGGGCGCCGGGGTCTGCCTCGATCGCCTCGGCGGCGTCCACCATGTGGATGTGGGCGCAGCCGAGAATCGCCAAACGCAGCGCCATGCCGCCTCGCTCCCTGACCGACCCGCAAGCCCATTGCAGCGGGTGGCCGCGCGGTTCGCCATCCGGAGCGACCGGTAAGGGCGGTTACCCGGGCCGGCGCGGGTGTGCCCTTCAGGCGGGGATACCGGCCGAGGTCTCGGCCGTTGCCGGCGCGGGGTGGCGGTCCATGCCGGCTTCGAGCCAGTGGAGGAGCGCGCGCAGGTCGGCGGGATCGCCCCCGGAGCCGGCGCTCCACAGCGTGCGTCGCTCGCGCTCCTCGGCGTTCGGGGGCTCGGCGCCGTCGATGTAGCCGTGGCTATGGAGCCACTGCTCGAGCCGGTCGGTGCGGGTCTTGCCGAAGCGGTCCACGGCGCCGGCACGCAGGGCCGCGATGAGCGCCTCGGGGTCGCCGCCGACCGCGTGGGACTGTTCCGCGATCCGATCGATGAATGCGGCCCCGACCGCCTCGGAGGTCTCCAGCACGCCCCGGTCGACCGGCCGGCCGCGGCCTTCGCGCCACACGGCGGTCCACTCCCGGGCGGCAGCGCAGCGCGCGGCGAGCGCCGCGCGCAACGGGGCGCTCGGCAGAGCGGTCGCGGCCACCTCGCTGGCGAGCAGCGATTCGAGGGCGCCCAGCTGCGTGACGCGCCAGTGCTCCATCAGCCGGTGCAACGCCGCCAGGTCGTCGCGCAGCAGATGGAACACGTGAATCGCCGCCGCGCTCTGGCGCGGGTCCACCGGCGGCACGCCGAGCCGCGCGGCGTACTGCGCCGGCGTGTGTCCCTCCGGCTCCGGAACGGCCTCGGCGGGGGGCAGGGCGTAGTCGTCTGCGCCGGCTGAACCGGCCCCGAAGCGCACCACCGCCAGATCGATGAGCTCGGGCCGCTGGCCGCAGGCCTGCTCCCACAATGCGGCCTCTTGTCGGCGGGCGCTCAGATAGACGATCTGCCGGTCCTCCTCGTCGGCGAGCTGTTGCAAGCTGGCGGCGACCTGGCCGAAGCGGGCCTCGTCGCTGGTGGTCAGGGCCTCGTCCAGAAACAGCGGCAGGGGCGTGCGCTCGCGCTCGATCTGACGTGCCCAGGCCATGCGCACGGCGAGCAGCAGCTGCATGCGTGTGCCGGACGACAGCTGCTCGAGCCCGCGCGGTTCCTCGCTGGCGCGCTCGATGGCGTGGAACCCCACGGCCGGATCGACTTCGAGCGACCAGGCGTGGTGCGTGAAGCGCGCGAAGCGCGCCTGGGCGTCCTGCAGAATCGCCGGCTCGTGGTCGTTGCGATAGTCGGCGGCGACCGCGTCGAGCAGGTGATGGCCGGCCGCGGCCAGCATCGCCTGATCGAACTGCTCGGCAAGCGCCTCGCGCGCGCGCGCCTCGGCGGCCGCGGCGTCTTCGAGTTCGGTTTCCTGGCCGGCCCGATGCAGCCGCTGCTCGAGGTCGCGCACGGCGTCGCGCAGGCGGTCGCGGTCGTGCGCCTGCTGGGCCGCCTGCTCACGCTCCTGTTGGAGCTCGGCTTCGGCGTCCGCCTCCACGCGGGCGACGAGCTCGGGCGCATCGGCCAGGCGACGACGCCGGTCCGCCTCGACGTTCGCGCAGCGCTCGTGTGCCTGACGTGCCTGCTGCCATTCGTCGAAGGCCGCGCAACGGGCCTCCAGCTCGGCACGCGCGCCCGGCTCGAGCCCCGCCTCGCGGTAGAGCTGCGCTATGCGCTCGTCCGCGTTCCCCAGGCTCTGCTCGAGGCGGACGATCTCCTGCTCGGCCTCGCGCTGGTCGCGTTCGGCTTCGGCCGCGTCCGCGCAGCGCTGCTCCAGGGCGGCCAGGGCGGCGTGCAACTCCGGGCCGTCGGTCGCCGCGGGTGCGGCGCCCCAGCGGGTGACGAACGCGTGCATGCGCCGATCTTCCTGGGCCAGGCGGGCCTCGGTATCGGCCGCGGTCTGCTCGGCCGCGTAACGGGCATCGCGCGCGCGGTCGAGGTCGACCGCCAGCCGGATGAAGCGGTCGAGCGCGGCACCGTCGAACAGCCCCGGGTCGATGCCGTGCTCGGCGCAGAACGCCCGGCGCTCGTCTTCGACGGCGTCCACCTGTGCCTGGGCCTGCTCCAGCTCGGCCGCCCGCTCCTGGCGACGGAGCGCGCGCGTCGCCGCCGCGCGGCGCCGGTGGGCCCAGCGCCGGCCGCTCTCGATCAGGCCCCAGAAGCCGGCACCGGCGAGGCCTGCCGCCGCAGCCAAGTGCCACCAGGGCGATGGCAGCCAGACGCTGGAGGCGCTGGCGCCGAGGCCGCCGAGCAGGGCCAGCGTGGCGATCGCCAACGCGCTGGCGGAGCCCCGGGCATGGCGCGTCGCGTCCTCTTCCTGGTCGAGCGCGCTGTATCGGGCCGCGGCCTCATCGCGCGTGCGGCGAGCCTGCTGCATGCGGCCGGCGAGCTCGCCCGCGCGCTCGACGCTGTCCGGGCTCAGCCGCGGCAGGGCACGGGTGGCCCCCAGGGCCTGGGCGGCGCGCTTCTCTTGCGCGCGTGCCTCCCGGATCCGCGCGCGCTCGTGCTCGAGCTGATCGGCCAGGCGCGTGCGTTGCGCCCGCCGCTCGTGCTGCGCCTGGAATGCGGCCGCCGTCGGGCGTTCCTCGGACAGACCCGTCTCGCGCAGGCGGGCGGCAGCCGCGTCCAAACCGCGCTGTTGCTCCGCGTGCTGCTGCAGGCAGCGCTCGCGTTCGCTCTCGAGCTCGGCCAGCCGCGTGAGCTCGTTGCCGCGCAGCCGATCCATGTCCGGCGGAAACCGGGTCAGGCGTTGCTCGGCGTCGCGCCGCTCCCGCCGGGCTTCCAGTAGCGACAGGGCGCGGTCGAGGCGCTCGACGCGACGGCTGGCACGCTCGGCGGCGTCGGCGTCGGCGCGCATCGCCGGCAGACGCTCGGCCTCGCTGCGCAGGGACTGCTGCTGATTCTCGACTTCGCGCCGGCTCCGGCGCGCCTCCTGAAGCGCGCGCGCCTCGTTGCGGCCGGTCTGCGGGCCGAAGTTGAACGGCGCCGTGCGGCGCAGTGCATCGAGATCGAAGCCGCCCGACAGCTCGTTGCGTAATTGGCGCAGGAGCGCGGCGTCGTCATGCGGGTCGGCGCTGAGCAGGTCCTCGACCTGCAGCCAGTAGCAATGCAGGCGATCGCGATCGGGCAGTGCAGGCGGCGCGCTCACCTGGCCGTCGCAGGTCCAGGTGATTTGGCTGCCGGCGCGGCGCACCTGCCAGCGGTGCGTGCCGTCATCGAACTCGGCACTGAGCGCCAGCGCGTGCGGATCGCTCGATCGGGCGCCGCCGATCAGGTACTGCAGCGCCCGGATCAGACTCGACTTGCCCACCGCATTGGGGCCGGTGACCAGGTTGGTGCCGGGCGCCAGTCCGTCGACGCGGAACGCCCCCGTGCCGGGCAGCTGCTGGATGTCGATGGCGCGCAGTCTCATGCCGCGTCCCGCTGGGCGAGCAGGCGTTCGAGCGCCAGACGCGCGGCGCGCCGCAGCCAGTCGGCCACTTCGTCCTCGCCCGGCTCGGGAGCGAGCGCCTGCCAGCGGCCCTCGCGCGCGACGGCAGCAAGCTGCGGCCGTGCCGCGTCGATCAGGGCACGACGCTCCGGGTCCGTGGCCGGACGCTCGAGCAGCAGCAGGCGCTGCGCGAGCAAGCCCGGCGGATCGCCGCGCGCGGCGAGCTCTTCGAGCCCGATGACGGGGAGCGTCTCGACCGCTACGCGCTCGATGAAGTAGTGGATGCCGCCGTGCTCGTGGATGCCGGCGCGCTCGTCTGCGGGGAACAGCGGCGCGATCGCGTCCGCGCCGAATTCGCTGCGGCCGCCGAAGCGCACGCGCAGGCCGACGGCCCGGGGTGTCCATGGCGCGAGCTGCAGCGAATCGTCCAGGGCGCGCACGGCGGTCAGCAGGCGCGCCCGCGCCTCGTCGGCGGCGGCCATGTCGCTGAGGTCGACCTCCAGCCGCTCCCAGCGCAGCGGCGCGAGCGGCCAATGCTCGACCCCCGTTACACGGCCGCCCTCGAGCGTGAGCAGCCAGGGTCCGTGGGCCCCGGACTCGCCGGGGTCGAGCCCGGTCACCGAACCCAGATAGCCGGCGGGCGCAGGGGCCCAGAGCGCATCGGGGCGGTGGATGTGGCCCAGCAGCCAGCCGTCGACGTCGGCGCCGCTCAGCTCGCGGCTGCTGACGGGCGCGTAGCGGCTGTCGGCCTGGTCGCGATCGCAATGGAGCAGGCCCAGATTGGGGCCGGCGCCGCGCTCGAGCGATGCGCTGGCGAGCGGGCTATGGCTGACCCGCGCCTGCGGAAAGGACCAGCCCCATAGCGTCGCGCGCTCGCCGCCGTGGTCGAGCGCGACCGCCTCCCAGAAGCCGCCGCGGCCGAGGAGCTCGAACCCGGCGACTTCGTCGGCCAGCTGCGGCAGGACGGCACCGTCGTGATTGCCCGCGACGGCGAGGACGCGGACGCCGGCCGCCGTCAGGCGCTCGACGCCTTGCCGGAGCAGCCGGTAGGCCTCGAAGAAGTCGTGTTCGCGCTCGACCACGTCGCCGGCGAAGGCGACCACGTCCACGGCCTTGTCCAGCGCGGCTTCGACGACGCGCTCCCAGGCGCCGGCGGGCCCGAGCTGGGCTGCGGGCGTCGGCAGCTCGGCAGGCAGCCGCGCCGGATGCCGCCCCAGGTGCAGGTCGCCGACGGCGAGTAGCTTGAGTGCCATGGCCGCTCCGGACTCGAGGTTGTCGTTATCGAGGCTCGCCGGGACGGACACGGGCGAGTTCGTGCATGACCATAAGGCGCTTGTCGCGACAATCCAAGCGCTGCGGCCTTTGGCTGCAGCGGTCGGCCGGGGCCAGCGGGCCGACATTCGCGCGCAGGTCCGGTAGGATCGCACCCCCGGCAAGGGCGCGCTGCCGCACGCCATGGATGTGCCGGCCGTCTCCACGCGAGACGGCTGGCCCGAGCTTCATCGCCCGCGTTCGGTCGTGACCGGATGCGCTCTGGCCGGGGTGCCCTGGCAGCAACAAAGGTCCAGCCATGTCCGGTGCCCGCGAGTACGTCGAGCTCGACGGCCCATTCAACATGTATCGCGGCGGGTGCTTGCCCGCGGCGACCGTCGCGTACGAGAGCTGGGGCAGGCTGAGCGGGCGCGGCGACAACGCCTTGCTGCTGTTTACGGGCCTATCGCCGAGCGCACACGCCGCCTCGTCGGCCGCCGATCCGTCCCCCGGCTGGTGGGAGTTCATGATCGGCCCGGGGAAGCCGATCGACACCGAGCGTTATTACGTCATCTGCGTGAACTCGCTCGGCAGCTGCTTCGGCTCGACCGGTCCGGCTTCGGCCAATCCGGAAACCGGCCGGCCGTATCAGCTCGATTTCCCGCGCCTGTCCGTCGAGGACATCGCCGCGGCGGCACAGGCCGCCTTGCGGGCCCTCGGCGTCGACCACGTGCATACGGTGGCCGGCTGTTCGCTCGGCGGCATGGATGCCCTGGCCTACGCCATGATGTACCCGGGCAGCTACCGCGACCTGATCAGCATCTCGGCCGCGGCCCAGGCGACGCCGTTCGCCATCGCCGTGCGCTCCCTGCAGCGCGAGATGATTCGCAGCGATCCGGCCTGGGCCGGCGGCTATTACCGGCCGGGCGAGGGCCCGAAGGACGGCATGCGCCTGGCGCGCAAGCTCGGGCTGATGACCTACCGCTCGGCGGAGGAATACTTCCTGCGCTTCGATCGCAAGCGCATCGGCGAGCCCGACCTGTCCGGACGCGACCCGTTCGAGATGGAGTTCCAGGTCGAGTCCTACCTCGAAGCCAACGCGCGCAAGTTCATCGGCAGTTTCGACGCGAATTGCTACCTGTACCTGTCGCAGTCGATGGATCTGTTCGACGCCGCCGAGCACGGCGGCGGCAGCGTGGCCGCGGGCCTGGCGCACATCGACGCCCGGCGGAGCCTGATCGCGGGCGTGCAAACGGACTGGTTGTTTCCCCTGTGGCAGCAGCGCGAGCTCGGCGAGAGGCTGAGCGAGCAGGGCATCGACGTGACGCTGCGCGAGCTCGATTCGATTCAGGGCCACGACTCGTTCCTGGTCGACGAGGAACGCTTCGCACCGATGATGGCCGAGTTCCTCGCCGGTCAGCCGGCCTAAGCAATCCACGCGTACCCCCGGCAGGGCGCGCGTGGTGCCGAACCCCGCGGCTTCTTCTTCCTCACGTGCGTGCGCGCTCTTATTGCGCCAAGCGCTCCATCACGGCTTCCAGGCCCGCCGTCACGCGCGCCAGGCGCAGGTAGTCCAGCTTGTCCGGCGTGTCGGCCGCCGAGTGGTAGTGCGGATAGCGAAACGGCAGCGTGTCGGTGACCAGAAACGCGGGTACGTCCTGCTGCCAGAACGCCCAGTGATCGGACCAGCCGATGCCCGGCAGCATTCCCGGCAGGGCCGTGCCCTCGGAGGGGATGCTGGCGTGTGCGCGGAAGGCGCCGATTGCGCGCTTGAGCAGCGGCGCGTCACGCACGCGGGTGACGAAGCCGATGAAGTGGCCGCGATCCGGATAGACGAGATCGGGCCCCGGCACCGGATAGCGCTGGCTCTCCGGCTCGTTCGAGAAATAGGCGATGCCGTCGAGCGCCATCATGGCGGTCAGATCATCGCCGCGCTCGCGCGCGGCGGCGGCGTAGGCGGCGCTGCCCATGTCCTCGCTCAGGAAATAGGGCGGCTCTTCGTTCACGAACGCGATAAAGCGCAGCGTGCGTGGCTGCGGCCGTTCGCGGAACAGGCGCGCGAGCTGGAGCAGGGCGGCGACGCCGGAGGCGTTGTCGTCGGCCCCGGGCGACCCCATGATGGAATCGTAATGCGCGCCCACGACCACGATCTCGTCGGGCCGCTGCGTGCCGGGCAACTCGGCGACGACGTTGTCGGCGCTGGTGCCCGCCAGCGATTCCGCCGCCTTGCCACTGAGCCGGTAGGTCTGGCGCGTGGGTTCGTATCCCGCGGCGCGGAATTGCGCTGCGACATAGTCGGCGGCCGCTTCGAGCGCCTCGCCCCGCTGCATGTTGCGCTCGCCGATTTCGCCGGCGAGCGTACGGACATGGCTTTCGAGCCGCTCGGACAGTTGTTGCTCGTGTGCGCTCGCGTCCGCCAGCGGCTCGCGCACGCTCGTGCCGGGCATCGCCATCATCCAGCCTCCGGTACCGGCGGCGAGTACGGCGCCGGCCAGCGCCAGCGTCCCGAGGACGTGCCGCACCGGGCGGAGACGGGCGTAGCGAGCGAGCATGGCATCAGCTCGTTTCCCTAACAGGGTGTTGAGAATGGGCTGTCCTGCGCATTCTCAACGCGCCGGGTTCGCCGCACATGGACGGCCGTCATGGGTCGCGTGCGGATTCCACCGGAGCGGGATCCGGACACGCATTTTGGGAGTGCGCACCGATCGAGGCCAGCATGGCTGCGGATCGGGCATCCCGGTGCCGATTTGACGGCGTGGCGGTGCTGGCGCAGTTTGCGCCATTGGCCTGTGCGCGGGTCCGTGGTCATCGGGTGATTGGGGGACCGATCGATGAATAAGCCTCTCGTGGCCGGCGTGGTCCAGCAATGCGGCTGGCCCGACAAGGAGCGTAGCCTCGCCGAGAGCGAGAGGGGCGTCCGCGAGCTGGCCGATCGTGGCGCCGCGCTGGTGATGCTGCAGGAGCTGCATGCCAGCCACTACTTCTGCCAGCAGGAAGACACCGACGTCTTCGATCTGGCCGAGCCGCTCGACGGCCCGACCGCGCAGCGGCTGGCCGCGCTCGCGCGCGAGCTCGACATCGTGCTGGTCGGCTCCGTGTTCGAGCGCCGGGCACCTGGCCTCTACCACAACACCGCCGTCGTGTTCGACCGCCAGGCCGGGCGCGTCGGTCACTATCGCAAGATGCACATCCCCGACGATCCGGGCTACTACGAGAAGTTCTATTTCACGCCGGGCGATGCCGAAGACGCATTCCAGCCGATCGCGACCTCGGTCGGCCGGCTCGGGCTGCTGGTGTGCTGGGACCAGTGGTATCCCGAGGCGGCGCGATTGATGGCGCTGGCCGGGGCGGACGTGCTGCTGTACCCGACGGCGATCGGGTGGCACCCGCCCGATGACGACGCCGAGAAGGCGCGCCAACAGGAGGCCTGGATGCTGGTGCAGCGCGCCCATGCGGTGGCCAACGGATTGCCCGTGCTCGTGGCGAATCGTGTGGGGCACGAAGCCGACCCCGCGGGCACCGGGGCGGGCATCGACTTCTGGGGCAGCAGCTTCATCTGCGGGCCGCAGGGGGAGTTGCTCGCCCAGGCGGGCGCTGCGTCCGAGTGCCTGACGGCGAGCCTGGATTTCGCCCACAGCGAGCGGATCCGCCGGGCTTGGCCCTACCTGCGCGACCGGCGTGTCGATGCCTATGCAGAGCTCACCCGGCGCTTCCGCGATACGCGGGCCTGAAGTCCGCTCGCGCGTTCCGCATGCCGAAGCGCCGGCCGAGCCTACCCATACGCGGTCGGCAGGATTCCGCGCAAAAGCGCCGCGGTCGCGATCGCGCCGAACAGGGCGGTGAGCGCGAGCGGCGGGCCGGCAGCGCGGGCCAGCGCCGGTCCGCCGATGACGCGCGCCATGATCGCCTTGGCCGCGCTGTTGCTCGTGGTGGCGGCCACCACCCCGGCGGCGGCGAGGGCGCGGGGTCCGTCCGCGCTCGCCATCTGCGCGAGCGACACGGCGATGGCGTCGATGTTCGCAGTGCCGGAGATCGCGGCCACGGCCATGACGCCGCTCGCCCCGAGCCATTCGCGCGCGGCGGCGGTCGCGACCAGGATCAGCGCCAGCACGAGGCCGAGCGCGATGGCCGGGATGACCGCCACGGGGCTGCTCAGGGCGCTGACCTGGGCGGTCGTGGCGCCCGGGTTCTTTCGGCCCAGCCAGAACGCGCTCACGACGCCGATCAGGCCCATGGCCACCAGCGGCGGCAGTAGGGCGGGCACCAGACGCCAATCCACCGCCGCCACGATGACGAGGGTGCGCAACGACATGCTGGTCGACGCCAGCAATATGCCGCCGCCCAGGATCGGTGCGATATCGCTGCCGCGGCGCGACAGACGCGCGAAATGCACGGTCAGGGCGGTCGAGGAGGCGAGCCCGCCGAACAGGCCGGTGGCCAGGATGCCGCGCGTGGGGCCGAATGCGCGCACGGCGAGGTAGCCGGCGAACGACAAGCCCGCGATCAGCACGACCAGCCACCAGATCACGCGCGGATTGAGCGAGCCCCAGGGGCCGTAGGCCGCATCGGGCAGGATCGGCAGCAGCACCACCGACAGCACCAGCAGCTTGAACATGGCCTGGAGCTCGTCGCGGTTGATGCGCCGCAGCGAGCCGTGCAGCTCCGGCTTGAGCCCGAGCAGCAGCACCGTCATCACCGCCCCGGCGCCGGCCAGCTCGATGTCGCCGCGGCCGGCGACCATGGCCAGGACGAAGGTCGTCATCGAGGCCACCGCGCTGGTGATGCCGACATCCGCATCGGTCACGCGAAAGCCCATGACGTAGGCCGTCACGATGATTGCCGCGACCGCGACGATACCGGCCACGAGCACGCTCGCGCCGCCCTCGAGCGAGAGCACGCCGATCACCCCGCCGAGCAGGCCCAGCAGGGCATAGGTGCGCACGCCGGCGATGCGCTGCCCCTCGGTTACCTCGCGCTGGGCCCAGCCGCGTTCCACGCCGATCAACAAGCCGATGGCGAGTGCCGATAGTGCGGCGAAAACGGGTTGGTCGAACGGCATGGCGGTCCTTTTCTTGTCGCGCTTCGCGTCCGTACGGGCCGGGCCGCGCTTGCTCGGAGCGGGTGCGCGCGGTCAGGCGGTGAGCACGACGTCCTCGGTTTACGCGCCCAGTCGCGCAGCAGGGCGCATGGCCCACTAGGCCCCCTGGGGCCGCGGGGCGAGCCGGCGGTGCAGCCAGCGTAGCAGAGCGATGCTCACCAGAAGCAGGCGCCGAATGGGCCGAATGAGCCAGCGGTAAGCAGCACGGGCGACGATGAGCAGCGGCAGCAACAGCACGAGCCAGACCCCGAGCTCGACGAGCCACGGCGGCAATGCCAGGGCCTCGGCGATGCCGTGGGCGACGTCGCCGATCAGGCTCGGATGCGTCACCAGGTATCCGGCCGTGGCGAGCGTGGCCGCAGCGCCGGCCGGCCGGGCCGCGACCCGGATCGTGCGGCCGCCGGCGCGGGCCAGCCGCCCGGTGCGGGCCGCCTTGGCCACGCGGAACGCGGCGATCGGCACCAGCACGTCGACGGCCGCCCAGGCGTAGTCGCCGGCGCCGACCGGCTGGTCGCGGCGCCATTTGCCCTCGAGCGAGGTCAGGCCGCTGGTGAAGAAGCGCTTGGCGCCGGTGGCGAAGCGCTCGGTCTGAACCCAGCCGATGTCGCCGCCCGCATCGACTACGAACTGACCGATGAAATCATGGCCCTGTTCCCGGATGAAGCCTACGGCGTACCAGCCGCGTTCGGCCGGCGTCAGGCCGGATTCGCCGGCCTGCTCGCCCGTCTGCGGTTCCGGTTCGTCATCGCTGAGCACATCGCCCACGCGGTGTCGCAGCCGCAGCAGCAGCGAGTCGTGGGTCAGGAAATACTGGATTGGCAGCACGACCCGCGCACCGTGATCGCGCAGGATCTGCTTGAACTCGTCCGTGGTGCCGTACAGCCCCAGCACGTTCTCGGCGGCTTCGGGATAGCTCACGAGCGCTAGGCGTGCCGCAAGCATCAGACGCTCGTCCCCGGCGTAGTCGAGCAGGGTGGCGTTGACCTCGACCGACCAGCGATCCAGTTCATCGGACAGGTGCGGGAGCGCCTTGGCCGCCTCGATGCGGATCACCCGCTCGGTGGCGGACATGGGAGCCGTCGTCCAGGTCAGTACGGCCGCACCGCACAGGGCCAGCGCAACGGTGATCAGGGCACGGCGTGTTCGCATTCGGTCGCCTCGCGTCCCACGGCGGTCTCTCCATCATACGCCCAAGCGCGCCGCAAGCTGTTGGGCAAGCAAGTGGCTATGCGGGATGTCCCGCCGGCGCGCGACTGGTGCAGCGCAGCCGAATGCGGCCATGCACCCCATTGGGTGTATTGCAACGGGCAGGACGAGTTCGTGGAGACCAGCGACACCGGGGCCATCGAGCGTGTCTGGAGCAAGCCCGGCCCCGGGTGGCGACGCTGTCCATAAGTGCCTTCCGGGCGAACCGGCGGGCTGCGCCATGGTCCACTCTTGGGAGGCGCCCGGAAAGCGGCCTTGCCGCGCCGGGTAGCCCGGACCATGCTCAGACAAGGCTGGGTCGTAACCTCCGCCAGGCGCGGCGCGTGGCGCCACGCGGCGGGTCTACCAGTGGAAGGAGAGGAAATCATGCGCCCGAGAAATACGGACGACATGCACATCGTTCGGCTTCGGATGCTGCGGGACGTGGCCGTCCCCTTCGTGCAGGAGGTCGACCGCCAAGGTGGCCTGGATTTCAACGTGTACATGGATGATTGGAAACTCAAGGGCTGCATGCTCGGGTGGATGGCGGCGATGCCGACCTTCCAGGCGGATGGATGGTCGATTCTCCGCGGCGGCTTTCCCATCTGGCGTGGACCGGAGGGCCATTGCGAGATCGGGTTTCGCGCGGCGGGGCAGTATTTCGGCCTGAGCGAGCGCGAGTGCTTCGACATCTTCGGGGTCGATAACCTGCGCTCCAGCGTCCATTCGCGCTGCCCGACGCTCCAGGCCCGGGTCGAGCGCATCGACGCGATCATTCGCCAGCGTTGCCGCCGGGCGGAGCATGCCGATGCGGTCGCGGCGACGATTCCGGCGGCCGAGCCGGCGCTCGAGCCCGAGGCCACGGCGTAGGGAGCGCAAAGGCGCCGCCGCGCGGCCGCGAGCCGGCCGCGCGGCGGCTTGTTCTGGCGGTTCGGGCTCAGTGGGCGCAGTATGGGCGTGTCCGTCCCGCGTCGCGGAGCGCCAGTGCCTGCTACTGAGATCGCAGCCGAATCGGGCCTGAGCATCGTCGTTCCCGCTCACGACGAAGCGCTCACGCTGCCCGCGACGCTGATCGCCCTGCGCGAGGCCCTCGCAGAGACCGGGCGTCGGGGCGAGATCATCGTCGTCGACAACGCCTCGGAGGACGCGACGGCCGAGATCGCACGCGCCCACGGGGCCACCGTCGTCGTCGAACCGCACCGCCAGATCAGCCGCGCCCGCAATCGCGGTGCGCGGGAAGCCCGCCAGCCCTACCTGCTGTTCGTCGATGCGGACACCTGGCCGCCGGCCGCGCTGCTCGAACGGGCGCTCGCCGAGCTCGACGCCGGTGCTTGCGGCGGCGGTGCCGTGATCGCATTCGACCGGGCGCCCAACGCGTTGTACCGTCGTGGCCCGGGCTTGTGGAACGCGTTGTCGCGCCACCTGCATTGGGCCGCAGGCTGCTTCGTCTTCGCGCGCCGCGACGCCTTCGAGGCC
>CAZVBX010000046.1:0-23115 GCA_964625925.1 uncultured Ectothiorhodospiraceae bacterium | reverse complement strand
CGAATACCGCTGACGACACGCTCGCGAAGAAGAGCCGGGACGATTCGATCGTCTCGGGTGGCCGTTTGGTGGCCAAGGCGCTGAAGGCTGAGGGCGTCGACACCATTTTCACGCTGTGCGGCGGCCACATCATCGACATCTACGACGGCTGCATCGACGAGGGCATCAAGGTCATCGACGTGCGCCACGAGCAGGTCGCGGCTCACGCGGCTGACGGCTATGCCCGTCAGACGGGTCGCCTCGGCTGTGTCGTGACCACGGCGGGCCCGGGCTGCACCAATGCCGTGACCGGCATCGCGACGGCCCTGCGCTCCGAGAGCCCGGTGCTGCACATCGGCGGTCAGAGTTCGACGGGCCAGCACAAGATGGGCTCGCTGCAGGACCTGCCCCACGTCGACATGATGACCCCCATCACCAAATTCGCGGCCGACATCCGCTCGACCGAGCGCGTGGCCGACATGGTCTCGATGGCGGCGCGTGAGTGCTTCAGCGGCGCATTCGGTCCGTCCTATCTCGAGCTGCCGCGCGACGTCCTGGATCGTGAGATCGATGCCTCCACGGCCGTCGTACCGCAGCAGGGTCACTACCGTTCGTCCACCCAGTCGATCGGCGACCCGGCGGACGTCGAGAAGCTGGCGGACCTGCTGCTGAACGCGGAGCGTCCCGCGGTGCTGCTGGGCCACCAGACCTATGTCGCGCGCGGTTACGAGCCGGGCCTCGAGCTCATCCGCGAGCTCAACATCCCGACCTACTTCAACGGCGCCTCCCGCGGCATGCTGCCCCCGGGCGATCCGCACCACTTCGACCGCACGCGTCGCCAGGCCTTCAACGAGGCCGACGTCATCGTGGTCGTGGGCACGCCGTTCGACTTCCGCATGGGCTACGGCAAGCGCCTGAACCCGGATGCGAAGGTCGTGCAGATCGACATGAGCTACTCCAATGTCGGCCGCAACCGCGACATCGAGCTCGGCCTGGTGGGCCATCCGGGTGCGATCCTGGGCGCTGTCCGCGATGCGATCACCGGTCGCACCAGCAAGGGCGCGCAGGACAAGCGCACCGAGTGGATGCAGCGCCTGCGCAAGGCCGAGGAAGAGGCGCTCGACAAGCTCATGCCGCTGTTCCAGAGCGAGAACGCCCCGATCCACCCGTACCGCGTGGCCTGGGAGCTCAACGAGTTCCTGACCGACGACACCATCTACATCGGTGACGGCGGCGACGTGGTCACGATCTCGGCGCAGGCGGTGCGTCCGCGGCAGCCGGGTCACTGGATGGATCCGGGCGCGCTGGGCAGCCTGGGCGTCGGCACCGGCTTCGCGCTGGCGGCCAAGACGGTCCATCCGCAGAAGGAGGTGCTGTGCTACTACGGCGACGCCGCCTTCTCGATGACCAGCTACGACCTCGAGACGGCGAACCGCTTCGGCTCCCCGTTCATCGCGGTGGTCGGCAACAACTCGGCGCAGAACCAGATCCGCTACGGCCAGATCGCCAAGTACGGCGAGGAGCGTGGCGACATCGGCAACCTGCTCGGCGACGTCGAGTACAGCAAGTTCGCCGAGATGCTGGGCGGCTATGGCGAGGAAGTCCGCGATCCGAACCAGATCCAGAGCGCCCTGCAGCGTGCGCGCGAGGGGCTGCACAAGACCGGCAAGTGCTCGGTCGTCAACATCTGGGTGGATCCGAAGGAGTACGCGCCGGGCACGAAGGCCCAGACGATGTACAAGTAACCACCTGCTGGCTGGCGCCGCGGGCCATACGCCCGCGGCGCCCATGTAGGACACCGGAAATCAGGGGAATCGCTGATGGGTCAGGCACTCGAAGGGGTCAAGATTCTGGACTTCACGCACGTCCAGTCAGGGCCCACGTGTACGCAGCTACTGGCTTGGTTCGGCGCGGATGTCATCAAGGTCGAGCGACCGGGGGTGGGCGATATCACCCGCGGGCAGCTGCGTGACATCCCGGACGCCGACAGCCTGTACTTCACCATGCTGAACGGCAACAAGCGCTCGATCACCCTCGACACCAAGAAGGAAGAGGGTAAGGAGGTGCTCACCGAGCTCATCAAGCAGTGCGATGTGCTCGTCGAGAACTTCGCGCCGGGCGCGCTCGATCGCATGGGCTTTTCCTGGGAGCGCATCCAGGAAATCAACCCGCAGATGATCGTGGCGTCGATCAAGGGCTTCGGCCCGGGTCCGTACGCCGAATGCAAGGTCTACGAGAACGTCGCGCAGTGCGCCGGCGGCTCGGCTTCGACCACGGGCTTCGAGGAAGGCCCGCCGACGGTCACTGGCGCCCAGATCGGCGACAGTGGCACCGGCCTGCATCTGGCGCTCGGCATCGTGACGGCGCTGTACCAGCGCACCAACACGAACCGTGGCCAGAAGGTGAGCGCCTTCATGCAGGACGGCGTGCTCAACCTCTGCCGGGTCAAACTGCGCGACCAGCAGCGTCTGGAGCGCGGCCCGCTGAAGGAGTATCCGCAGTATCCGCACGGCGAGTTCGGTGATGCCGTGCCGCGCGCGGGCAACGCCTCCGGCGGCGGCCAGCCGGGTTGGACGCTGAAGTGCAAGGGTTGGGAAACCGATCCCAACGCTTATCTGTACTTCATCTGCCAGGCCCCGGTGTGGGAGAACATCTGCAAGGTCATCGGCAAGGAAGAGTGGATCACCGACGAGAACTACGCTACGGCGGATGCCCGTCTGCCGCGTCTCAAGGAAGTCTTCGACACGGTCGAAGAATGGACGATGCAGAAGGACAAGTTCGAGGCGATGCGTATTCTCAACGAATACGACGTTCCCTGTGGCCCGATCCTGTCGATGAAGGAGTTGGCCGAGGATCAGTCCCTGCGCGAGAACGAGACGGTGGTCGAGGTCGACCATCCGGGTCGCGGCAAGTACCTGACCGTGGGCAATCCGATCAAGCTGTCGGACAACCAGGTTTCGGTGACCCGCTCTCCGCTTCTGGGCGAGCATACGGACGAGATCCTGAGCAACGTCCTGAAGTTCGACGCGCAGCGGATTTCCGCCATCAAGGATTCCGGCGCGGTCGGCAACGCGCAAGAGAAAGCGGCAGGCTAACGCAGCCTGTCGGGGCCCTAAGCGGTCCCCGGTACGGCCACGGGCCTGACAGGGGCGGGTTTCAACCCGCCCCTGTTTATTTGGACGGCCGGTTGGTCAATCGTGCCCGGCCTCCAGCTCCGCGATGCGCTTGCGCATCTCGCGCTCGCGATTCCTGCGCTCGGTGGCATCGCGCAACAGCGCAACCGCTCCCTGCACGGTCCCATCATCGCCGATCACCACCGCCAAGCCCATATCGACATAGAATGTGGTGCCGTCCTTGTGCGCGGTGCGCGTGAACAGGGGTTGGCGGCCGTATTTCGTCTCGCCTTCCTCGAGCGCGCGGTAGTACGCGGTCCAATGCGCCTCCCGCAGGTGCTCGGGGATGATCAGGTCGAGGCTCTGTCCGATGGCTTCCTCGCGCGAAAAGCCGAACAAGGCTTCGGCGCCCGCGTTCCATTGCCGCATGACGCCGGCCGGATCCGCGAACACCATGGCGTCGGCCATTTGCTCGAGGATGAGCCGGTTGAGATCCTGCGTGTCGCTCATTGCATCGTCCCCCTTTGGATCGGGCTCACGCGGACGGGGCCGGGCCGCAATGCGATCTCCCGGACGCGGACTCAGCGAGCCCCGCCGGCCCCCGCGGTCGAATAGCAGCCCATCGAGCCGGTGCGTCACCTCCGCGACCGTGATCCGCTGCATGGCTTGCGGATCGCGCACCCGCTTGCCCCACCGTAGCGCGTCCACGTCCCGGCCGTACGCCGCGCGGACCGCCTCCGGGTACCGGTCCACCGTCCAGTCACGCCAGCGCGCGGGACCCGTGCGGTGTGGGTTGGAGGTCGCGTAGAGGCCGATGACCGGCGTGCCGGCCGCGGTGGCGATATGCGCCGGGCCCGTATCCGGCGCCACCGCCACCCGCGCGCGGCCCAGCACGGCGAGCAGTTGCTTGGGCGAGGTGCGGCCCACGAGATCGAGGACGTCATGTCGCACGCGGGCCCGAATGGCATCGGCCATCTCCCGCTCCGCCGGCGCCGGGCCGCCGGTGAGCACGACCCGCAGGCCATGGCGCTCGGCGGCATGGTCGGCGACCGCCGCGTAGCGCTCCGCTGACCAGTTGCGCCAGTTGTTGACGCGCGCGCTCGTGCGCGGATTGATGGCCAGCCACGGCGCGTCGCCCGCGAGCTGGCGCTCGGCGAACGCCCGCGCTGCGGGCGGAACGGGCAGGTCCCAGCGCAGCACGCGCTCGCCGATGCCGAGCGCTTCGAGAAAGCCGAAGAACCCATCGATCACATGCGCGCCCGAACGCGGCTCGATGCGCCGGTCGAGGAATAACCCGTGGCCGTCGCGGCTGCGCGCGCGGTCGAAACCGATTCGCCGCGCGGCCGGAATCAGCGCCGCGGCCACGTTCGCGCGAAGCGCAACCTGCATGTGTTAACAGCACGTCGAAGCGGCGACCGCGGAGCGTGGAGCGCAGCTCACGGTAGGCGCCGAATCCGCCCGCCTTGTCGAACACCACGAACTCGACCCCGGGCAGATCGCCCACCAGCTCGGCCTCGGTGCGGCCGACGACCCAAGTAAGCCGGGTCTCCGGCCAAACCTGCTGCAACGTGCGGACCACCGGCACGACGTGGGTCACGTCGCCCAGCGCCGACAGGCGTAGCAGACACAAACGCTCCGGTGCTTGTAGCATGACACTCCCACAGCGGGGCAGCCGCCGGCAGCGGCATTCTACGTGCTCGGCCCCTCCACCACACGCGGCCGCCGGCAGGCGCCGTTAGAGGACATACCATGTCGCGCTGCGCCATACCCGCCCCCGTCACGCCGCAGGTCGAGCGCGTGGGCCCCGACTGGCTGATCTGGTGCGACGAGCGCTGGCGTCCCCGGCCCGAATGGTTCGATGCCACGTGGCACGAGGCCGCGGGACTGGCCGACGGCGAAGCGACCGGACGGGGCGCGACGCTGTACACCCGTCTGGAGGGCATACCCGTGGTGCTGCGCCACTACCGGCGCGGCGGCGCGGCCCGCCACCTGATGGCGGACCGCTACGGCTGGCGCGGACTGCGTGCGACGCGTGCTTGGCGCGAGATCGTGCTGCTCGCGCGACTCGAGCGCGCCGGATTGCCGGTGCCGTGCCCGGTCGCCGCCCGGATTCGCCGTACCGGCGCCAGGGCGCCGTTGTATCGTGCCGATCTATTGAGCGAGCGCCTCCCCGGCACGCGCACGCTGGCGCAATCGCTCGCGACCGCCGCGTTGCCCGAGAGCGCCTGGCGCGAACTCGGCGCGACCCTCGCTCGGTTCCACGCCGCCGGCGTCGACCACGCCGACCTCAACGCGCACAACATTCTGCTCGACGCCGCCGGCGCGGTGTACCTGATCGACTTCGACCGCGGGCGCTTGCGCCGCCGCGGCGGGCGCTGGCGCGAGCGCAATCTGAGCCGCTTGCGCCGGTCGCTGGACAAGCTCGCGGCCGAGGACCGCGCATTCCAGTTCACCGATGCGGGCTGGAGCGCTCTCCACGACGCCTGGCGCGACCGCCTGAGCGCCACGACGGACGCCGGCCGCGCGGACCAGACGAGCGTCGACTGGGGTGCGCAGGGACAGCGCTAGCCGGTCTGGGGCGTCCGGGTCCCGGATTCCGGCAACGCATTCATCCGGGCTGCCACCTCCAGGCAGCGCCGCATGGCGCTAGCCGCGATCCGCGCCGGTGCCGGCGTGCCGTCCGCAGGTGACGGTCACGGCTCCCGCACCTCCGCCTAGCGCGTTCCCCAGGGTCTCGGCCAGGGCATCGCGGTAGCGCGCCGCGATGTCGGCGCCGGCGTCGAGCACCGCGGCCGCGTTCGCACCCATGGCGGTGCGCGCCTCCGCGTCCGCCAGCAGGCCGAGCGCGCTCTGGACCAGCTCCGGGGCGTCCCGATGTTGCCGCAAGCCGCCGGCCTCGCGCAGCGCCGCCGTCTCCTCGCGGAAGTTCTCCATGTGCGGGCCGGTGAGGACGACGCGCCCGGCGCGCGCCGGCTCGAGCACGTTCTGTCCGCCGTGGGCGACCAGCGACCCCCCCATGACCACCAGCTCCGCGCCCGCGATCAGCTGAGGCAGCTCGCCCAGCGTGTCCGCCAGGTAGACGTCCGTATCCGTCCCCGGCGTTTCGCCCAGCGCTCGCCGCGCGACCCGCAGCCCCCGGGCGCGCAGTTGCGCGGCGATGCGCTCGCCGCGCTCGGGGTGGCGCGGCGCGATCGCGAGCAGCGCGCCGGCACCGGCTGCGCGCCAGTGGACGGCGAGCTGCGTCTCCTCGTCCTCATGGGTCGAGGCCGCCAGCACATACGGCCGGCCCAGCGACTCCGGTGCGGCTGCCGCGCCGCTCGGCGCGCCCAGTTTCAGGTTGCCAATCACCCGTACCCGTGCGGCCGGCGCGCCGAGCTCGCAAAAGCCGGCCGCATCGTCCTCCGAGCGCGCCAGCACTGCGCTCACCCGGCCCAGGCAGAACCCGGCGGCCGCGCGCAGCCAGCCCGGTGCGGTGCGTGTCCGCGCGGAAAGGCGGCCATTGGCGATCACCAGCGGCACGCCGCGCGCGGCGGCCGTGGCGAAAAGCCACGGCCACAGCTCGGTCTCCAGGATCACGCCGGCGCGCGGGTGAATCCGCCCGAAAAAGCGGCGCACCGCGCCGGGGCGGTCGAGCGGCGCCTGCACGCAACGGACGCCGTCCGGGGCGCGCGCCGCGGCGACGGCGCGGCCGGTCGGGGTGTTGGTGGAGATCAGCAGCGGACCGATGCCCTCGGCCGCGAGCACACCCACCAGCGGCATCGCCGCGACCACCTCGCCCACGGAGGCGCAGTGCAGCCACAGCGGCCGATCGTCCGAGCGCGGCACCCATCCCAGGCGCTCGCGGGCGTAGCGTGCATCGCCGTCACGCAGCGTGCGCACGAGCGTGTAGCCGAGGAAGGGCAGCACCAGGGCTGCGCTGGCCGCCCGGTAGCCAAGGGGCGGGCCGCTCATGCGTACGGGTCCGTGCCGCCGCTGCGCTTGAACCGCTTATGGGTCCACAGATACGGCGCCGGAGTGGCGCGGACATGGGCCTCGAGCACGTCGTTGATGCGCTGCGTCGCCGCGGCGAGATCTGCGCCGGGGAAGTCCGCGAGCGCAGGCTCGAAGCGCAGCTCGAAGCGGCCGTCGGCACGGCGCACGGGGTGGTAGGGCACGACGGGCGCGCCGCTGATCCGCGCCAGCCGCGCGGTCGCCGTGTTGGTCGCTGCGGGCTGACCGAAGAAGCGCGCCGTGATCGCGTGGCGGCGGCGCGCGCCCTGGTCGGGCCCGTGCCAGACGATCTCATTGTCGCGTAGGGCGCGTAGCACCCGCCGCACGTCCGCGTGATGGATCTGGCGCCGGATGAAGCGGCCGCGTACGCGCTCCGTCAGCGACCGCATGACCGGATTGTTGGGCGGCTGATACGTGACCGTCAGCGGGATCTCGGCGGCCAGGATCTGTCCGGCGATATCGGTGGTCACGAAATGGCCTTGCAGCAGAATGACGCCGCGGCCCTGGGCCAGTCCCGCCTCCAGGTGCTCGCGCCCGTGCAACCGGCCGAGCCGCTGCAAGCGCTCGGCCGATCCCCACCAGGCGAAGGCCATCTCGAACGCGCTCTCGCCGAGCGCGCGGAAATGCGCGCGCACCAAGCGCTCGCGCGCACGCTCACCGCGCTCGGGAAAACATAGGCGGATGTTGGTGCGCGCAATCCGGCGGCGCTCCCGCGCAACGCCGTAGAGCAGCCAGCCCAACCCGCGCCCGACGGCTCGCTGCCAGCCGAGGGGGAGCCGGGCCGCACCGCGCAACAGGCCGACGCTGATCCAGCTCGGCCAGAAGCGCGGATGCGCGAGCGCGGCGCCGGAGGCGTCGCGGTGGTCCTTGCGCGCGCTCACGCCGGGCCGGCCAATAACGCTTGGCACTGGGGATGAGCGCCGTCGCGTAGCCACTCGGCCAGTGCGGCCTCGGCGCTGAGCACGCTCACGCCGCCGGCGCGCAGGCGTGCGAGCGCCCCCTCGGTCTGGGACGGCTCCGTGGCGCAGATCGCATCGGCCACGACGAACGCGCGATAGCCCAGCGCGGCAAGCCCCGCGGCCGTCTGCACCACCGCCACGTGCGCCTGCATGCCACAGACCACCACCTGCTCCCGGCCCGCCATGGCCAGAGCCTGCTCGATATGGGGCTCGGCGGTGGCGGCGAACCGGGTCTTGCCAGCGCGCTCCGCCCGGGCCGGCAGACGGCGCGCGATCTCCGGCTCGATGTCGCCCAGGGTGTCTGCCTGGTGCCGTGTCGCGATGACCGGGAGGCCGAGGGTGCCGGCCGCGCGCACCAGCGCGATGGTGCGATCGCGCGCTGCGGTCCATACCGCCGGCGGGCAGACCGCGGCTGGGCGTGTCTGCATGTCGAGGATCAGCAGCAGGGAATCGTCGGCGCGCAGCAGGGGCAGCGGGCCCATGGCGTCTCCGGTGCGGCCGGTCAGCCGTTCGGGGACGTCAACCAACTATTGACCCGGCGAACATCCTCGACCGTCAGCGTGCCGGCCGCTTGCTTCAGTTGCAGGCGACTGAGGATGTAATTGTATCGCGCATCGGCGTAGTCGCGTTGCGCCGCATAGAGGTCGCGTAGCGCCTGCAGCACGTCCACGGCCGTGCGCGTCCCCGCCTCGAAGCCGGCACGCGCGGCCTCCACGGCGGCCTGGTTCGACTCGACCGCCTGCTCCAACGCCCGCACCTGGCTCATGCTGGCCTGCACTCCCCGATAGGCGTCGCGCGTGGACTGCGTGGTGCTGCGGTGGGCCTCGACCACGCGCGAGCGCTGCGCATCGAATTGCGCCTGCGCCTCGTCGACCTGGGAGAACGTGCCGCCGCCGGAGAACAGCGGCCAGTTCAACTGGATGCCGATGGTGGTCTCCTGGTCCGCGCCCTGGCGTACCTCCTCGTCGCCACCGCTCTCGCTGTGCCGTCCGAACAGCTCGACATTGGGGTAACGCCCGCCGCGCGTGGCGCGCACACCCTGGCGGGCGGCGTCGGCGCCGGCGCGCGCCGCCAGCAGGTTGGGATTGCGCTCGAGCGCCTGCTCGACCCAGACCTCCGGCTCGGCCGGATCGGGCGCCTCGAGGGTCAACTCCGCGCCCAGCTCGGCGAGCGTCCCGGGCGGCTCGCCGATGAGGGTGCGCAGTGCCTCGCGCGCGTTGGCGAGCCGGTTCTCGGCGTCGATCTCGCGTGAGACGGCGAGATCGTAGCTGGCCTGGGCCGCCTTGACGTCGGTGATCGGGATCACGCCCACTTCGAAGCGCTCCTGCGCCTGCTCCAGCTGGCGCTCGATCGCGCGCTTCTCGGCGCTGGCGAATTCGAGGTTATCGGCGGCGGCCAGCACCTCGAAATAGGCGTTCGCCACGCGCGTGATCAGGTTCTGCTCAGCGGCCGCGAACTGCGCCTCGGCCTGCGCCACCTGGGCATTGGCCTGGCCCAGGCCGGCGAATTGGGACCAGTTGAACAGGGTCTGGGTGACCGAGAGCGTGGCCTCGTTGCTCGTGCCGCTCGCGCTGCTCTCGCCGTTAGCGCCGGATCGCTCGACCTCGGACTCGGCGACCGAAGCCGATAGCGAGACCTGCGGCAGCACCGCCGCGCGCGCCTGTGGCGCGGCCTCGCGGGCGGCGCGATACTCGCTGCGCGCGGTGGTGAACTGCGGGTCCTGCTCCTGCGCCTGCTGGTACACGCCGAGCAGATCGGCGGCCGTGGCCGGGAGGCAGGCGCAGGCCGCGAGCGTGGCGGCCAGCAGGGTCAGTGGACGATGCGCGGACATAGGCGTTGGCTTCCTTGAATGCCGGCCGCTGCGAGGGTAGCCGGTCCGCCGCGTTCGGCCGCGGCGGAGCCGGAGCTTACGCCCCGGACGGCCGTGCTGGCTTGCACCCGCGCCCGTTCGCGCGCGGGTTCAGAACTGGAAGCGTGCAGGGCGCGCGGCGTTGACCAGCGGCTCGATCCAGGTGTCGAACAGGCTCTCGCTCGACCACTCCTCGGCGCCGGTGCGCGTGATCTGCACCGCCTCCATGATGGGCCGGTCACGATCGCCGATGATGGCGACCAGACGCCCGCCCGGACGCAGGGCGCGGCGGTAGTTCTCCGGCACCTCGGGCACGGCGCCCGTCAGCACGATGGCGTCGTACTGGCGTCCGTCGCCCCAGCCCTGCGCCGCGTCGCCGGTGGCGAGCGTGACGTTCTCGATCTCCAGGACCCGCAGGCGGTCACCGGCGGCGCGCGTGAAATCCTCGTAGATATCGACGGATTCGACGCTGTGCGCTAGGTGCGCCAGACCGGCCGTGAGAAAGCCGCTGCCGGTGCCGATCTCCAGGACCTGATCGTCCGGATGCAATTCGAGGCCCTGCAGCACGCGTCCCTCGACCACCGGCGCCATCATCGACTGGCCGTGCTCCAGTGGAATGCGCGCGTCGCAATAGGCCAGTCGCTGGTAGGCCTGGGCCACGAAGCGCTCGCGCGCAAGCGTGCGCAGCACGCGCAAGACGTCGGCGTCGAGCACCGTCCACGGACGAATCTGCTGCTCGACCATGTTGAAGCGCGCGCGTTCGAAATTCATTCCTTCCATCGCTATGTCCCTCGGACACCCGGGCGGATAAAACCCGCCTCGACCCGCCTCGAAAAGCAATCGCCACTCAAAACCACCCGAGGGTACGGTCTTTCGCAAAAGGCGACAAGTGCCGCCTTTGCTTCACAAGGCCGCAGGCGCTACACTCGCCGACCGACCGGTCAGTCAGGAGTATAGCGGTGGCGCCATCGTCCGAAAACCCCAGCGGCGGAAACCCGAGCGGTTCCGGCGCGGCCGCGGCGGGCCGGGAGGAGATCCTGGCTGCGGCTACGGACCTGTTCGGGGAATCGGGATACGATGGCGTGTCCATGAGCGCGATTGCGCAACGGGCGGGCACGAGCAAGGCCAACGTGTTCCATCACTTTCGCTCCAAGGACGCGCTCTATCTCGAAGTGATGCGCGAGGCCTGCGCCCATTTCTCCTGCGCCACCGCCGGCCTGTCGGAGGACGGCCAGGCCTTCGGCGAGCGCCTGGAGGAGTTCCTGCGCCGCGACTTCGAGCTGTTGCGCGCCCGCCCGGACCGGTCGCACCTGATCATGCGCGAGATCCTCGAAAGCGGACCCAGCCGGGGTCAGGCGCTCGCCAGCGAGGTTCTCGGCGAGCATTTCGCCGAACTCGTGACGATGTTCGAGCGGGCCCAGCAGCAGGGTGCGTTCGCTCGCGACGTGCCGCCGGCGCTCGCCGCCACGATGGCGATCGCCTGCAACACGATCCTGTTTCAGTCACAGCATGTGGTGCGGCATCTCCCGGGCGTCGAATTCGCCGACGATGGCGCGCAATATGCGGCGCTGGTCAGCCGCGTGCTGCTCGACGGCCTGCGCCATGACGGTGCGGACGACCGCACTGCCGGAGGGGACAACGACCAATGAAGAAGCGCATGTTCTTCACCATCCTGGGCCTCGCCGTCGTGTTCGGCGGGGTCTTCGGCTTCAACTGGTTCGTCTCGCAGCAGATCGACCAGGCCTTGGAGAACCAGCCCGCGCCGGTCGAGACCGTGTCGGCGACCCGAGCCGAGCAGGCGGTCTGGCAGCCGACGCTGTCCGCCGTGGGCAGCCTGCGGGCGGCTCAGGGCATCGATCTGACGGCCGAGATCAGTGGCCGGGTCACCGAGGTGGCGGTCGCCGATGGCGCGGAGGTGCAGGAGGGGCAGGTCATCGTGCGCCTCGACGCGGCCGAGCTGCGAGCCGAGCTGCGCGGCGCACAGGCCGAGGCGCAGCTGGCCCAGATCGAGATCGACCGCCAGCGCCGCCTGCGTGAGCAGAATGCCGCCGCCCAGTCGGCCGTGGACCGCGCCCAGAGTCAGCTCGAGCAGGCGCAGGCGCTCGTGGCGGGCATCCAGGCGCGCCTCGACAAGAAGACCATCACGGCCCCGTTCGCGGGCCGCCTCGGCATCCTGCAGGTGGATCCGGGCCAATACATCGATGTCGGCCAGATGATCGCGACCCTGCAGACGGTGCGGCCGGTCCAGGTCGACTTCGCGTTGCCCCAGGGCCAGCTGCCGCAGGTGAGCGCGGGCCAGCCGCTGGTGGCGCGTGTGGATGCCTTTTCCGACCGTCGCTTCGAAGGGCAGGTCACGGCCATCAGCCCGCGGATCGACGCTTCCACGCGCAACGCCGCCATCCGCGGCCGCTTCGCCAACGAGGAAGGCCTGCTCCAGCCGGGCATGTTCGTCGACGTCGCGGTCCAGCTGCCGCAACGCAATAACGTGGTCACGCTGCCGCGGACGGCGCTGACGTATAACCCCTACGGCGATTCGGTGTACATCGTGCGCGAGCAACAGCCGGAGAACGGCGACGGCGAGCCCGTGCTCACGGTCGAGCGCATCTTCGTGCGCACCGGCGAGCGCCGCGGTGGTGAGGTGCAGATCCTCGAGGGCGTCAGCCCCGGCGATCGGATCGTGACCAGCGGCCAGCTCAAGCTGCGCAACGGCACCCGTGTACGCATCGACAACTCCGTCACACCCTCGAGCGATCCAACGCCCGAACTGGGCAATAGCTGAGTCCGGCGCGCGCCATGAACTTTACCGACCTCTTTATCCGGCGCCCGGTGCTCGCCACCGTCGTCAGCCTGCTGATCGTGCTGCTCGGCGCGCGGGCCTACCTCGGGCTGACCGTGCGCGAGTATCCCGAGGCCGAAAGCGCACAGGTCACGATCCAGACGGCCTACACGGGCGCCAACGCCGATCTGATCAAGGGCTTCATCACCACGCCCCTGGAGAACGCCATTGCCAGCGCGCAGGGCATCGACTACGTCGAGTCGACCAGCAGCCAGGGTGTGTCGATCATCACCGCCCAGCTCGAGCTCAACTACAACCCCTACGATGCGCTGACCCAGATCACCTCCAAGGTCAACCAGGTGCGCGGCGAGCTGCCGCAGGAGGCCGAGGACCCCACTATCGACCTGCAGGTGGGCGAGCAGACGCCGGTGATGTTCATCAGCTTCTACTCGGACACGCTCGGCAACAACCAGGTCACCGATTATCTCTCGCGCGTGGTGCAGCCGGAGCTCAACACGGTGGCCGGCGTGCAGAGCGCGGAGATCATCGGTGCGCGCAATTTCGCCATGCGCATCTGGCTCAAGCCCAAGCAGATGGCCTCGCTGGGGATCACGGCCGCGCAGGTGCGCCAGGTGCTGGCGGAGAACAACTATCAGACCGCGGTCGGGTCGACGCGCGGCCACATGATCACGCTCGACATGACTGCGAGCACGGATGTGGGCTCGGCGGAGGATTTTCGCGATCTCGTCGTCCGCCGCAGCGAGAACGCGACAGTGCGTATCGGCGATATCGCCGATGTGCAACTTGGTTCCCAGAACTACGACAACGCGGTTCTGTTCGACGGTCAGCCGGCTGTGTTCATCGGCATCCAGCCGGCCGCCGGCGCCAACGTGCTGGACGTCGTGACCGGGGTGCGCGACGTCTACGGGGACATTGTCGATCAGCTGCCCACTGGCCTGGATTCGGCGATCCCCTACGACGCGAGCGAGTACATCGAGGAATCGATCAACGAGGTCGTGAGCACGCTGCTCGAAGCGATCGTCATCGTCGTGCTGGTGATCTTCGCCTTCCTCGGATCCATGCGCAGCGTGGCCATCCCGGTCGTCGCGGTGCCGCTGTCGATCATCGGCGCCGCCTTCCTGATGCTGGTGCTCGGCTATTCGATCAACCAGCTCACCCTGCTGGCGATGGTGCTCGCCATTGGTCTGGTGGTGGACGACGCGATCATCGTGGTCGAGAACATCCACCGCCATATCGAGGAGGGGTTGTCGCCCTACGACGCCTCCATCCAGGGTGCGCGCGAGCTCGGCGGTCCCATCATCGCCATGACGCTCACGCTGCTGGCCGTGTTCGCTCCGATCGGCTTCGTCGGCGGGCTCACCGGCACGCTGTTCTCCGAGTTCGCGTTCTCGCTCGCCGGGGCCGTGCTCGTCTCCGGCGTCGTGGCCCTGACGCTCTCGCCCATGCTGTGCTCGAAGATCCTCAAAGGGCACGGCGAGGGCGAAAAGCAGGGGCGCCTGGAGGCTTTCCTGGATCGCGTCTTCAACCGCTTCCAGAACTGGTACGAGCGGCGCCTGCACGGCGCGCTCAACACGCTGCCGGTGATCCTCCTGTTCGGCACCGTCGTGCTGGTGAGCTGCTATTTCCTCTACACCACGTCGGAGTCGCAGCTGGCGCCGGACGAAGACCAGGGCTTCATGCTGGTGCAGTCGACCGGCGCGCCGACCGCCACGCTCGACCAGACCATGCTGTTCACCGAGCAGGTCACGCGTATCGGGCAGGACCTCGAGGCGCTCGAGCACATGTTCCAGTTGAACGGCATCACCTTCGGCGGCCCGCCGCAGCCGAACCAGGCGATGACCGGACTCGCCTTCAAACCCTGGAACGAGCGCGAGCAATCCACCGCCGAGCTGAGCGCGACCGTGCAGCAGCAGCTCGGGAATATCGCCGGCCTGCGCTCGGCTGCGTTCCAGCCTCCGGTGCTGCCCGGCACGGCCGGCGGCATGCCGGTCCAGTTCGTCATCGGCACCACCGATGAGGAGCGTCAGCTCTATGAGGTCTCGCAGCAGATGCTGCAACGGGCCAACGAGTCTGGCCTGTTCGTCTTCGCCCAGTCGAACATGAACTACGACAAGCCGCGGGTGCAGATCCAGGTGGACCGCGACAAGGCGGCGGACCTGGGCATCACCATGGCCGATCTGGGCCAGGAGCTCGCCTCCATGCTCAGCGGTGGCTTCGTCAACCGCTTCAGCGCCCAGGGCCGCAGCTATCAGGTCATCCCGCAGGTCACGCGCATGGCCCGGATCAAGCCGGAGGACCTGGCCGACTACCACGTGCCGGCTGACAACGGCGAACTGGTGCCACTGTCGAGCGTGATCTCCATCGAGCGGGGCGTGCAGCCGCAGCAGCTGCGCCGTTTCCAGCAGCTCAACTCGGCCACGATCTCGGGCGTGCCCCGGCCCGGCGTGCCGCTCGGCGAGGCGCTCGGGTACATGCAGCAGACCGCCAGCGAGGTCCTGCCGGAAGGCTATCAGGTCGACTACGCGGGCCAGTCGCGCCAGTTCGTGCAGGAGGGCAGCGCCCTGATGGTGACCTTCTTCCTGGCGCTGGCGGTCATCTTCCTGGTGCTGGCGGCTCAGTTCGAGAGCTTCCGCGATCCGCTGATCATCCTGGTCACCGTGCCCATGGCGGTCTCGGGCGCGTTGATCTTCACCAGCCTGGGGATCACCTCCATCAACATCTATACGCAGGTGGGGCTGGTGACGCTGATCGGCGTGATCTCCAAGCACGGCATCCTGATCGTGCAGTTCGCCAACGTGCTGCAGCGCCAGGGCTATAGCAAGCGCGAAGCGATCGAGCATGCCGCCGCCATTCGCCTGCGGCCCGTGCTGATGACCACGGCGGCGCTGGTGCTCGCCGTGGTGCCGCTGATCCTGGCGACCGGCGCCGGCGCCGGGGCGCGCTTCTCCATGGGCCTGATCATCGCCACGGGCATGACGATCGGCACGCTGTTCACACTGTTCGTGCTGCCGGGCGTCTACCTGCTGGTCGCACGCGAGCACCGCGCGCAGCCGCCGGCGACCGCCTGACCCGAGGGGCGGCCGCGCTGGGTGCGCCATCGTGCAGCGTGGCGCACGCCCGCGCGCGCCGCGCATTCGGGCGCTACACCTCTGTAGCCGGGCCCATCCGGGCCCGGTGCCGTTGGCGCCACCGCCCCTTGAGCCGGTGACTCACCGGCCGGCGAGCGAGGTTTTCGGGGTGGACCCGCAACTGCTGGCCGTACGGCTCAACCACTTGTCCGACGGCCGCGGTCAGTTCTTTTCCCGCAGCTTCAACCGGCTTGGGGCGGGGCTGCTGTTCGACCGCCGCGGCTATGGTGACGGCCTGATCGACTATGATCGCCTGAGCAACCGGATTAGCGTCGGCGCGATGTTCGTGCGCTGGCATTAGACAACGTCGGATTGAAGCCGCGGCCCATGGATGTGCCGGCATGCTCGGCGAGGTCGGGGCGCTGGGCCGAAGGGAGGAGCATCCCGCCGGGCGCCACGGGCGAAGACTTCGGGACCACCGCGGCTCGCAGCAGGGATCTTCCGGAGGATGGGCGCCACCGCGAAGCGGCGTATGCACGGCTTGGCATGGGCGGCCGCCATGCTCGCGACCGCGACGCCACTCCAGGCGCAGCCCGCATGGACCTTGCGCGCGGGTACCGGGGAGGGCTTCGACGCCCTCGCGGTCGAGGCACGCTGGCGGGCGCGCAGCATCGAGCGCCATCTGCCTGCCGATCTCGAGACGCGCTGGGAGCTCGCGCTCTCTCATTGGGAGCGCGCGGGCCACGCGATCGACGCTGCCCGCTTCGGGCCGGCGTTCGAGATCCCGTTCGCCCGCACGCTACGGCTGAGCCTCGGGGTGCAACCGACGCTGCTGGCGTCGCGCGCTGCCGGCAAGGCCAATCTGGGCGGCGTCTTGCAGTTCACGAGCCATCTCGGGATTCGCCACAGGTACACGCCGCTATGGGCGCTCGAAGCGCGCCTGGCGCATACTTCGAATGCCGGACTCTATCGCCACAATCCGGGCGTCGATCTGGCCACGCTCGGGCTGAGCTACCGCTTCTGAAGCCCCTGGCCTCGCGCCGCCGGACCATGGATCCCGCGCGCTGCGACGCGCTCGCTTGCGACGCCGCGTACGAACGGTTCCAATGCGCGCATGACGCAGGCGGCCCCCATCGGCGTGTTCGATTCCGGCTTCGGCGGATTGTCCGTGCTGCGCGCCATTCGTGCGGTCCTGCCGGGCGAGGATCTGCTCTACTGTGCCGATCACGGGTTCTTGCCCTACGGGGAGCGCGAGCCCGAAGAGGTACTGGCGCGCTCGCGCAGGGTCGCCGGGGCGCTGGCGGCCGCCGGGGCCAAGGCCGTGGTCATCGCCTGCAATACGGCGACCGCGGTCGCAGCGGAACCGCTGCGCGCCGAGCTTCGGGTGCCGGTGATCGGCATGGAACCCGCCGTCAAGCCGGCTGCCGCCGCGACGCGCAACGGCGTGATCGGCGTGCTCGGCACCGGCGGCACGCTCGCCAGCTCGCGCTTCGCGGCTCTGCTCGAGCGCTACGCCGGCCAGGTCGAGGTGGTCACGCGTCCCTGTCCCGAGCTGGTCGCGGCGGCCGAGGACTGCGCCCTCGCCCCGGCCGAACGTGAGCGCCTGGTCGGGGCCGCGGTGGCGCCGCTGCTCGCTGCCGGCGCCGATTCGCTCGTGCTCGGCTGCACCCACTTCGCCTTCCTGCGTCACGACATCGAGACCGCCGCGGGCGCCGGCGTCGACATCATCGACACGGGCCCTGCCGTGGCGCGCGAACTGGCGCGCCGCCTGGAGGCGGAATGCCTGCTAGGACCGGCTGCGGACGCGGGCGCGGAACGCTTCTGGAGTAGCGGGGATTGCGCGCGGGTGCAGAACGCGCTGCAGAACCTGTGGGGGCCGGCAGCGCAGATCGAGCCGCTGCCGCGAGGGCCGGCCGCCTACGTCCAGGCGGCCGGCTGACCGCTCTGCGCCGGTCAGCGCAGCGCGGCGAGTGCGGCGTCGTAATCGGGCTCCTCGCCGATCTCCGGCGCCAACTGGGCATGACGCACGGTGTTATCGGCGTCGAGCACGAGCACGCCGCGGGCGCAGAGTCCCGCAAACGGGCCGTCCTCAATGCGCACGCCGTAGTCGCGCGCGAAATCCGAACGCACGGTCGAGAGCGTCGTCAGGCCATCGATGCCCTCGGTCTGGCAGAAACGGCCCTGCGCGAACGGTAGATCCGCCGAGACGACCAGGACGGCCGTGTTCTCGAGCGCGGCCGCCTCCTGGTTGAAGCGGCGTGCCTGCGCCGCGCAGACCGAGGTCTCCAGACTCGGCACGATGTTGAGCACCTTACGCTGGCCCTCGAAGTCGCTCAGCGAGCGATCCTTCAGCTTCTTGTCCGTCAGCTTGAAATCGGGTGGCTTCGAACCTTCGGCCGGCAGTTCGCCGCTGGTCTGGCTGGGATGACCGTCCAGAGTGACCGTAGCCATGTTTACCTCCAATGTGCGTGGGTCGCCGCGCTCCGGGACTCGCGCGCAAGCCGCGCCGCCCACGACGCCAGGTGCCCCACGCAGCGAGGCGCAGGGGCGGGACTCGAGGGCCGATCCGGGGCGGTAATGGGGTCTGCTGCGAGCGAGCGCCCGCGCGCGGCGGGCCCATTGAATCAGACGTGGCAATACGGATCGAGCGGCAGCGGGCGACGCCGATGCGCGGCGCGCCTGTGTTGTAATGAACATGAGGCAACCGACGGGCGGGCGGCCGCACTCGTGGATTCAGACGACTACCAGATTCGGATATCGCGGCGCGCCCGCCGCCTGCGGATCGACGTGTCCGCCCGCCGGGGCGTGGTCGTCGTGGTGCCCGAGGGCACGCCCGACGCGGCCGTGCGCGAATTCATCCGCGCCAAGCACGATTGGGTGCAGCGCGCCCGCCAGCGGGTCGCCGCCAACGCCCGCGCCTTCGATCGCCCCGACGAGCCGGTGCCCGAGGTGCTCGAGCTGCGCGCCCTGGGTGCCTCGTACACCGTGCAGCGGGCCGACGCACCACGCCCGCGCGTGACGCATCGCGGCGACCGGGTCCGGATCGCCGGCGCAGCCGATGCAGCGCAGGCGCGCACGTTGCTGGCCGACTGGCTCAAGCGCCGCGCCCGCGAGTATCTGTCGGGGCGACTCCGGACGCTGGCCGAGCAGCACGGCCTCCATTACCGGCGGGTCGCGGTGCGCGGCCAGCGGACCCGCTGGGGCAGCTGCTCGGGCCGCGGTACCATCAGCCTCAACTACAAGCTGCTATTCCTGCCGCCGGCCCTGGTCGACCACGTCCTGCTGCATGAGCTGGCCCATACTCGCCACCTGGATCACTCGCCGCGGTTCTGGCGTCTGCTCGCCCAGCTGGACCCGGATTGGCGCACCCACCATGACGCCCTCAATCATGCCGCCCAATGGCTACCCGCCTGGGTCGAGATGGACGACGGCGCCATGGCCGGGGGCGTCGACTGAGTCCGTCGGAGCCCTCGGATCGGTACGGATAAGCGACTCAGGGCCGTTCGCTGGACGGTCGATCCAGGCTACCTGGGCTCTTGGGAGGACGCCGTCATTGCGAGCGAAGCGAAGCAATCCAGCCGGGCGTCTCCCCTCGGGGCTGCCGCGAAGGTCGCTCCCGGCGAGTCATTCGTGGTTCCTCTCGAATCACGGCAGCCAGGTCAGGGCGGGCTCGTCCAAGGCGGCGAGCTGCTCGCGCAGCGTGAGGATGTGCTCTTCCCACCAGCGCGGCTGCCCGAACCAGGGGAATGCCTGCTGGAACGCGGGTTCGTCGGCGCGCTCGGCCAGCCAGCCGCCGTACCGGATCAGCCGCAGTGTCCGCAGGGGCTCGATCAGCCCCAGCTCCGTCGGATCGAAATCGCGGAACGTCGTGTAGCCGGCGAGCAGCGCCTGCAGTGCCGCCTCGCGCTCTTCGCGTTCCCCGGGCAGGAACATCCACAAATCCTGTATCGCCGGGCCGCTGCGCGCATCGTCGAGGTCGACCACGCTCGGGGCTTCCTCGCGCCAGAGGACGTTGCCCGGATGGAAGTCGCCGTGCAGGCGCAGGATCGCCGCGGGCGTGGCGGCGTAGGTGGACTCGATGCGATCGAGCAGATCGTCGGTCAGCGTGCGATAGGCCTCGATCAGCTCGGGCGGCAGCAGGTCGCCGGCCAGCACGCTATCGCGCGGCTGGCGGCCGTAGGTGTCGACGTCGAATGCGGGGCGATGGGCGAACCGGTCGGCGGCGCCGACGTTGTGCAGGCGAGCCAGGAAGCGGCCGAGCACGGTGAGCGCGTCCGGGTCGTCGAGCGGTGGGGCGTGGCCGCCGCGGCGCGGATAGAGCGCGAAACGAAAGCCGCGGTGGCGATGCACAGTGGCGCCCGCGAATGCCAGCGGCGCGATCAGCGGCAATTCGCGCTCGTCGCAGTCGCCCGCGAAGGCGTGCTCCTCCGCGATCTGCGCATCGTTCCAGCGGCCGTTGCGGTAGAACTTGGCGATGACGGGCTCGTCCTCGTCCAGCCCGACTTGATAGACGCGGTTCTCGAAGCTGTTGAGCTGCAGCAACCGCCCGTCGCAGGGCAGTCCCAGCGACTCGACGGCGTCGAGCACGGCGCCGGGATCGAGCTCGCTGAAGTCGGGGGCGTCGCGGGCGGCTGGCGTCATGACGGCTCCTTGTCGGGGGCGCCATGCTAGCATTGCCGGCGGGCCGGCCGGTGGCGGCTTGTCGGGGCGATCGCGGGAAGGGTTAACAGACCCTAGCCGCGCCGTCTCGATGATGGAGCGGCTCCCGCCGTCCAGCGAACCCGTGGAGGTAGCTTGATCTTCAGCAGCGGCGAACGTATCCAGCGGTTGCTCGACCGCGCCGATGACTTGATGACGCGCATCGAGCGCACCCTGCCCACGCCCCCGCCGGGCACGCCCGAGGGCGACGAGATCGCATGGCGTTGGCGCCGCGCGGGCCGCCACGCCGGGGGCTTCATCCCGGTGTCGCGGCCCGCCGAGGTGACGCTCGACGAGCTGCACGGCGTGGACGACCAAAAGACCGCGCTGGACCGCAACACACGCCAGTTCGTCGCCGGCCTGCCGTGCAACAACGCCTTGCTATGGGGCGCGCGCGGTACCGGCAAGTCCTCGCTGATCAAGGCATTGCTGCAGGCGTATCGGGGCGAGGGCCTGCGCCTGATCGAGGTGGAGCCGACCGATCTGGTCGACCTGCCCGACGTGGTCGCGCCGCTGGCCGAGCGCCGCGAGCGCTTCATCGTATTCGCCGACGATCTGGCCTTCGGCGCCGACGATCCCGGCTATCGCGCGCTCAAGGCGGTGCTGGAGGGGTCGGTCGCGGTCGCGCCCGACAATGTGGTCATCTACGCCACCTCCAACCGGCGCCACCTGATGCCCGAGTTCATGGAGGAGAATCGCGAGGCGCGTGCGGTGGACGGCGAGATCCATCCGGGCGAGTCGGTCGAGGAGAAGGTCTCGCTATCGGAGCGCTTCGGGCTATGGCTGTCGTTCCATCCCTTTCGTCAGGACGACTACATCACCATCGTCGAATCCTGGCTCACGCGGTTGGCACCCGAGCTGGAATTCGACGAGCCCGCCCGCGAGGCGGCCTTGCAGTGGGCGCTCGCGCGGGGCTCGCGCAGCGGGCGCGTGGCGCGCCAGTTCGCCCTCGATTGGGCCGGCCGCGCGCGCTTGAAGTAAGCGCCCCGTGCCCAGCAAGAACGAACGTTCCTGGGCGTTGCCATTGGAGGCGGGGCATCGGGCTAAAGCCCGCTACAAGGCGGGCAGCCCGTCCATGGCTGCGGGCCGGACTGCAGTCCGGCCCCACGACGTATCCAGCGCGCAGCGGGACGGGCGTTCGGTGGCCGCGTCAGGCGCTCTTCGATTCCCACTCGGCGGCCGTGTAGCCGCGGATCGACAGCGCGTGGATCTCGCCGGACTGGATTCGGTCCTTGAGGGCGTTGTTCACCAGGCGATGGCGCGCGAGCATGTTCTTGCCCTCGAACTCGTCGGTCACGACCGTGGCCTCGAACTTGCCGCCCCCGCCCTCGACGGTCGCCTGCGCGCCGGGGATGTTCGCCTCGATCTGGCGTGCGTATTCGTCGGTGCTGCTCATGCCACCTCCCTGAATTGCGAGTCCGCATTGTAACGCGCACCCGCGCGGCGGGGGCGCAGCCGCGGCGATCGCGGGAAGCGTAAACAAACCCGGAGTGGGGGTGCGCCGCGAAAGGGCGCCGAAGGCTCAGCCGGCCGGCCCCTGGCTCAGCTCGACATGCTCGACGCCCACGTACTCCTCGATTAGCGGCATCAATTCCTCGGTCCGGCGCTGGATGCGCTCGGACACGAGCAGGGTGCGGTCGACGCCCTCGGTCCAGCCGTAAATCGAGGTCAGCAGCTCGTCGGCAGTGCGCACGTTGTTGTGGATATCGTGCAGCAGGCGGCGGAACTCGGACGGCGTCGGCTGCACGCCGAGTTCGCGGAATAGCGCGCCCAGCTCGGCGAGCAGGGCGTTTGCCTCCGGCCCCAGCCCGAAGTCCTCCGGCCGGTAGTCCGATTCGCCCACCGAGGCGCGCGGCACCCAGACGCTGAAGCTCGCCTTCTGCAGCGAGTGGTATAGCGATTCCTCCGAGATCAGCAGCACGATCAGGTGGTTCGGATTGGCCGCGAACGTGGCGTCGCGAAACTGCCACTGGCGCTCGACCAGAAAGCGGTACAGCCGCAGGTGCTCGCGGAAGTCGGCCGCCTGGAGCTGGTCCAGGATCAGCACCGTCTTCTCGCCCTCGGAGAACGCGCAGGCATCGCTCATCGCGCGCTCGAACGCGGGGATCGACGGCTCTTGCCGGCCTTCCTCGTCGGGCGGCACGGGCGCGAGGGCGGCCGCGGGATCGTGCTCCTGGGTGAAGTCGTGATAGACGACGCGCGGGTATTCGAGCGCCGCGGCCAGGGCGTTGGCAAAGGCCGTGCGGCGGCGCCCGGAATCGCCTTCGACGTTCAGCGCCGGGATCTGATCGGCAGGCTGCGACAGCAGGCAGCGCACGTGGTAGCCGTAGTCGATGTTCGACTCGAAACCGTGCTGCGTCATCCGGTCGCGCAGGCTCGACATTATCGCGGACTCCCGTAGCTCCGGCCCCAGTCTAGCGCGCTGGCGCGGCGCATGCTGCACCGCGCGTCTGCCCAGCGCTGCCGGTCGCGCGAATGCTTCGCCCAGCCGGCGCGTGACGAGCGCATCATCAGGCCGGCCTCGCGGTCCCCGGTGGGCCATGAGCGGGAGCGCACCGCCCGGCACGGGCAACGCCCTTTTCCGCGTGGACCGGTAGGAGCGGCCACAGCCCGCGAACCGACGACGTTTCGCGTGGTTGCCTGGTTCGTTCGCGGCCGATGG
>CAZVBX010000045.1:0-23164 GCA_964625925.1 uncultured Ectothiorhodospiraceae bacterium | reverse complement strand
TCGCCGGCGGCAACACGGCGCGCAACACCGCCATCGTGCGCTCGAACTATCTCACGCCCGAGGGCGTCGCCTTCTACGAGGAGGCGATGGAGCTGTGGCGCGGGCTGTCGGACGAGTTCGACTTCAACATCCAGCTGTCGAACCGCGGCCACCTCACGCTGGCGCACTCCGACGCCACGCTGCGCACGATGCGCTGGCGCGTCGAGGTCAACAAGCACATGGGCGTCGATTCGCAGCTCATCGGGCCCGAGGAGCTGCGCGAGCTGTGCCCGCACCTGGACCTGTCCGAGCACGCGCGCTGGCCCATTCTGGGCGCGCTCTACCACCCGCCCGGCTCGACCGCCCGCCACGATGCCGTCGCCTGGGGCTACGCCCACGGCGCGGCCAAGCGCGGGGTCGAGATCCACGAGCACACCGAGGTCACCGGGCTGCAGCGTGAGGGCGACCGCGTGACGGCCGTCGAGACCGACCGCGGCACCATCCGCTGCGGCCGCGTGCTGCAGGCCGTCTCGGGGGCCTCGACCGTGGTGGGCAACATGGCCGGGCTGCGCCTGCCGATCCGGACCACGCCGCTGCAGGCCTGCGTCTCGATACCGATGATGCCCTTCCTCGATCCGATCGTGGTCTCGGGCAGCCTGCACACCTACGTCTGGCAAACCGCGCGCGGCGAGCTGGTCATGGGCGGCGCCAGCGATCCCTACCCGGGCTACTTCACGCGCTCGACCCTCGATTTCAAGGAAGGGCTGATGGCGCACCTGCTCGAGCTCTTTCCCTTCCTGGGCGAGGTGCGGCTGATGCGCCAATGGGCGGGCATGACCGACATGACGCCGGACTTCTCCCCGATCATGGGTGCGACGCCACTGAGCAACTACTACATCGACGCGGGCTGGGGCACCTGGGGCTTCAAGGCCACCCCGGTCTGCGGCAAGCGCATGGCCGAGACGGTCGCGACCGGCCGCGTGCCGGAGATCCTGCAGGCCTTCGATCTCGGCCGCTTTGCGCAATTCGACCAGGTCGGCGAACGCGGCGCCGCCTCGGTGGGCCACTAACGCCGGCGACGGAGCGGAACACCATGAAGCTGATGCACTGTCCCTTGAACGGCTGGCGCAATATCGGCGAGTTCGTCTTCGGCGGCGATGTCGTCGCGCCGCCGGCGCCCGAGGCGCCGAACGATCAATGGGCCGACTGGGTTTTCATGCAAGACAACCTGCCGGGGGTCGCGCGCGAGTGGTGGCTGCACGCGCCCTCGAGCTACTGGTTCATCGCCGAGCGCGATACCGCCCAGGACGTGATCGTCCGCACCTACCCCGCCGGCGAGATCTTCGCCGAGCGCATCGACTACGAAGCGCCCGCCGACTCGGGGAGTCAAGCATGAGCGCGCGTCTGCCCGCCCCCTGGGGCCAGCTAATCGAGCGCGAATCACCCGTTCGCTTCAGCTTCGAGGGCGAGACCGTCGCCGGCTTCGCCGGCGATACGGTCGGCTCGGCCCTGCTCGGCCAGGGCCAATGGCTGCTCGGCCGCTCGCTCAAGTACCACCGTCCGCGCGGGCCGTTCACGCTCGTCGGTGACGACGCCAACACCCTGGTGCAGCTACCCGACGAGCCCAACGCGCCCGCCGAGCACGTGCCGATCGCGGACGGCCTCACGGTGGAAGGACAGCACTACTGGGGCTCGCTCGAGCGCGATCGCTCGCGCATCAACGAGAAGTTCTCGCGCTTCATGTTCGTCGGCTTCTACTACCACGCGTTCTACAAGCCGCGCGGCATGTGGGACCGCTGGGAGAAGCTGATCCGGCGCGCGGCCGGGCTCGGCCGGGTCAACACGCACGCCGGCCAGCGCTACTACGACAAGCAATACGCCTTTTGCGATGTCGCCGTGGTCGGGGCCGGCGTGGCCGGCTTGGCCGCAGCGCTGGCCGCCGCCGAAGCGGGCGCCGACACCATCGTCATCGAGCGCGAGTCGATGCTCGGCGGCGGCCTCAACTGGTACCGCGCGGACGCCGACGGCACGGCCGCCACGCACGAGCGCGAGGCCCTGCTGGCGCGGGTGAAGGCGCACGACAACATCCGCATCTGGACCGATACCCAGTGCACCGGTCGCTTCTCCGACAATCTGCTGGCCCTGGTGCACGGCCAGCGCATGACCAAGCTGCGCGCCGGGCGCGTCGTGATCGCCACCGGCGCGATCGGCCAGCCCGCCGTGTTCCGTTATAACGACCTGCCCGGCATCGCGCTCGGCTCCGGCGTCCAGCGCCTGATGCGCCTGTACGGCGTGCGCCCGGGCCGGCGGGCCGTCTGCGTCACCAGCAACGGCGATGGCTACGGCGTCGCGCTCGATCTCGCCGAGGCGGGCGTCGAGGTGGCCGCCGTGGTCGACCTGCGCGCCGATCCGGCGGCCGACGAGCGCAGCGACGCCGTCCGCCAGCGCGGCATCGCCGTGCATGCGAACGCCCGGCTGGTGCAGGCGGCCGAGCGCCACCAGCATGTCGCCGCCCTGCGCATCGCCCCACGCGATGGGGCCGACGGCGATGCCCGCGGCACCGATTTCGAGTGCGATCTGGTCACCCTCGACGTGGGGGCCACGCCGGCAGTGTCCCTGATCGCCCACGCCGGCGCCGACGTCAGCTACGACGAGTCGGTCCACGGATTGATGATCCGCAGCCTGCCGCCGGGCATGCACGTCGCCGGCTCCGTGGCCGGACCCTGCTCTCTGGCGACGGCGCGGCGCGAGGGCGAGGCCGCCGGCCGGGCCGCGGCCGAGGACGGCGCGGAGGCGATCCCGCGCGCCGCCGAGCGCGACGGCCCGGCCAACGATCCCTGGCCCATCTTCCCGCATGCCAAGGGCAAGGAGTTCGTCGACTTCGACGAGGATCTCACGATCGATGACCTGCGCAACTCGGTGCGCGAGGGCTTCGACTCGATCGAGCTGGTCAAGCGCTTCTCGACCGTGGGCATGGGCCCGAGCCAGGGCCGCACCGCCGCGGTCAATGCCGTGCGCATCGTCGCCGATGCGCTGGGCGAGCCGGTCGAGGGCGCGCGTGCGTCCACCAACCGCCCGCCGGCGATCCCGGAGAAATTCGGCCATCTGGCCGGCCGCGGCTTCGATCCGGTCCGGCTGACGGCGATGCACAGCCGCCATGTCGACGCGGGCGCGCAGATGATGGTCGCCGGCGCCTGGCTACGGCCCTCGCACTACGGAACCGATCTTGCTTCCTCGGTCGCCGGCGAAGTCGCCAACGTGCGCGAGAACGTCGGCCTGATCGATGTCTCCACGCTCGGCGGCATCGAGGTGCGCGGTCCGGATGCCGCCGAGTTCATGAACCGCATGTACACCTTCGGCTACAAGAAACAGCCGGTCGGCCGCAGCCGCTATCTGCTGATGACCGACGACACCGGCTCCATCGTCGATGACGGCGTCTCGGCGCGCTTCGCCGAGAACCACTTCTACGTGACCGCCACCACCGGCGGCGTGGATAACGTCCACCGGCGGATGCTCTGGTGGAACGCCCAATGGCGGCTCGACGTGGATATCAGTAACGTCACCGGCGCGTACGCCGGCGTCAACATCGCCGGGCCGCTCGCGCGCGCCGTGATCGAGCGACTCGAGGCCGATATCGACTTCTCCGCCGAGGCCTTCCCGTACCTGGAGGTCCGCCAGGGCCACCTCGCCGGCATCCCCGTGCGCGCCATGCGCGTCGGCTTCGTCGGCGAGCTCGGCTACGAGCTGCACTGCCCCGCGAGCTGTGGCGAGGCCTTGTGGGATCGGCTGACCGAGGCCGGTGCCGACTACGGCATCCGTCCCTTCGGCGTCGAGGCGCAGCGCGTGCTGCGCCTGGAGAAGGGTCACATCATCGTGGGCCAGGACACCGATAACCTGACCCATCCGGCCGAGGCCGCCATGTCCTGGGCCATCGGGCGCAAGAAGCCCTTTTTCGTCGGCATGCCCGCCATCCGTGCGCGCGAGCAGCACACGCCGACGCGGAGCCTGGTCGGCTTCCGCCTGCCGGCGGATACCCGTCCGCTGCCGGAGGAAAGCCACCTGGTGATCGACGGCGGACGCATCACTGGGCGCGTGACCTCGATCGCGCGCTCACCGACGCTGGGCCACCCCATCGGCCTCGCCTTCGTCGCGCCGGATGCGGCCGAAATCGGCCGCACGTTTACGATCAAGGCGGAGCAAGGCCGCGAGATCCGCGCGGAGGTCGTGCCCGCGCCCTTCTACGATCCCGACAACGAACGGCAGAGCTTGTAGGAGTCCGACCATTGACTTCGGTATCGCAACAGCCCGCCCGTCGCAGCTTCGCGGCCCCGCGTCTGATCGCTCAAGCGGCACGCTTCGCCGAGATCGGCGACACTGCGGTCGCCACCGAATTCCCCGATCTGGGCGCGCCGACGCTCGGTCTGACCGATCTCAACCCCTTGCCACGTACCGGCATCAAGGGGCCGCGCACGCTGGAGCACCTGCGAACGCGGAGCTGGCCCGTGCCCGAGCAGAACAACATGGCCGTCGCCGCGGCCGACGGCGAACTCGTGTGCCGGCTGGCCGATCAGGAAGTGCTGGTCCTGGCCGCACCGCAGCGCTGGCTCGCGGCGCAGAGCACGCCGCTCGATGCCCTCGAAGCGAGCGTGGACGACAACGGTGCCTGGATCGCGCCGCGCCGCGACAGCCATTGCTGGTTCACCCTGCGCGGGCCGGACGCGGCCGCGTGTCTGCAGAAGCTGTGCGGGGTGGACCTTCGGAAAGAGTCCTTCTCCCCGGGCTCGATCGCGCAGACCTCGATCGCGCGCTTGAACGGCATCGTGTGCCGCAGCCCGGTCACCCCGGACGAGTTCCACATCCTCGCCGACAGCGCCTCGGCCGTGTGGTTCTGGGACGTACTGCTCGATGCGGCGGACGAATTCGGCGGCGGCCCGCTCGGCTTGTCCGAGTCGCTGGATGCGTCCGGCTGAGCGCGCGATCGGCTCACGCGGTAAGGCCGGATCCAGCGACTGTCTCGAGGGCCGCGCGCTCGTCCAGGGAGTCGAGCCAGTCCCGCAGGCCGTCGCTATAGACCGCGCCGCTGCGCCGGAACCCGGTGTTGTGATCGCCCTCGATCCGCAGAAACCGCTTCGGCGCCGGCGCCGCTTCGTACAGCGCTTCGCCGTGATGGAACGGGATCGTCTCGTCGTCCGGGCTATGAATCACCAGCACGGGCGCATCGACGCGGGCGAGGAATTGCCGGGTCGGGTATTCGATGCGTGCCAGGGCGCGCACCGGAAAGATGGGATAGAGCTCCGCGGCGAGATCCGGCACCGAGGTGAACGCCGACTCCAGCGCCAGCCCGCCGACGGTCCGCTCCGCGGCCAGGTGCGCGGCGACGGGCGCGCCCAGCGAGCGCCCGAAGGCAACGATGCGCTCCGGATCGATGCCACGCGCCTGCGTGAGATGCCGCCAGGCGGCCTCGGCATCGCGGTAGAGGCCGGACTCCGAAGGGCTGCCCTCGCTGTGGCCATAGCCGCGGTAATCGATGATCAGTGTCGCCAGCCCGAGCCGATGGAACGTCTCCAGGGTATCCAGGCGGTGACTGATGTTGCCCGCGTTCCCGTGGAAGAACAGGACGGTGTGGCGCACCTCGCCCGGCGCCGGTAGATACCAGCCATGCAGCCGAACGCCGTCCGCGGTGGTCAGCTCCACGTCTTCCCAAGGCAGCCCCAGCTCGGCCGGCGTCGCCGCCAGCTCGCGGCCCGCAACGCTCGGCAGATGGACCAGCCTTGACTGCATCGCGTAGAGCAGCCCGGCCACGATTGCGTACACCGCCAGCGCCACCGCTGCGAGAACGATGATGGTCCACGTCATCCCCGCTGCTCCCCGCGGTGCGGCCATGTGGCGCTCACAGCCTCAGCTCTGTCGGTGGGTCCTGCGGCGCCCGGCCGACGGCTTGCGACAGCGGCACTAGAAAGACAGGCGCTTGAAGATGGGCTCGGGGATGCTGCGGATGATCCACATGATCGGACGCCACATCCACCGGCAGTAGATCACGTCCTTGCCGGCGCGCTGCGCCTTGCGGATGGCCGCGGCGACCTCTTCCGCGCTCGCGGTCAATGCGCCCGGCAGGTCCATGCCCTCGGTCATGCGCGTGCGCACGAAGCCCGGATTGACCGTCATCACCCGCACGCCCGTGCCCTGCAGCCGGTTGCGCAGGCCGGAGAGCCACGCGGTCATGCCCGCCTTGGCGGAGCCGTAGATGTAGTTGGTCGCACGGCCGCGATCGCCGGCGACCGAGGAGACGCCGATGATCGTGCCCGATCCACGGCGCTCGTAGCGGTTGGCGATGCGTCCCAGCAGGCGCGCGGGCGCATTGAAATTGCTCTGGAAGACCCGCTCGGCGCGCTCCACATCTGCCTCCAGCTCGGCCTGCGGCTCCAACAGTCCGATGACGCAAATCGTGGTCGCCGGCAGCGGGTCCAGCGCCTCGAGCAGGCGCTCGTCGCGGCTCGGGTCGAGCACGTCGAGCTGGTGGACGCCCACGTTGACGGCGTAGCGCGCGGTGAGGTCATCGCGCTCCTGCGCCAGCCGGTCGGTATCGCGCGCCGCCAGCTGCAGATTCGCGCCGGCGGCGGCGTACTCGTGAGCGAGCGCTCGCCCGATATCGGAGGTCGCGCCCAGGATCAGGACGGAGTCCGTGGTGTCGTTCATAGTCCGAGCCTCCGTGACATCAAGGATTCCAGACGCGGCCCCGCGTCCGTCTGCGCGCGCACGGCGCGAAACGCTTCCAGCCCCGGGTAGCCGGACTCGATCACGGATCGTCCGGCACGCCCATCCTTGGCCAGGTAGATGCGCCCGCCGTGGGCCTCGACGATGGCGTCGAGCTCGTCGAGCAAGGCGCAGTTGCGCTCGTTCACGGGGAAGTCGAGCGCCAAGGTGTACCCGGCCATGGGGAAGGACAGCCCCGAGCGCCCCGGCCCCAGTCGTTTGAGGACCGTCAGGAACGAGCCGCTGCCGGCACGCGCGATGCGCTCGAGCATGGCCCCGAGCCCCGCCCGCGCCTGGTCGAGCGGTAGCACGCTCTGATGCTGGGCGAAGCCCGCGCGGCCGTAGATGCGGTTCCACTCGCGAATGGCGTCCAGCGGATAGAAGTAGCTGTCCAGGTCGACCAGGCTCGTGCCGGCACGCGCGGCATGGTGCCGGTAGTACCAGGCGTTGAAGGCACGCACCGTCATGCCGTTGAGCACCATGCCCGGAAGATAGAACGGCACCGCGAGCTCGCGCCGCCGCGGCAGCGCCAACGGCTCCTGCCGGCGCTCAGCCGGCAGCTCGCCGGGCCGGGCGTGCTCGGCCCGGTACAGCAGCGAGCGGCCCAGATCGCCCCCGCTCGCCAGGCAGTCGATCCAGGCGACCGAGTAGGTCCAGTGGTCCGATTCCTCGAACGCGGCCATGACACTGTCGAGATCGCTGCACGGCACGGTCTCCTGCCGCATCCAGGCGCTCTCGATCGGCAGCAGCCGGAACGTCACGGTCAGGACGACGCCGGTCAGCCCCATGCCGCCGAGCGTGGCCTCGAACAGCTCGGGATTCTCCGTGGGCGAACAGGTCAGCGTGCGACCGTCCGGGGTCAGCAGCTCCAGCGCGTCGACGTGATGGGCGAAGCTACCGGCGCCGTGATGGTTCTTGCCATGGACGTCCGCCGCCGCCATGCCGCCGATGGTGACGAACTTCGTCCCCGGCGTGACCGGCGCGAACCAGCCCGCACGGATCAATATCGGCAGCAAGTCCGATAGCAGCGCCCCCGCCTCGACGGTGATGCGGCCCGCCTCGCGGTCGAACGCGCGCACACGCGCCAGGCCGCGCATCGACAGCGTCAGATCGGGATTGAGGGCCGCGTCGCCATAGGCGCGGCCATTGCCGCGCGCGATCAGCGACGGCGCCTCGGCGAGCCTGTCCGGCAGCTCATCGGCATAGCGCACATGACCGACGCGGACGTCGGCGACCGGCCAGTTGCCCCAGCCGGCCAGCCTCATGCCGCCCGCAGCCCGAACACGAAGCGCCGGTCGAGCCGGTATTTGGTGATGTAGCCGATGGCCAACCCGACACAGGCGCCGACATAGCGCCAGAACTCATCGCCGCCGCTGAGATGGTCGAACAGCCATTCGGTGCCCCAGAAGATCACGGTCGTCACCACGCCCATCAGCGAATACAGCGAGAACTTGCGCGAATGATCCGCCAGGTCGCCCGGTGCGTCCATGAAGATCCAGCGGCGGTCGAGCAGGTATTTGGTGACCAGGCCGGTGCCCGTGCCCGCGAAGATGCCGAGCCACAGCGCATACGCGCCGGTGTACAGCGCGGTTGCGACATCCTGCGTGGCGATGTTCACCGCGGTCGCAATCACGGCGAAGGCGGTGTAACGCAGCGCCAGCTCCAGCGGAGACAGCATCAGGTCGCGACCAGCACCAATACCGCTCCGAGCGCGAGCACTGCCAGGCTTCCGCGGTCCTTCATCGCGAACACCAGCGGATCGTCATCCACCTCCCCACGCTGACTGACCAGAAGCATGCGGCTGATCCAGTAGAGCAGCAGGGCGCACACGCCCCATAGCCACTGCGGTCGGCTATAGAGCTCCTGCACCTGCGGTGTGCTGATGTAGAGCGCCAGCACCAGCACCGCGATGTAACCCGCCGCGGCGCCCAGCGCGCCGAGCATCGGCAGGTCCTGCGTGCGGTAACCGCGCCCGCGCGGATCGCCCTGCCCCGTGGTCACGGCATCGACCAACTCTGCGTGGCGCTTGACGATGGCCAGGGCGAGAAACACGAACAGCGAGAACGCCAGCAGCCACTGCGACACGACCAGTCCGACCGCAGCGGCACCGCCGAGCACACGCAAGGTGTACAGCCCGGCCAGCGTGATCACGTCGAGCAAGGCCTTGCGTTTGAGATAGACCGAGTACAGGCAGGTCGCAACGACGTAGAGCGCGAGCACGCCCAGCAACGCCGGGCTTGCGGCCAGCGCGATGAGCGCGCCGGCCAGCATCGCGCCCACGGCGACGACGGGCGCTAGCTGGATCGGGATGGCGCCGCTGGCCAGCGGGCGCGCCGACTTGCGCGGATGGGCGCGATCGCTGGGCAGATCGAGCAGGTCGTTGAGCACGTACACACCGGAGGCGACCAGCGAGAACGCGACGAACGCCATCAGCGAGTAGCCCACGCTCGCGGGCGTGATCACGTGCCCGGCGGCAATGGGCACGAACACCAGCAGGTTCTTGAGCCATTGGTGTGGCCGCAGCGCCCGCAGCCAAGCGGCCAGGGCCATCCGCCGCGGCACCAGGACTTCATGGTCGGTGCGGTTGCGCGTCGCCCGGCGCAGCACCTTCTTGGGCGCGTCGACGGTCAGCACACGGGCGGCGCGTTCCCAGATCGCCAGATCGTCGGCGTGATTGCCGACGTAATCGAAGCCGCCCTCGCCGAAGGCCTCGACCAGCGCCTGCGCCTTGGTATCCGACTTGAGATTGGTCGTGCCGTCGGAGGCGAAGACGCCATCGAACAGGCCCAGATGGGCGGCGATGGCCTCGACATAGCGCCGGTCCGAGGCCGACGCCAGATAGATCGGCCGGCCGGCCGCGCGCTCCCGCCGCAGTGTGGCGAGGACGGCCTCGTCGTAGGGGAGCGTGGCGGGATCGATGGCCACACGTGTGGCCAGCTCCGATTTCAGGCGGGCGCGGCCGGCGCCCAGCCAGCCCACCATGCGAACGATGTCGGCCGGATTCGCACGGGCGGCGCCGAGCGCCGATTCGACCAGCAGGTCCGAGCGTACCAGCGTGCCGTCGACGTCCAGCACCAGCGGTCGCGCGTCTCGTTCAGGCGTCGTCAATTATTCTTTCCAATCCGCACTGCGGCGTCGGGGCCCGCTCGGTCCCGGCCAGGCGCGCGTCCTCCGGGAAATACCGCTCCAGGAACGGGCAGCCCCCCATCGGCAGGAACGCCGGGATCTGATAATAGCGCTCCCGAATGCGCGCGAGCACATCGTGCCGATAGCGAGCGTAATCGAAGCCGCGCGCGATCGCGACGGCGAACGTAGTCTCACCGGCCTCGACCCGGCGCACCTCGACGGCATCGAAGTACGGCGCCAGCGCGTCCATCGACACTTCGTCGGTGCCCGCCGTGTAGAGCATCGTACCGCCATCGCGCTTGCGCCAGTCGCTCAGGCGATCGTCCAGGCGGGCGTGCTCGGAGCCGGTGCCGAAGACGCCCCACCGGGCGCCGCCATAATAGGACAGCACGGCCGAGCGCGAATAACTGCCGGTAGCGTGGAAATCCGCAGCGACGTCGGGCATGGCACGCACGAGCGCGTCGGGCGCCAGGTACACGACCGCGTCGCGGTGCCAGGACGTGCCCGCGAACACGGAGACGGGCGGCAGCGTTAGCGCCAGCAACGCCGCGACATGCAACAGCGCGAAGCCGACCATCAACCCCAGTGCGCGCCGCAGGCCGGGCAGCGAGATGCCCGCGTACAACGGATAAGCCGCCGGCACAAACAGCAGCAGCCAGTGGAGTCCGATCTCCGCGAACAGCGAGATCAGCGCGAACAAGGCCAATGGCGCGAGCAGCACGCTGGCGAACAGGTGCAGGCGATAGCGGCGATTCGCCTCACGCACCGCAGTCCGTTCGCGCACGAGCCACCACAAAGGGAATGCGAACAGGTACGCCAGCATCGCGACGTACTGCACCGGACCGAGCGGAGAGAGGCCGCCGCCCGCGTTGCGGTTGAAGACGTTGAACATGACGTTGTCCCAGCAATGCAGATAGTTCCACGCCAGGTTCAACAATCCGAACGGCAGGGCCGCCGCGAATATGATCAGCAGGCCGCACCAATGACGCCGCTGCCATACGAGCCAATGCAGCGCATACGCGATTCCGAGCAAGGCCGCGAAATATTTGGACAGGAACGCCAGCCCCAGCAATACACCGCCGAGCGCCAGCCAGCGCCGATCGTCGCTTTCGAGACCGCGATGGACTGCCAGCAGCGACAGAAAGCCGAACAATACGACCCCGACATCGGTCGTGATGAACACGAACAACAGAAAGATCGGCGTATACAGCAGCAGCAATGCGATCAGCAACGCCCGCCGGGCATCGCTCGGTCGCAGCAGGCGGTACGTCAACCAGGGTAGCGCGAGCCCGGTGAGGATCGCGGGCAGCCGTAGGATCACCGGATGCGAGCCGATGCGCTCGGTGAGCCAGAGCATCCAGCCGACCATGGGCGGGTGATCGTAGAAGCCGCCCCAATCGACATCGCGCGCGTAAAGTAAGAAGTATGCCTCGTCCCCGGTCAGCGGAACCGCCGCGGCGAGCGCGAGCTTGATCGCGACGGCCAGCGCGATCAGGAGCATGATCGTGTGTCGACGCAGCGGCGCCGGTCCCGGGGCAGCGAAATTGGAGTAGTGCACTACGAGAGCCGGCCGCGATTATCTGCTTAGTAAGAGGCGGGACGCAGCGTGCCGATGCCGCCGCGCAGAGCCGCTGGAGTCTACTGCAGCGCGCGTCGGGCCTTCAAGCACGCCCCGGCCCCGGCGAGCCCCGCGACCGGCTGCGACCCAGGTGATACGCTTGGCGCACAACCACGCCCGTGGGAGGGTCCGGTCGAGCGCCGCGCGCACGGCCCATCGGCACGGCGCATCGATGGCAATCGGCCTGGATCGGACGGCGGAGTGCAACAGGTCGATACCACAATCGGCTCAGGCACCGATCATGAGTACGCGCAACAACATCCACCAAGAGACCAAGGCGCAGGCCGCGCATCGCAAGATCGAGGAGATGATCGTCACCCTGGAACTGCCGCCGGGAATCCGCATCTCCGAGACCACGGTGAGCAAGATGCTCGACATCGGCCGAACGCCGGTGCGCGAGGCGCTGCAGCGGTTGGCACGCGAGCGCTCCATTACCATCCTGCCGCGTTCCGGCGCCGTCGTGACCGATATCGCCGTCACCGAGCATTTCAAGCTGATCGAGGTGCGCCGCGGGCTCGAGCGCGTGTTGGCGCGGCGCGCGGCGCGCCAGGCCGATGAACTGGCCTGCGAGCAGTTTCGTGAGCTGCAGGAGCGCTTCGAGCGCGCCGCCGTCGAGGACAGCGAGAAGATATTCATCCCGACGGATCGGGACTTCAACCGGCTGCTCGCCGACACGGCCGACAACATATATGCCTCGGATGCGATCGCGCCCATCCAGGCGCAGACGCGCCGCTTCTGGTATCTCTACTTCAAGCGCTTCGGCGACCTGCCCCGAGTCGCGCGCCTGCACGCCGATCTCGCCGCCGCCGTCGCGCGCAACGACGAAGACGAGGCCGTCGCCGCCTCCGACCGGCTCATCGATTACGTCGAGGAATACACCGAGCGCACGCTGTCCTTGACCTAAGCCTAAGCGACCTTCCGCGGAGCCCGGCGCCTATCGCGCGCATGGCCCACTAGGGCCTGTTAACCCCCTCCCGCGGTCGTCGCGTTGTGGCCCCCAATCCGGGCCCCGCAAGGCGCGAGGAGCGAGTGTAGCGTCACTACACAAGTGACGAGCAACGCCGCGGCGGGTGCGCACAGCGCCGCCCTCCGGGAGCGGACCTGGCGCTCCATCACGGCGTTGCGCCTCGCTCACGTAGGACGCGCTACGCTCGTTCGGCGCGCCTTGTGCTGAAGCGCCATGTCCGCTCAGCGCGTTACCGAAATACCCGCATGGCCCACTAGAGTCCAGCGGCCTTGCCGTCGCTGCGCGGATCGGCCGCGGCTTCGATACGTCCGTCCGGATCGAGCGCAAGCGCGCCCGCGTGCCCCATCGCCTCGTTGTAGGGAGTGAGGACCTCGACCCGGTGGCCGAGATCGGCCAAACGCTCCCCGACGGCCGGCGCGAACCGGCTTTCCAGCTTCAACGTCTCGCTGCTCTGGCCCCAGGTGCGCCCCAATAGCCAGCGCGGCGCGTCGATGGCCGCCGCCAGGTCCTGCCCGTGATACACGTAGCGGGTGAAAACCGCCGCCTGCGTCTGGGGCTGGCCATCCCCGCCCATCGTGCCGTAGACGAAGGTACGTCCGTCGCGTAATCGCGCGATCGGCGGATTGAGCGTGTGGAAGGGCTTGCGCCCGGGACGCAGGCCGTTGGGCGCCTGCGGATCGAGTCCGAAGCTGCAGCCGCGGTTCTGCCAGCAAATGCCCGAGCTCGGCAGCACCACCCCGCTGCCGAATTCGTGGTAGATACTCTGAATGAAGCTGACCGCTCGCCCCTGCCGGTCGATCGCTCCCAGCCAGACCGTGTCACCGGGCTCGGACGGCAGCGGCCAGGGCATGGCGTTGTGCGGATCGAAGCGGCGGGCGAGGCGATCCAGGTAGTCCGGCGTCAGATAGCGCGCCGGCGCGCTCGCGGCGTCGAGCGGGTCCGCGACCACGGCGTTGCGCACCTCGAACGCGAGCTTGGTGGCCTCGACCACCGCATGCACGTAGGCCGGCCCGGTCGGGTCCAGCTCGCCGATGCCGAAGCGCTCGAGCAATCCGAGGATCATCGCCGATGCCAGCCCCTGGGTCGGCGGCGGCGTGTTGTAGACCGTGCCGGCCGCGAGCGCGACCGAGACCGGCTCGACCATGCGCGCCGCGTGATGGCTCAAGTCCTCGAAGCGCAAAGGGCTGCCGGCGGACGCCAGCTCGCCCGCGAGCTCGCGGGCGAGCTGGCCGCGATAGAAATCGTCCAGGCCGGCGGCGGCCAGCCGGCGCAGGGTCCGGCCCAAGCGCGGCTGACGAAACATGGAGCCGGACGGCGGTACCGCCCCGTCCACCAGATAGGTGTCGCCGAACCCGGGCTGGCCCTCCAGCTCATCGAGCTTCTGGTGCGTCATCTCGGCCTGACTGGCCGTGACCGGGCAGCCGTCCTCGGCGTAGGCGATGGCGTCGGCCAGCAAGCGCTCCAGGGGCAGCGTCCCGCCCCATTGCTGGCGGCTGAACGTCTCCGCCAGCGACCAGCCGGAGACCGTGCCCGCGACGGTCAGCGCGGCATCGCTGCCGCGAAACGGAATCGCGCCCAGTCCGCGCTCGCGGTAGTCCTCCGGCTCGGCCGCCCCCGCCGCCGCGCCGCAGGCGTCGATCGCGCGCACGGGGCCGCCCGGCTCGTGCAGGGTCCAGAAGCCGTCTCCCCCGAGACTGTTCATGTGCGGATAGACCACCGCGATCGTCGAGGCCGCCGCGATCATGGCCTCGATCGCGTTGCCGCCCTCGTGCAGCACGGCCTGGCCGGCGTCCGCGGCGAGATGATGCGGGGCGACGATCACGCCGCCGGTGGTCAGTTGCGGATCGCTGCCCATGGGTCACCCGTTGTGCCAGCCGCGAGGGGACGGGGGGCGCACAGCCCGGGATTGCGCCTGTCGTTCTCGGCCCCGCCATGGCCCGCACCGGGGCGGCGCGGGAACTGCAATATCAGATTGCCATGGCAGATGAGGACCGACAAGCGCGCCTATCCATGGGGATCGAGACGAATCGACCGGCGCGCGCGATCATTTCTCTTTGATTGACAACCCGCGTATCTTGCTGCTCAACTGCCATGGCAGTTGGGCTCCAGGGCGCCGCACTGGGGGAGTAAAGGCCAGCGAAGAGCCGGCCTGCAGTCGGCTACCAATAACGAGCAGCACCATGCTGGGACGCTGGCCTCCATCCATACGTGGAGGACGAACAATGGCGGTCAATCGACGGCAGTTCCTAGGCACGAGCGCGGCGGCAGCCGGGCTCGGCGCACCCACGATCCTCAAAGCGCAGTCCGATAGCACCTTCCGCCTGCGCATGGCCACCTCGTTTCCGGCCGGTCAGCCGGTCTACACCACCGGGCCCGGCGGCGCACTCGACTTCGCGCGCCGCTGCGAGGCGGCATCGGGCGGACGCCTGCAGATCGAGGTGTTCACCGCCGGCGAGATCATGCCGGCCTTCGAGGTGTTCGATAACACGCAGGCCGGCAACATCGACATGCATTGGTCGTGCTCGTACTACTTCTCGGGCAAGACCTTCGCCGGCCAGTACTTCACCACCGTGCCGTTCGGCATGAGCTACCAGGGCCATACGGCTTGGCTGCACGAGGGCGGCGGCCTCGAGCTATGGCAGGAGGTCTACAACGACTTCAATCTGGTGCCCTTCCCCGTCGGCTCGTCCGGCGCGCAGATGGGCGGCTGGTTCAAGGAGCCGTTCGAGTCCGTCGACGACCTGCGCGGCCTCACGTTCCGCATTCCGGGTCTCGCCGGCCAGATCTACGAAGAGGTCGGTGTCAATACGCGACTGTTGCCCGGCGGCGAGATCTTCCCGGCGCTCGAGCGCGGCGTCATCGACGCGGCCGAGTGGGTCGGCCCCTATCTGGACCAGCGTCTCGGGCTGCACGACGCGGCCAAGCACTACTATGCGGTCGACTGGCACGAGCCCGCGACGACCACCGAGCTCGTTCTCAATAGGGACGTTTGGGACGAGCTGCCGGACGATCTCAAGGCGGTCGTCCGCAACGTGGCCACGGCCTGCAATCTGATGTCGCCCATGCATGCCGAGGCGAACAACGCCGCGGCACTGCGCGACCTGGTCGACAATCAGGGCGTGACCGTGCATCGCGTGCCCGAATCGGTCCAGCGCGAGCTCTACGCCGTGACCCGCGACACCCTGCACGATGCCGCGCGTGAGGATGACCTGGTGCGTCGCGTGAACAACAGCTACTGGGAGTTCAAGCGCGATCACGACCTCTGGCAGGACTCGAGCGAGACGCCCTTCCAGACCATCTCGCGCGACATTGCCAACGAGGACGAACTCATCCTCTGAAGCTCGCCGCGGTCGCGGGGCCCTCGGGCGCTACAGCGCCGGGGGCCCCGTCCGCCGGGCCGCACAATCGCGACGCGGCGCTGTCGGACTCGGCTCGTTGAAGAGGCCGCGGCCGCCGTCTTCCCGAACTGGCCGGAGGGGTAATGGTCCAGATCCTGAGACGCGTTCAGCTCGTGCTCGAAGCGCTGGTCGAACGCTTAGGGCAGGTCGGCGGCTGGCTGCTGTTCGCCACAGTGGCGGTCGTGTTCATCAACACGGTCAATCGCTACGTCTTCGAATTCAGTCCCGTTTGGCTCCAGGAGCTCGAGTGGCATCTCCTGGCCGGCATGGTCGGCCTCGGCCTGGCCTTCGCCTGGCACTACCGCGATCACATCGCCGTCGACGTCATCTCGCAGTATTACAGCCCCCGCGTCCGGCACTGGATGGAATTCCTGGTCGCCCTCCTGATCGCCATCCCCGTCTCGATCTTCATCATCAAGATCGCTTATCCGTACGTCGAGCGCTCGTTCATCCAGGTGGAGGGTTCCCCCAACCCCGGCGGCCTACCCTACCGCTGGATTCCTCGCTCGTTCGTGATCGTCGGGTTCCTGCTCCTGCTGCTCGAAGGCATAGCCACGGCGATCCGATCCGGCCTCGAGATCTTCGCTCCCGGCTCGGCTCATGACTCGGGAAGCGAGCGCGGCTGAAAGGCCGTGTAACCGGCCAATCGATCTCATCCAATAAATCCAGAAGGTTCTCGCGATGGCGCCCGAGCACTACGCACTGCTGATGATCATCTTCTTCTTCGTGGTCCTGTTCACCGGCGTGCCGGTCGGGTTCGGGATCATGCTGGTGGGGCTGCTCTTCGGCTTCCTCGGAGGTCAGGGCTTCTTCTTCAACATCCTGCCCTCCCAGATCTACGGCGTGATGACGAACTACACGCTGCTCACCATACCGCTATTCGTCTTCATGGGCCTGATGCTGGAGCGCTCGCGGATCGCTGAGCGCATGCTCGACGTCATCGGACACGTATGGGGCCGCGTCCCGGGTGGCATGCTGCTCGCGGTGATCTTCGTCGGTGTGCTCATGGGCGCGGCCACCGGCATCGTCGGGGCCTCGGTGGTGGCGTTGACGTTGATCGGATTGCCCGGACTGTTGCGTCGCAACCACCTGCAATCCCTCGCCGCCGGCACCGTGTGCGCCTCGGGCACCCTGGGCCAGATCATCCCGCCAAGTCTGGTGCTGATCGTGCTGGCCGACATCATGAACCTGTCGGTGGGCACGCTATTCGCCGCCGGCCTGATGCCCGGCCTGATGCTCGCAGGCCTATACGTTCTATACCTCGGCGTCCGCATGTACCTGAAGCCGGAGAACATGCCGCCGATTCCGGAGGACGAGCGCCAGGCGGTCTCCGGGTGGCAGCTCATCAAAGACGTTCTGCTGACGGTCGTGCCGCCGCTGCTGTTGATGCTCGTGGTGCTCGGCTCGATCATCGTCGGATTCGCGGCGCCGACCGAGGCCGCGTCGGTCGGCGCGATCGGTGCGCTGCTGCTGACCGCGCTGTTCCGGCGGCTGACCTGGTCCGTGTTCAAGGACGTCTGCTTCAGCTCCCTGCGGATCAGCTCCACGATCTTCTTCATCCTGATCGGCGCGCAGGTGTTCGCGCTCGCCTTCCGCGGCCTGTCGGGCGACATCCTGATCGAGCAGATGTTCTCGGCTCTGCCGGGCGGATTCTGGGCCGCGCTGATCTTCATGCTGGCGCTGATCTTCATCCTCGGGTTCTTCCTGGAATGGATCCAGATCTCGTACATCGTCCTGCCGATGCTCGTGCCCTACGTCACGGACATGGCGCCCGAGGTATCGCTCGTCTGGCTCACGATCCTGGTGGCGGTCAACCTCAACACCTCGTTCATGACGCCACCATTCGGGTGGTCACTGCTATTCATGAAGGGCGTCGCACCCGAAGGGGTGACCACGTATATGATCTACCGCGGCGTCGTCCCCTTCGTGCTGCTGCAGCTGATCGGCTTGGGACTCGTGATGATGTTCCCCGATATCGCCCTGTGGCTGCCGCGGGCGATCGGCTGGGAGCAGGCCGGGTAGCGGGAAAGCCCTCACTACCGCGTTCGTTTGACGGCGGTCAACGCGGCCGGCCGCTGCCGTGACCACGGTTGCGGTAGCGGCGCGGCGCATCGCGCCAACCGGAGGACGGACGCATGGCAACGGACCGCCCAGTCAAACAGCGCCTGCTGATCGCCGTCGATGACAGCGACCCCGCCGAGCGCGCGGTTCGCTACGCCGGCCGGGTGGTCGGCGGGCGCCCGGATTTCGAGCTACTGCTGTATCACCAGCTCCCCGCGATGCCGCCGGAATTGCGCGATCACGGCGGCTCCGAGGACCCGCAGCAGGAGGCGGGGCTTTCCCAGGACCAGGCGCACCGCATCGGGGCTTGGGTGCGCGAGTTGGCGGACCAAACGCGCCCGGTGCTCGAGCGCCATCGAGACCGGCTGACCGAGGCGGGGGTTCCCCGGGACGTGATCGATTTCGTGCTCGACGAGGATGTCCTGCCCGGTGAGCCCCTGAGCGATGCGCTACGCCGGGCAGCCCGTGCACGCGACTGCCACACCATCGTCATTGCACGCGAGCATCTGTCCGGGCTGCGGGAGGCCTTCACGCAGCACGTGAGTGACGACCTGGCACGTCATCCGGAGGGGTTCGCCATCTGGGTGGTCGACTGAGCGGGCGCAGTATCCGCTTCAGTGCCCGCCGCTGCAGCTGGCGCCGCCGAGAACGCAGAAGCGGGCGCAATGGGGATGATTGAGCGCGACGTCGGCCTGCGCCTCGCGCAGCTCGTGGCCCAGCTCGAAGCGCGAATCGTAGGGCAGCAGCGTGCAGGCGACGACGACCGGCCGCCCGGCCCCTTTGCGCTTGACGACCATGCGCGAGCTGGCGCACATGACGTCGTCCGGACTGACGCCGACCTTCTCCCAGCAGCCGCGGCTGATCTCGGGCACGTCGAGCCGCTCGTCCATTTCCGGAAACAGAATCAGCTTGCCCGGATCATGTGCGTCCAGCGGGATCGTTTCGCGCGCGAACACGCGTGCAAAGCCGTTGCGCACGTCGGCCTCGGGTTCGCCCGAGAGCATGCGTCCGGCCACATCGACACGAAACCCGTTGTCCACCAGCCAATGCAGGCCTGCCATCGCCGGCGCCCACGTCCCCTTGCCGCGCTCATGCTCGTGCACCGCCGAGCCGTAATGATCCAGTGACACGCGCACGCTCAGGCGGTCGCCGTGCGCCTGGCGCAGCGACAGCAGCTCGGCGCTGACCTTCGGGCGCATCATCGGACGCATCGCGTTGGTGAGCACGAGCGCCTCGTAGCCGCGCTCCAGTGTCGCGCGCAGCATCGCAACCATCTGCGGATTCATGAACGGCTCGCCGCCGGTGAATCCAATGAGCTGGGTGCCAAAACCGACCTGCTCGATCTCGTCGAGATACGCCTCGACCTCGCGGGCACTGAGATAGACCAGGCGATCGTTGCGCGGCGAGGATTCGATATAGCAGTTGGCGCAGGCCAGGTTGCACAGCGTGCCGGTGTTGAACCACAGCGTTTGCAGATCGCGCAACGCGACATGGGCCCGCGGGGCGCCATCGAGCGTCGTGTCCGGATCGCGGAACTTGCGCGGATCGAGCGCCGGTGCAGTTTTCTCGAGCATGTAGTGGCCTACTCCGGAGTGGTCGTCGTGTTGTTGGAGGTATCGGCTGTGCTGGGATCGGATTTCATGCGACGGACCAAGCGCGGCAGGAATGCCACCGCCGCGAGCAGGCCCAAGGCCAACAGGCCCGCCTGGATGCCGCTGCGCCCGCCCGCGATCACCTCCGCCCCGGCATGGCCGACCCAGGCGTAGGCAAGTGCGCCCGGCGCCATGCAGATGAACGTCGCCAGCGCGTAGGGCAGCAGTCCGATCCGCGTCAGCCCGAGCGCGTAGTTGAGCAGATTGAACGGAAAGAGCGGCACCAGCCGCACGAAGGCGACAAAGCGCCAGCCCTCGCGGTCGATACCGCGCCGTAGCCGCTCGAGTCGCTCGCCGCTGGACCGCGCCACCCAGTCCGCGGCGACATGGCGCGCGGCCAGAAAAGCCAGCGCAGCGCCGACACTGGCTCCCACCAAGCTGTAGAGCGTCCCCAGCCAGGGCCCGAACAGGGCCCCACCCGCGATCGTGAAGATCGACCCCGGCATGAAAGCGACTGCGGCGAAGGCATAGGCGGCCATGAAGACCAGCGGCGCCCAGATCCCGAGCGCGGCGACATGCTCCTCCAGGGCGTCACGACTCAGATGCCCGCGCAAGAGGACGCCGGCGGCGATTACCGCCACGATAACGGCCAATAGCGCGACCCGTGTGCCTGCGCTCCGCTGCATCGGTCCTGTCGCTCCGTGTAATGGTTCGCCGCCCGGGTTTGCCGATCCAGCGCTGCCGATTCATGCCGATCCAGTCTGCCCTGCCGTTACGAGCCGGACCATACGTGAAAACCGTACGCGCCTGAGGGCCGGACCGGCGCTTGGCCACGCGCGAGCGCGCCCCCGAGCGGTCGGTGCCCGCGCCAATCAGCCGGGGAGATCGGACGAACTCCTGCCGGCCGATCCGGCCCGAACACGACGGTGGATCGCAAGCGGTCAGTCGATGGGATCGAGCCTGCCACGGGTCGCGCCCGACCGAAAGCCGCTCGACGGCGCGTCACCCGGAGTCCATCGCTGCCGCGGCTTGCAGCCGGCACTCTCGGCGGGCGATCGGATACCGCGTCACACCAGCCACGATCGATACGATGGCGTGGACAGCACCAACCGCACGAGTTCCGACCCGTTGCGCGCATGGAGCTTTTCGAGCACGCGGGCGCGATGCACTTCCACCGTCCGAATGCTCAGATCCAGGTCCGCGGCGATGACCTTGTTGAGCTTGCCACGCAGGATCTGCTCCATGATCTCGCGTTCGCGCGGGGTCAGGCTGGCGATCCGTTCCTCGATCGAAGCCACCGCCCGCGCGTGCTCGGCCTGCTCCCGATCGGCATCCAGCGCGCGCTCGACGCGGTCGAGCAATGCATCGTCGTTGAACGGCTTCTCCAGGAAGTCCATGGCGCCGGCGTTCACGGCCTCGACCGCCATCGGGATGTCGCCATGGCCGCTGATGAATACGATCGGCAGTCGAATGCCCCGCTCGTAGAGCGCCCGCTGCAGGGTCAGCCCGCTCATGCCGGGCAGGCGCACGTCCAGGACGAGACAACCCCGGTCATCGGGGGTGACCCGCTCGAGCAACGCTTCCGCAGAATGCAACGCTTCGACCGAGAAGCCGGCGGTCGACAGTAGCAGCGACGCCGCGTCGCGCACGTCCGGATCGTCGTCGACCAGGAGTACGTGTTCAGTCATGGGAGCGCTCCCGTTCGCGGGTCGCGGCCGAAGGCAAGCTGACGCGGAATTCGGCGCCGCCATGCGGCGCCTGCGCCGCCCGGATTTCCCCGCCGTGGGCCTCCACGATCGTACGCACGATCGCCAGGCCCAGTCCCGAGCCGTTGGAATTGCCGCTCAAGGGCTCGAACAACTCCGAGGCATCTTGGTCCGGCAGCCCCGGGCCGTTGTCGGCGACGATCAGTTCCGACGCCTGGACGGAGGGCGCATCGGTGGCAATGCGCACCCAGCGCTCCTGCTCGTCGCCCTCCGCCGCGAGCGCGTCGAGCGCGTTCTGGATCAGATTGACCACCACCTGCTCGATCTCCACCGCGTCGACCCGTACCGGTAGCGGCGAGCCGGCCAGATCGAGCCGCAGTTGGACACGCTGGCGCTTGCATTCCGGACCAACGAGGCTGACGGCCTCACGAACGAGCTCGTTCAGATCGCCATGCTCGCGCGTCACGTCGCCGCCGCGCAGAAAGCCCCGCATCCGCCGGACGATTGTCGCCACGCGTTCGGTGCTGGCGACGATCCGTTCCAGGACAGACTCGATCGCGTCGCGGTCGCCGCGGGCCGCCATGCGCCGGGCCGACTGGGCGTAGGATTGCACCGCACACAGCGGCTGATTGATCTCGTGCGCGATGCCGGCGGTCATGGTGCTGAGTGCACTAATGCGGCCGGCGCGGGCCAGCATGCGTAGATGCTCACGCGCGCGGCTTTCGGCCTCCGTCCGCTCGCTCCGGATCGCCCCCAGCAGCAGCCCGGTCAGCACCAGCATCGCCAGATGCGCGTGCAGCGCGATCATGTTCGGGCGCATGTCCGCCTGCACGAAGGGGCCCTTCTCCATCGCCGTGCACGACACCGCGATCGCCGCGAGCGCCAGTAGCACGAGCGCGATCAGCGGGATCGGACGACGCAACGCGAGCGCCATGACCAGCGGAAAAACGGCATATGAGGCCGGCAGCGCGAGCATCTCGGGCAGGCCGCCGGCGTAGATCCCGTAGACGATCACGGGAATCCCCAGGAGCCAGGCCAGGCTCTCGGCATCGATGCGCCCGGGCCAGTGCGCCGACAAGAGCACGGGCGCCAGCAGCAACATGCCCATGCCGTCGGCGATCCAGCACAGGCCCATGACCTCGCCCAGCCCCGTCCCGCGGCCGGCCATGGTCAGGCCAGCGGCCCCCGCGCTCACACCGGCGCTGACGGCGCCGACGATCAGCAACAAGCCGACGTCGTAGACGCGACCGAATGCCGCGTCGAAACGCCAACGCCGCAGCAGGTACGCCCCGACGAGACCGGCCGCGCCGGTACCCACTGCCATCACCAGGGCGCCGGTGGGTTCGGCGCCCCGCGCTAACTGAATGGCGGCGACCGCCACCGCCAGGGTCACGGCCGCGCCATACCCCAGCCGGAAAGCCGCGGCCAGCGCGACGCCGGAGGCCGGCCAGATCAACGGCACCGGCGGCTGCTCGAAATGGAATTGCAGCGATCCCGCGACCAGGAGCACCAGGATGGCGACCGCCGCCGCATGGCCAAGAACGGTCCTCCAAGGCCGGGGCAGGCGCGGCTGCGGTTCTGCGCTGGCGATCACCACGGCTTCCGCTCCAGCCAGTTGGGGGCCACGGGCGCAACGATAGCGCATGCGGCCGCGGCGTCAGAATGAGCCATGAGTCTGTGCGGCAAACCACCGCCGGGCGCTCTCGCTCGCTGCACCCCGCGCTTGCTTCGACCCGCAGGCACAGGATCTGCCGCCGGCCTTCGATTCCCGGCCGCTTGACGCCGCCGGCATCTCGGTCCGCACTGGGCGGCCATCTTTGCTATGCCGTACACCAGCAGAATCCGCAGTCGGCGCCGAGCAATCCAAGCGTCGCATGTGCGGACCCCCTGGCGAACCGAGACCGACCCGGCTAGGAGGCTGTCCGGGAAATCTGCGCCGTAGCGAGCGCGTGGCACAGCGAGCG
>CAZVBX010000044.1:0-24084 GCA_964625925.1 uncultured Ectothiorhodospiraceae bacterium | reverse complement strand
GAACGCGCCCGTCCGTGCAATCGTGTATACGGTTACTCGGACGGGCTCCTAGGAGGCTGTCCGGGAAATCTGCGCCGTAGCGAGCGCGTGGCACAGCGAGCGGACTTGCGTGATCGTGAAACGAGCATGGTGGTTCCCATGCGAGTTGAGGGATCGCGCACAAAATCGCCGGGAGCGATTTTGCGCGCCAGCCGCGCAGCGGCCGGGCGCAGGGATGCGCCCGGCAAAGCCGCCGCTGTGGGACGCGCGCAGTAGGCGCCGGGTTTTTCGGACAGCCTCCTAGCGCTGCCAGCCCTGTCCGACGCCCAAACCCGCCCGGATCTGCTGAGCTACGCCCTTCGGCCGTGACCCCGAGGGGGCGGCATATTCGTGCCCCTATGCCTGCAAAGCCCCTTCCGCGTTAACCGTCTCGTCACGGGCTTGTCATCGGCATGACATCGCTACGGCCTACGTTGCCGGAGTTGGGCCGCCGCCGGCTGCCTCGATGCGTGTTCCGAGCACCTCTGGAGTCATTCCTCATGTCGTTGAACCCCTTCATTTGCCATCGCGTGGCGCGCGGCGCCTGTGCCCTGCTGCTCATCGGCGCTGCCGGCAATGCCATCGCGCTCGACAATCGCTTCCGTGACGATGACGGAGATCTGGTCGCCGATCCGCCGCAGGATGAGTCCGAGTGGGTCGATCCGGATACGCTCGTGTTCGCCTACACCCCGGTGGAGGACCCGTCCATGTACCGTGACGTCTGGGCAGACTTCCTCGAACACATGGAGGAGGTGACTGGCAAGGAGGTTCGCTTCTTCCCCGTGCAGTCCAATTCCGCCCAGCTTGAAGCGATGCGCGCCGGGCGCCTGCATGTCTCCGGCTTCAATACGGGGTCCGTGCCGGTGGCGGTGAACTGCACTGGTTTCGAGCCCTTCGCCATGATGGCGGGTGAAGATGGCAGTTTCGGTTACGAGATGGAAATCATTACCTACCCGGACAGTGGTATCGATGAGGTTGAGGATATCCGCGGCGGCGAGTTGACCTTCACCTCACAAACGTCCAACTCCGGCTTCAAGGCACCGTCCGCCATCCTCAAGGGCGAGTTCGGTATGGTCGCCGACGAGGATTTCGATACCGGCTTCTCCGGCCGCCACGAGAACTCCATTCTCGGCGTGGCCAATCAGGACTACGATGCGTCCGCGGTGGCCAACTCGGTGAAGACCCGCATGATCGCCCGTGGAGCCATCGACGAGGACGATGTCGAGGTGGTCTACCAGTCGGAGACGTTCCCCACCACGGCTTACGGTTATGTGCACGATCTGCACCCAGATGTGGCCGCGGACGTGCGTGAGGCGTTCTTCAGCTACGACTGGCACGGCACCCCACTCGCCGAGGAGTTCAACAAGAACGGCGAGGAGCAGTTCATCGAGATCACCTACGAGGATGAGTGGGCGGTCATCCGCGGCATCGACGCGGCCAACGGTGTGAGCTACGACTGCCGCAGCCGCTGAGCCCGCACGGCTCCGTCCCGCCCGCCGAGCGCGGGCGGGACGCGGCGGGGAGTACGCATGCTCGTTATCCGGGATCTGGTCAAGCGCTACCACACCGGGGATCTCGCGCTCGACGATGTCACGATCGAGGTGCCGGCGGGCCAGGTGATGGGCCTGATAGGCCCTTCCGGCGCCGGCAAGTCCACACTCATCCGCTGCATCAACCGACTGGTCGAGCCCACCGGCGGCAGCATCCATCTGGGTGAAGTTGAACTCACTCGTCTCGGGCGGGCCAACCTGCGGCGGACGCGTCGGCGCCTCGGCATGATCTTCCAGGAATACGCCCTGGTAGAGCGGCTGACGGTCATGGAGAACGTGCTGAGCGGCCAACTCGGCTACGTTGGCTTCTGGCGCAGTTTCTTCCGCCGTTTCCCGCCGGAGACCGTGCGCCGCGCCTATGAGGTGCTGGACCGCGTGGGGCTGATGGACCAGGCCGACAAGCGGGCGGATGCGCTCTCCGGTGGTCAGCGCCAGCGTGTGGGTATCGCACGGGCTTTGCTACAGAAGCCCGATCTGCTGCTGGTGGATGAGCCGACGGCGAGTCTTGACCCGAAGACCGCGCGCCAGATCATGCGCCTGCTGCGGGAGGTCTGTGCCGAGCGCGGGCTGGCAGCGGTGGTCAATATTCACGACGTCAATCTCGCCCAGCAGTTCATGCAACGCATCGTCGGCCTACGGGCCGGGCGGGTGGTCTTCGACGGAGGGCCGGAGCGTCTGGGCGCCACTGCCCTGACGGACATCTACGGCGAGGAGGACTGGGGGTCAGCTCCCGGTTCGGAAGAGGACGACGACGCCGATAAGGGCGCGGATGACGCCCGCGCGCCCGGGCCGGCCATCTGCGACGAGGTCGTGGCGCGGTGAGCGCGCCGGCTTATCCGAGTCACTGGCGCCGGCCGCTGCTGATCCAGCGACGCTGGCTGCGCTGGGGCCTGCCCGCCGGCATCCTCCTTTATCTCGGGGCGGCCGCGTCCACCGTGGAGGTCGACCTGGCCAGGGCCTACGAGGGCCTGGCCGGTGCCGGCCGCTTTCTCGCCGGCTTTCTCAACCCCGACTTCACCACCCGGGCGCAGGACATCAGCCGTGGCATGATCGAGAGCGTCGCCATGACGCTGACTTCGACCGTGCTCGGCGTGCTGCTGTCGGTTCCGTTCGGGCTCGGGGCGGCGCGTAACCTGGCTCCGGTGCCGGTCTACGCGCTCTGTCGCACCTTTCTTGCCATCTCGCGTAGTTTCCAGGAGGTGATCATCGCCATCCTGTTCGTGGCCATGGTCGGGTTCGGGCCACTGGCGGGGTTCCTGACGCTGAGCTTCGCCACCATCGGCTTTCTCGGCAAGCTGCTGGCGGAGGACATCGAGTCCATCGACGCCCGGTCGATGGAGGCAGTGCGGGCGAGCGGGGCGAGCTGGTTCCAGCTGGTCAACTATGCGGTGCAGCCCCAGGTCATGCCGCGGCTGGTGGGGTTATCGCTCTACCGGCTCGACATCAACTTCCGTGAGGCCTCGGTGATCGGAATCGTGGGCGCCGGCGGTATCGGCGCCACGCTCAACACATCGCTCGACCGCTATGAGTACGACACCGCGGCGGCAATCCTCATCGTGATCATTCTCATCGTCATGGCCGTCGAGTACAGCTCCGGGGCGATACGCCGGAGGATCCAGTAATGCCCGTGCGGGAGACGGCCGCAGGCCCGAGCTGGCGTCAGCGTACCCGAGCTGGCGATTGGCTGGTGCGTCTCGGTCTTTTCGCCGGCGTGGTGGTTACGGTGTTCTGCTGGCAGCTCATGACGCGAGATACCCTTTGGGTATTCGTCGCCGACGCGCCGGACCAGCTCGTCGATATCGGCTCCCGCATGTTCCCGCCCACCTGGAGCTACATCAAGGACCTCTGGGTGCCGCTGTGGGACACCATCAACATCGCGAGCTTCGGCACCATTATCGCCATTGCGCTGGCTGTGCCAGTCGCCTTCGTGGCCGCGCGCAATACAACGCCGAGCCCGCTGCTCCGGCCGCTGGCGATGCTCATTATCGTCTCTTCGCGCTCCATTAACTCGCTCATCTGGGCACTGCTGCTGGTGGTACTGCTGGGGCCTGGGCTGCTCGCCGGCATCCTGGCCATCGCCCTGCGTTCCATTGGCTTCATGGGGAAGCTCCTGTACGAGGCGATCGAGGAGATCGACCCGCGTCAGGTGGAGGCGATCGAGGCCACCGGTGCGAGCCGCTGGCAGGTGATGGCCTGGGCCATCATGCCCCAGGTCATGCCGGCGTTCGCCGGCATCAGCGTCTTCCGCTGGGACATCAACATCCGTGAATCCACGGTGCTCGGCCTGGTGGGTGCGGGCGGCATCGGCCTGGAACTCAACGCCTCGCTGAATGTACTCGCCTGGTCCAACGTCAGCGTCATCTTTATCGCCATTCTCGGAACCGTGGTCGTCAGCGAGTGGGTCTCGGCGAAAGTGCGTCACGCGATCATATAGACGACCGCAGACTCGAAAAGCGCTTATGACAGACGCGGTGCTGCCAGGGGCTGAACGGTTACGCGCGGTACGCGTGGTGCTCACCGACCTCGACGACACGGTCACGCGTCACGGCCGGGTCGAGGCGGACACCTTCGCCGTGTTGCACGACCTGGCCGCGGCAGGCATACCCGTGATCCCGGTCACCGGTGGCTGCGCCGGCTGGTGCGACCACATCGTGCGCGCGTGGCCCGTCGCCGCCGTGATCGGCGAGAACGGCGCCTTCAGCTTCCGGCTCGACGCCGCCGGGCGCCTGGTACGTCGCTTCTGGCAGCCGCTCGAAGCGGTTCGCACGGACCAGCACCGTCTTCTGGCGGTTGCGCACGACGCGCTCACGGCGATTCCCGCTGCTCGCCTCGCCGGCGACCAGGACTACCGCCTTGCCGACGTCGCCGTCGACCACGCCCAGGACGTCGGCCCGCTCCCGGCGGATGATGTCGAGCGCTTGGTGGCGGCGTTCCGTGCCGCTGGGGCGCAGGCCCAGGCGAGTTCGATCCACGTCAACGCGTGGTTCGGCGAGCACGACAAGGCCGTAATGGCGCAACGCCTGCTGGACGAAGACTTCGGATGGCCGGCGGCGCAGCAGGCAGACCGGGTCCTGTTCGTCGGCGACGCCCCGAATGACGAGCCGATGTTCCGTCGCTATCCGCTGAGCGTCGGGGTGGCCAACATCCGCCCGCGTCTGAACGCGATCATGCATCCGCCGGCCTGGATCACCGCCGCCAGCCATGGCGACGGGTTCCGCGAACTCGCCACGCACCTCCTCGCGGCCCAGGGCGCCTGAGAGCCGAACCGGCACGGCCACGGCAGTAGCAGATCAAGCCGTCCCGACCTCTTCGCGCTGGCCGCCGAGCGGCCTGGCCGTAACGGAAGATTCTCCCGCGCCGTAATCTGCGTATAAGCGCGAGGAGTTGTTAACAGGCCCTAGATATTCAGGCGGCGGCGTTCATACTCGACCACTGCCTCCCCGAGGCTGCCGATGAGCATGCCAAGGGCCCCGACGATGAAAAGCCAGACGCCAACCTCCATGATGAGCCCGTCGTACAGGAAGCAGATGCTGCCGATGAAGAACGACAGATTGCCGATGAGACCCAGCCCGATGTGGACCCAGCGGAACTCTGTGATGAGCTGGCTGATTCGCTTTGTACCCGGTTCCATTCACTCGTCCGTGGTGCAGACTCCGGTGTCGACGAGTGCCCGATGGGTTCCCCGGCTTCGACCGGGGGTCGGTCCCCGATTCCTCGAGCTTCGTTGATTCGCCCCCACTGGCTTCACCGCTTGCCGCCCTATCCCTGTGCTGGCGGCGTGTTCGATGGCCCCGGAGGCGACCGTTGCACGACCAGCCCGATCTCCTAGGGCCTGTTACCCCTTCCCGCGATCGCCGCGGCGGGAGCCTGTGTGGCGCAACGCCGCATTGCGCCACCCGGATTGGGGGCCACAACGCGACGACCGCGGGAAGGGGTAACAGGCCCTAGCGTGTCTCGAACAGCCAGCGCTGGCATGGATACACCGCCCCGATGTCATTCCGGGAGCTTGCGCGCTCCGGATTCATCCTCCGCTAACACTTGGCGCAGTGCCGCGCGGACCGCGCGCTTCCCCGTGAATCCGCCGGCGTCGGCGGCGGCCGCCCAGCTTCTCTTCTGGAGCACTTTCACCACTAGAGCCGCCGTCGCGCACGGGTCGCGCCCGGCGCCGCGGCCCTCGTGGGAAAGCGAGGTGAGCGCGACCTTCCACACCGCGACCGCCACGTTCTCATAGGGCTGCTGCCCTCGGACGAAGGCGGCGAGGGCGGCCTGCTCCTCGTCATCCAGCGGCTGCACCGGCGCGATGTCGCCCGTGGCCTCGAGCACCGTTTGCACCAGTTCCGGCGCGAGATCGGTGAAGAATTCGGGCAGGCGCAGTGGCCACTCGGCGGCGAAGCGCGCCTGCGCCTTGCGCGCCAGGTCGCACCCTGGGGGGGATAGACCGCCGATCATCACCGCCGAGTGGTGGCCGCTCGAGGCCTCGCGCGTCACGCCGAGGCGCACGGGGCGCAGGCCTGCTTGCGCCCAGAATCGCACGAGCGCCGGCGTGGCGCCGAAGGCGGCCCCCCAGTAGGCGAACGATTCCCTCTGGGTGACCGCGCGAATGTGATCGAGCAGGGCGCTACCGAAACCGCGCCCCTGCCGCGCCGGATGGACTGCGATGCGTACGACCCTTCGGCCAGGCAACGCGGCCGCCTCCGGTCGGAAGGCATGGAAGGCGAGCGTTTGCGGCAGGAGGTGACCGCGGGTGCGGCGCTCCCCACGGGCGACCGCCTCGGCCGTCAGTTCGTCGAGCGACCCCTCATCCGCGGTCAGGCAGGCACCGATCACCGTGCGTCCATGGTGCGCCAGCCAGACGCGGCAGTTCGGCCCGTCGAGCAGGTTGCGCAGATCGCCGGGCGTGGTCCGGTAATGCGCCATCCGCAGGAGGCCGAACACCTGGCGCAGCAGCCCCTCGTCGGCGACGAGCGCATCGCGCTCGATCATCTTGATGGCGACGTCCACCGCGCCGGATCGTGTCTCGTCCGGTGGCGGCGCCGGTTCGGCGTCCAGCAGCAGCGCGTCGAAGGCGAACGCCTCGAGTGGATCGCCCGGTGCCCATCGAATGGGCTCTTTCAGCGTCAGCCGGCGCCAGTGCGGGGTAACGCGATCGAGCACCGGTTCGAAGCGCACAGCGAAGCCCTGGCCGCTGCCCTCGTAGCCGTGCAGCGTGGTCGCGAATGCAATGCGCGGGTAGGCGCGCAGCAGGGCCTCGAGCAGTGGGCCGGGCAGGGCGGCCGCTTCGTCGACGAGCACGAGATCCGTCGCGTGCACCTGCCAGGCCAATTCATCGGGGGGCACGAACGTGATGGCGCAATCGCCGCGTACGACCTGGCTTTGCCCGCGGTGAGCGCCCGCCAGCGCTTCGGCGGCGTGCGCGAACAATGGCGTTACGGCATCGCGCGTCGGCGCGGTCACCACGATCCGACGAAGCCCTTTCTCGAGCATCCGCGCGGCGACCAGACCCAGCGCCGCCGATTTGCCCCGGCCCCGATCCGCGATCAGCGCCACGGGGCGGCGGGAGCGCCCTTCGGCGACGCATTGGACGGCGGTCACGGCCGCCTCCTGGTCGGCTGTTCGGTATGCGCGGGTCGAGTCTGGCTCGTCTGCATGCATCTCGGTCCGCCCGGGTTCCGGCTGCACCGGCAAGGGCTGGCCCGCCTCGATGCAGTCGGACTCCGCCGAGACGCGCAGTCGCTGGACGAGTCGTTCCAGGAAGCGCCCGGCAAGATGATCGGCGGACCAGGGCGGCACGGCGATGCGGGCGTATTCGGGGTCCGCGTACGCAGGCCATTCACGAGGGCGCGGGGCGAGCACAACGACCAAACCACCGGCACGCACCGTGCCCACGACCGCACCGAAGGCGTCCGGATTGAAACCCGCGTAGGCGTCGAACACCACGTGGGCCGTTTCCTGACCGAGTAGCTGACGGGCCTGCGGGCCCGTTACTGACCAGGCGCCCTCGGGCGCAGCCTCGCTGACCCACAAAATGGCGTTCGCGCGCCTGTCCGGCAGCGCGGCTTGCGCGCAAGCATGGCCCCACCGGCGTGGCCCGGCCAGCACCACCAGAGCGCGATGGCCCGCTTGCCCGGCACGGGCCGATCGCTGGGCGAGCCAGTCGGCAACAGCCGCCGGAGCAGGGGAATCGGTATCGGGGGTCGTCATCTCGGCCTGGCTACGTTGCGGCGGCGCGCCAGCGCGCGCATTAATGGAAGGGCGGCAGCATGCCACCGAGCCGTGGCTCGGTACACGGCCGTTGGACGGGCCTTTTCGAGGCGTCCAATGGGACGCGCCGAGTTCCAAATAACCCGGGCCGCCTACAATGACATGGTCGCCTGCTGGATGCAGGACATCCGCGCAACGGTCCTCTGCGAGAGCGGACCGCGTTCGAGCGCATCGTTGATAGCCGTGGCGACGAAGTGGTCCGGCGCGTCGCCGGCCATAGGAACTTTTATGCGCGCGTCGGCGCCGTCGAAGGGAAGGGAAGCGCGAGAACGGCGCGGCGACGAGTGGATGAGCAAGAAGGGACGCCCGGCGCGTACACAGGGTCAGCCGTGACGGTTGATCCCACTAAATTGAGAACGAGTCGCAATTGCGGTAGAGTCGACCGCGGTCAATCCCGCCAGACACATCGCAATGGGCGAGGCAGCAATCAACGATTCGCACACCCACCCCGATGTCACCTTCGAGCTGTCGGACGTGCAGTTCGCGCTGGCCGGCCAGCGCCTGCTGACCGACATCGGCCTCGCGCTGACGCCGGGCTGCGTCCATGGGCTCATCGGCCACAACGGCTCGGGCAAAAGCACCTTATTACGGCTGCTGGCGCGCCAGCAGCGGCCCACAGGCGGGGCGATACGGTACCGGGGCGAGCCACTCGACAACTGGGACGACCGTTTGTTTGCGCGTGAGGTCGCCTATCTGGCGCAGCAATTGCCCGAGGCAACCGGATTGGCCGTGCGCGAGCTCGCCGCTCTTGGGCGTTATCCCTGGCACGGCGCGCTCGGGCGCCATACCGCACGCGACCGTGAGCGGGTCGACGAAGCGCTGCAGCTGACCGATGTCGCCTCGATGCGTGAACGGCTCGTCGACACGCTATCCGGCGGGGAGCGCCAGCGGGCTTGGCTCGCCATGCTGGTCGCGCAGGACAGCCGTTGCATGCTGCTCGACGAGCCCTTGGCCGCGCTCGATGTCGCGCATCAGGTCGAGGTGATGGAGCTGATTCAGTCGCTCTGTCGCGAGCGGCACTTGACTGTGGTGATCGTCCTGCATGACATCAACATTGCTGCGCGCTATTGCGACGAACTCATCGCGTTGCACGGCGGTCAGCTGATCGCGCGCGGCGCACCGGCCGAGGTCGTGCGGCCCGACAAGCTCGAGGCAATCTACGGGGTGGCCATGGGCGTGACGGAGCATCCGCGGCTCGCGACGCCGATCGGGTACGTAGCATGAACTCGCCCGATGGCCCGTCCGCTCCGGCCTCGGCTGCTGCTCCGATCGATTTGATGGCCGAGGTCGACGCCCTGGTGGCCACGCACTGGCCATTCTTCCAGGGACGTCTACGCGCCCCGGAGACCGATTACGCGATCCCGTTCAGCCTACTCGCCGCGACCGCCGGCCTCGAGCCCCACCTGCGCTCGTTCGCTAGCCATTACCCGAACCAGGATGTTCGCGGAGTCGCCTCGCTCTGGAGTCAGTGGTATGCGGTTACGGTGTGGCCGCCGCTGCTCGGCGCGATCGTGGTGCTCGGCGCCCATCCGGACGTCGACCCGCATCGCACGGACCTGATACTCGACGAGGCGGGCAAACCCGAAGCGCTCGGCGTGCCTCGATTCGCGCCAACCGGCGACCCCACGCACGCACTCGAGCAGTTGGCGCGCACGCAGGCCGCACCGCTGCTCGAATCGCTGGCGCGCGCGGCCGGCGTGGCCCCGCGAGTCGTCTGGAGCAACGTCGCCAACGTGCTCGGGTGGTTTCTGGACGAGCTCGAACCGGTCGCCGAGGCGTCGGCCCTGTTACCGGCGCGCCGCCTGCTCCAGCGCCCGCGTTGGGACGACGGTCTGCGCAACCCACTCTATGTGCCGACGGCCCTCGCGGGACCGCCGCGCGCCGAACGGCGTGTCTGCTGCCTGCGCTACCGCCTGGATGATTTCGGCTACTGCACCGATTGCCCGATCACGCGCGGTGGATCCGCCGCTACAAGCGCAACCAGGCGTACCGAACCTTCCTGGTAAACTCTCGTTGATGCCGCTGGGCGCATGCATGGGACGACGCTCGCCGAACTGATGTTGGCCACACGGGTGGAGCAACCGTGCTCACAGCGCACCGCGGGATCTCGATCCATCTGGCGAAGGTTCTCGGTGCGCCCAAGCTGGTTGTACAATCGTCCGCCTGTAGCCAAGTCCCGGAAAGAAGCCGTGAAGCACGGTCCTGAATCGCTCAAAAAGATGAAGGCGGAGACCCGGATCCCGATATTGACCGCCTACAACACTCCAATTGCGCGCTGCCTCGAATGTGCCGGAGTGCCGGTCATCCTGGTCGGCGATACGGTAGGGATGGTCGAAATGGGCTTCGAAAGCACGCGTTCCGTCACCGTCGACCATATGGAATACCATGTCGGCGCCGTACGCCGGGGCGCACAACACACTCACATTGTCGGCGACCTTCCGTATGGTAGCGACGATGAGCCCGAAACCGCGCTCAATAATGCGAGGCGCCTACTGGCGGCAGGCGCCGATTCGGTCAAGCTCGAAGGTCCGAAGTACGAGGTGATCCGTTACCTTGTGGAAAACGGCGTTGCCGTTATGGGCCACACAGGCCTTACCCCTCAAACCGCTCCTGACTTTTCTCAAGTGGGACGGGCGGAAGAAGATGCGGATCGAATCGTCGCCGAGGCGCAGGGCGTGGAATCCGCCGGTGCGTATCTCGTCATCCTCGAGCACATCCCTGAATCTCTTGGACACCGCATCACGCAGTCGGTAAACATCCCGACCGTGGGCATCGGAGCCGGCTCCTATTGCGACGGCCAGGTACTCGTCATTAATGACGCTATTGGGCTCGGTGATGAATGGCCTCCGTTTTCATGCCAGTATGCGTATGTTGGACGGTCCGTTACTGATGCTGCTCGCGAGTTTGTGCGCGAAGTCCGTACGGACTCTTTCTGAGAGAGCCGTGACTTATACGCGCGGAAGATTTTTGCTTGCATCCGGAAAATCCGGCAACGCTATGTTTGTAACTGGCCGCGCGCCTGTCTCCGAGGGCCACGACCGCGCAGCCCGCCTTCTGCGCCTTTGGCAGTAACTGGGGCGGGAAACGCCCGCCGTCAAAACCTGCCAAGGAGCCCGACAAACTGCTCGTCTTGCGGCTCGCGGGCCTACCGCTACCGGTTGCTCCGTTCTATTCGACTTTCACCGCCTGTGCGCCTCCGCACTGACAAGACCGCGCCGCCTGACCGTAACGATGAGCTACGGTGCTCAGTAGCGCTGGCCTCATCCGCGGCTTCGTGATTGCGCTACCGACGCGAAGTGCCCGGTTTACCACCGAGGTGGCGGATCGGAAATCCTGCGGATGGCGGAGGGAGGGGCCGGCCGGCGCGGCGGCCGGCCCCGGGACTCAGAACTTGTAGGTGAGTTCCGCGCGGATGTTGCGCTCTTCACCGTAGTAGCAGTAGTTCAGGTCGTAACAGGAGGCGATGTATTCTTCGTCTGCCAGATTATTGACGTTCACCCGCACGTCGAAGCCCGGGTAGCCGATGTGGGTCAGGTCGTAGCCGAGCGTTGCATCGACCAAGGTATAGTCAGGGATCTGCTCCGTATTTTCTTCGTCGGCGTAGATGTCGCCGTAATGGCGCACGCCCAAACCAACATCGAGTCCGCTGAGCGCCCCGTCATTGAAGACGTAGTTGGCCCACGCGTTCGCCTGATCCCGCGGCACTTGATTGGCCGTATTGCCCTGCGTCGCGTCGGCGGTCTTTTGGTAAACGACGTCCGTGTAGGTATAGCCCGCCTGCAGGTGCAGATTCCGGGTCGCCTGGGTATCAGCCTCGATCTCGACCCCCTCCGACTCGATCTCTCCGATCGCGCGATAAAAGCTTTCGTTCGGATCCTTCGTCGAGACGTTTTCCTGCGTGATGCTAAATAGCGCGATGCTGTAGCTGTCGCTGGTACCGGGCGGCTGATACTTTATGCCGGTCTCGAACTGCTTGCCTTCGGTGGGTTCAAGCAGGTCGCCGTCCTCGTTCGTGGTCGCATTGGGCGAGAACGATGTGGAATAACTGGCGTAAGGCGCTACGCCGGTATCGAAGCGGTACAACAAGCCGGCTCGACCGCTTGCTTGGGCGATGTCGAGCTCTGTTGAGGCGCCGGTATCGCGATCCGTATTCTCGATGTCGACCCAATCGTTGCGCGCCCCGGCCATCAAGTGCCAGTTGTCGATCTGCATCTGGTCCTGTAGGTATAGCCCTGTTTGCTGCAGCTCGCGCCGACTACGTTGGCTCACGGCGACGTTCACGGGCCCGCCATACTGGGGATCGGTCGCATCGAGGGGGCTCGCTGTACCGGAATAAAGCACGACGTCGTTCTCGCGCTGCTGCTGATCGACGCCAAACAACAGCATGTGCTGGACCGCACCGGTGTCGAAGACGCCTTCCATCTGGTTGTCGATGGTCCAGGCGGTGAGGTCTTCCTCGGCCCCGGAGGCAAAGCGCGTTAGCTCTGTCGCCGAAGCCCAACCGAAGGCATAGACCTGTTCGAGCTCGACATCGGAGCCGAGATAGCGCGCGTTCTGGCGGAAGGTCCAGGTGTCGTTGATGGCATGGTCGAGCGCATAGCCGACCTGCCGCTGCGTGCGCTCGAACTTCTCGTAACCTGGCTCGCCCTCGTAGAACTCGTTGTCGAGGGTGATGCCGTCATGCGGCTCGACCGTGCCCTCGTAGGGAAGGCCCGAGTGGTAGCCACCCTCGGGATCGTGCTGCAGGTACGCCCGGAGCGTGAGCGTGGTGTCTTCGCTGGCATCCCAGGTCAGCGACGGTCCGAACGCGTAGCGCTCTTCCTTCACTGGGCCGAATTGCGTGTCCGCCGCGCTGGCCAAGCCGGTCAAGCGATAGGCAACACGCTCCTGTTCTCCCACCGGCCCGGTGACATCGAAGGCCGCATGGCGCTGCTCGTTGTTGCCGAGGCCTAGCTCGACCTCGCCCTCGCGCTCGAACCGTGGGCGCTTGCTATTCAGGCTCACCAGACCGCCGGGGGAAGCGCGCCCATACAGCACCGAGGCCGGGCCCTTCACGATCTCGATGCTCTCGAGGAAGTAGGGGTCGATGGCCATCGAGCTGTACGAACCGCTATCGCCCATCACCTTGAGGCCGTCGAGGTGGGTGTTGTTGATGCTTCCGTCAGAGAAGCCGCGCAGGACTAGATAGTCGTAGCGATTGGAAGCGCCGATCTGATCGGTGAAGGCGCCGGGGGTGTAGTTGGCCGCGCGCTGGATCGTCTGGGCATCTTTCTTCTCGATGTCCTCGCGGTCGATGCGGGAGACGCTCTGCGGGGTCTCTATGAATGGCGTCTGGGTCTTGGTGGCGGCATTCCCGGTGACGTTGACGGGGTCCAGCTGAAATGTCTCGCCACTGCCGTCCGACGCGTCGGCGCCGGTGTTCGCCGGCTGAGCGCCCGCCGTTAGCGGCAAGAGCACCACGAGCAACGGCCAAGCCGTGGACACTCGGTGGAATCGATAGACCTGCATGGAAGCTCCTTGGTCGTTTTCACGCGGCAGCATACGCGAATGCGAATTATTCCTGTCTTGAGTGCCGCCGTGCCTTTGGCAAATGCCGAAATGCCTATGTAGGGCGCCGAATTACACCTGGCACCGAACGTCGCTCGGGGAGATGCCGAAGCGCTTACGGAATGCGGTGGCGAAGTTGGTGGGATGGCGGTAGCCCGCCTGGCTGGCCGCCTGCTGAACACTTTGGCCGTTGCGCAGGCACTGCCGCGCCTGCGCCAGCCGGACCTCGCGCAGGTAGTCGAAGACCGAGCGGCCGTAGGCCAGGCGGAACTTGTCGCGCAGCGAACTCGGGCTCATGCAGGCGAGCGCGGCCAGCTCCGTCAGTCGATGAGCCCTGGCCGGCTGACTCTCCAGACGCGCCCGCACCTGCAGGAGCAATTGCTGATCGCGATCCGACAGGGCAGCGGATCCTGACGGTGCAGGCGCCGTCGGCGCGTGGGCTGCGCCCTGAGCGAGCAGCTGCAAAGCCAGTCCTTCCGCCAGGAGCAAGTCGGTCGCATCCGGAGGGCCGTGCAGCCAATCGGACAGGGACTGCCACAGGCCGGGCGTAAGCCCGATGGGCACGATACCCGCCGGGTTCTCGACCAGAGGCAGTAACGCGGCCAGGCGCGGGTCGCGCGCCATCGCAGTGGCCGTGACGGTGACGTTGACGGCCCGGACCCGCGGCTGCGCCACGTGTCGGGCACACAACGGCTCGCGCCCGCCGTAGGCCAGCAACACCCCGTCGCCGGCGGCGATCGAGTGCCGTTCATCGCCGAGCTCGAGCTCGGCGCAGCCCTCGACGAGCACGATGATCGAGATATGGGCCGGCGCGTCTGGCCGGGCGTGAGCCTCGTAGGTGTGGTAAACGGTCAGGTCCGAGCCGACGATCTGGAAGCCCGGCTGCGGCTGACGCTCGTCGACGCGCCCGTCGATCACCGTGTGCTCGAGCGATCGCCGATCTCCAGGCGGCGTGAAGAAGCGGTGGCGCAGGTTATAGCGCTGCTCATAGGCCGCTAGGTCGGCGGCCGTCAGGGGCCTCTCGGGTGCGGTGTGGGAAGACTGTGACTGCAGCGAGCCCATGGCATCGGCCGCGGATACGGCGGCATCGTCAAAGGAATGGTGGAATGATAATCACTCTTATCGCCGATTGCAGCTTCCCGGGCTACGCGCTGGGCGGGAACGAGTCGATCGCGCGGTGGCCTCGTTCAGAGCCGCCGCAGCAGCCACATGAAGTACAGTCCGCCGAGCATCGACGCCGCGATGCCGGCGGGCCATTCGTACGGCGCCAGCATCCAGCGTCCCGCCCAATCCGCGACGACCATCACCGTGAGCCCGATTGCGCCGGCCGCCGCTAGCTGGGCCCGGGCGCGCCGGAAGCCGAGCAATGTCGCCAGATGCGGTGCCATCAAGCCGACAAAGCTCAACGGGCCTACCAGCAAGGTGGCGAGCGCGGTCGCAACCGCGGCGATCACCAGCAATACGAGCCGAGCGCGACGCACCCGCAGTCCGCGCGCGTCGGCCTGTTCGCTGCCGAGTCCGAGCAATTCCAGCCAGCGATGCAGCAACACGGCGGCGGGCAGGGCGAGCGTCGTGACCGCGAATGCGCCGGCCACGGCGGACCACTGCATGCCGTAGGTCGAACCGGACATCCAGGCGAGCAGCCGCGGCCAATGCTGCGAACCACTGGCGCCGACGAGGGCGACGAGCCCGTCGAACAGGGCCTTCACGGCCACGCCCGCGAGCAGTACCTGCTGCGGCGCGAAGTCGAAGCGGCGCGCGAACAGCAGCAATCCAGCGATCGTGATCAGGCCGCCGGCACTGCCCGCTACGATCAGCGTCGGCTGCGATGCCGTGGGAAATAGCAGTACAGCGGCCACGACGCCGGCCAGCGCCCCAGCACTGATGCCCAAGACTTCCGGACTGGCCATGGGGTTGCCCAGTACCCGCTGGAGCAGGGTGCCAGCGACGGCGAGCAGCAGGCCGGCGCAGGCAGCCGCGGCGACGCGGGGCAGGCGCCAGGGGGTCTCGGAGAAGACGGTCGCAAGACCGTCCAGTTGCCATCCGCCGGCGTCACGGCTTACGGCGATGGCCACGAGCAGCGCGACACCGGAAGCCGTGATCACGGCCGTCGTGCGCACCGGCCCGGCTCGCCGGATCTCGGCCAGTGAGGCGGGGCCGCCGGAGGTCGGTGTCGCCGGGCGGACCTGCTGCAGCAGCCACAACAGCAGCGGTGCGCCGAGCAACGCGGTGACCGCGCCCGTGGGGATCAGGGCGGCGGTGTGCTCGTTGAGCATTTGGACGGACTGATCGGCGACCGTGAGCAATCCGGCGCCGAGCAGGGGAGCCCACACGAGGCGTTGGCGCAACGTCCGGGCACCGCCGAGGCGCGCGAGCGCCGGCGCCGCCAGGCCGATGAAGCCGACGATGCCTACGGCGCTGACGATCGCGCCCGTCAGATAAACGGCTAGAGCGAGTGCGAGCAAGCGGGTCCGCTGCAGCCGCAAGCCCAGGCCGTGCGCACTGCCGTCATCCAGCGTCAGCACCGCCAGCGGGCGCACCATCAGGGCCAACAGAACCGTCGCACCCATCAGGCGCGGCGCGAGGCCGGCGACCTCCTGCCAGCCGTGCTGGGCCAGCGAGCCGCCGCCCCAGATCAACAACGCGGTGAGGTCCTGTTCGAAGAACAGCAGCAGCCCCGAGTTGACTGCGCCGAGATAGAGGCTCACGACGAGTCCGGCGAGCACCAGCGTGACCGGCTCGAGCCCACGCCGCGACGCGAGGCCGACCACCAATGCGAGCGCGGCCCCGCCGCCAACCATGGCGGCGGGCTCAGCCCAGCCGGCCAGCAGCGCCGGCGCCGTCAGGGTCAAGACGGACAAGGCGAGTTGCGCGCCAGCGGCCACGCCCAGCGTCATGGGCGACGCGATGGGGTTGCGCAGGACTTGCTGCATCACGGTGCCGGCCGCGGCCAGCCCCGCGCCGGCGAGGGCGGCGATGGTGAGCCGTGGCAGCCAGGCGTGCAGCAGCTGGACGGCCTCGACGGGCGCGCCGAGCGGCTGCCGCCATGCCTGCGCCAGAGCCGCCCATCCGCCCAGCTCTTGCGCGTTAGCCAGCGCCAGGATGAACGCCACGCCGACCAATACCATTGCACCGATGTGCGCCGGGCGCGTCGCCGGGTCAGCCCCGGCCATCGAGCGCCTCCCCGAGCATCTGCGCGAAACGGATGGTCGACGGCAGTCCCCCGGCGCCCCATACAGGCGCCAGGCGCCGGACCGCGCCCTGGCGCACTGGCGGCAAGGCGCGCCAGACGGCGCTGCTGCGCATCATCGCGTCGGCGCGGTGCGGAATGGGTTCGAGGACCAGCAGGTGGTCGGCCGCCCGATCCAGGCGCGTCAATTCGGCCAGGGCGAAGCCCCAGGCGTTGCTCCCTCCGTCCCAGGCATTCTCGAGGCCGGCCCGTTCGAGCACGGCATGGAACAGGCTGCCCGCACCGAATATCCGCACATGCTCGGCGTCATGGAACTGCACGACGTAGACGGAGTCGCCGGTCAGCCCCTGCTGCTGCACGTGTTCCCGAAGATTTCCCAGAGCCGATTCCAGCCGCCGCTCCAGCGCCTCGAACGCGTCCAGGCGGTCCAGGCGCTCCGCGAACGCACGCGCGATCTTGCGCCCCTGTTCGAGCGGGTCGCTCTCCGGTTGCACCATGGTCTGTGTGACCACCGGTGCGATCTGTTCGAGGCGCGTCCGGCTGCGATCGTAATGACCCGACATGACGATGAGATCGGGTCGAGCGCCCCGCAGTGCCGTCAACGAGGGCTCGGCACGGCGCCCGAGGTCGGCCGCCGCCGGCGGCAGTGGCGGCTGCGCCACCCATTCGCGATAGCCGGCCGCCTCGGCCACGGCCACCGGCTCGACGCCGAGAGCGAGCAAAGTCTGCGCCAGTTCCCAGTCGAGGGCCGCGACCCGGGGCGGAGCCGTCGCTGCGGGCGATGCCGCCTGCGCCGCGGCCGTGAGGGAGGCCAGCGCAAGGGCTGCGATGGTGGCCGCCGCACTGCGGCGCCGCCGCCGAGCGTCGTGGCGCGAGGTGCTCGGGTCGGTGTGCATCATGGTGAGTTCCTGCTCGGACAATGCGGGCAGTGGTCGTCGCGCGTGCCCGGGCGGCTCAGAGCGTACGGCGACTGCCTGCGAGGCGGGGGAGAACAAGTGGGTGCACGCCAGGCGGCCGTTGCGGGCGTGAGCGCGGCCGCTAGCGCATCAGGCGCTTGCCACCGGTGTGCGCTGGGGCCGTATCTGCGCTGCTGAACGGCTGCCCCGGACCTGCGATGCAGATGGTGCCGTGGTGCGCAGCTGCAGAGGGGGCGTCGAATGCCCGCGAAAGGTGCAGCCGAGTGCGTTGCTGCTCGAGGCCCAAGATGACACGCCCATCCGTTCCCGCTCTCCAAATTTCCCGGCCCAGCGGGAGACTATCCGGAATAAGAACGATTCTCAATAGAGCTGGTGCTGCGTCCGTGCACCGGTGCGGCGCGGTGGGCCGGGCTAGGCGTCTATTCCGCGGCTTGCTATGTGGCGCTCGAGCAGCCGCGGCACGGGCCATCTGCCGCGCTGCATAGGGGCGATTCCTTATCGAAAATGCCGTCTTGTGGCACCACAACGCGACGACCGCGGGAAGGGTTAACAGGCCCTAGTATGTCTATGTCCAAGAATACCAGTCGGTTGGGACGTGCCGCCTGGGCGTGTACCGTGACTCCCGTGTCGCGTGATCCAGTGTCGTGTGGAGGAATGAGGATGACCGAGGCCACTGTGCCCGGCCCGGAGCGTCGAGGGAGCATTCTGAAAAAGGAGGCGCTACCCCGCCGCGAATCGCGTTGTTGTGACCCCACGGCGGAGAACCGGCTGCTAGCAGCACTGGCACGTGGCCTGAGCGCCGAGCCGGCCGATACGCTGCAGCAGGTCGCAGCGGCTGTCGTCGATTTCGGCGGGGCTGACTCCGCCGGCATTAGCATTCCCCCGACGAATGCGCAGGACTGGTCGCAGGGCTGCTACTGGGCTGCGTCCGCAGGTGCCATGCGCCGCGACGGCGGTGCCGCGGTCTGGCCCGTTCATTCGATCAACGCAGTCGCTCTGGAGGAGGGGAGTACGATCCTGCTTCGTCGCCCCGCGCTTGATTTCCCCGAGCTTGCGGCGGCGGAGCCCTCGATCGTCGAGGTGCTACTCACCCCATTGTATCTCGAGGAGCAAGCGGTGGGCGTCGCGTGGGCGATCCGCCACACGCCGGACGACGGCCTCGATGCTGAAAATGCGCGGGTTCTGGAAAGCCTCTCACATTTCGCTTCCGCCGCCTTTCGCCACCATGATCGAGAATTCTACAACGCCGACGATCGCGAGCGGACGCGCGGCCGAGAACCGACCGCGTCGATGGCGGCCGAATCGGCGGAGCCTCATTGGCGTCAGCTAATCGAAGCGCTCCCGACCCCCGCCTACGCCACTGACCCTGAAGGGCGCCTGACGTACTTCAATGAGGCGGCGGTGGAGTGCTGGGGCCGCAAACCCGAAAGCCACACGGAGCGTTGGTGCGCTAGCTCGAACCTCTACCACCCGGACGGTACGACGATGCCGCATGCGGAATGCCCGCTGGCCACAGCGGTCACGGAGGCCCGCCCGCTACGAGGGGCCGAGGTCGTGCTGGAACGGCCCGACGGCGAGCGTCGCTGGGCCGAAGCCTATCCGTCACCCTTGCGCGGCCGCGACAGCAGTCTCATCGGCGGCATCAACGTGCTCATCGATACGACCGAGCGCAAACGGGCGGAGCAGCTGGTTTCCGAGCAGACGCGACTGCTCGAGCTCGTTGCGTCCGGAGCGCCCTTGGACGAGTGCCTCAACTCACTCTGCGCCGCGGTGTCTGAGATCGAGCCGAGCATTCGAGCCGCCGTCTCGATCGCAGACGACGAGGGGGCACGGTTTGTCGACTCTTTCGCACCCCAATTCGAGTCCGCATTCCTCGAGGGATTCCAGGGCGGTCTGATCGCCGATGGGGCGATGGGCACGTGTGGCGAGGTTTTAGCGCATGGGGTTGCCGCCACCTCCAGTAACCTCCCCGCCGATGAGCAGTGGCCGCAAGGCTGGCGCGACTTCTGCGCCGAATGTGGCGTACTGGCGAGCCACTCTGAGCCTGTCATCAGCACCGGCGGTCGCACGCTCGGCTCGTTCCTGCTCGCCTTCGATCATCCTCGATCAACCAGCGACTGGGAGCGGCGGCTGGCCCGGTTCGGGGCCTACGTGGCGAGTATCGCCCTGGAACGAGAGCAATCGAGCCGCATTTTGCGGGAGAGCAAGGAACGCCTCGCGGCCGAGTTGGCCGACATGGAGGAGCTCCACGCTTTGAGCCTTCGGCTCATGCGGTACGAGCGCCTGGATGCCATCTTGCACGAGGTGCTGCATACCTCCGCGCAATTGCTGCGTGTAAACAAGGGGAGTGTGCAGATTCGTGAGGGCCGGGGACGGCCACTGAAGCTCGTCGGGACCATGGGCTTCGGGCAGGATTTTATCGACCGCTTCGAGAGCGTCGACGTCGACGAGATATCGACTTGCGCGGCCGCGCTGAGAAAGGGCGAGCGGGTGATTGTCGAAGACCTCTCGGCAGATCCCGGGTTCATGGAGCTGGCGCAGGTGACCGCGCCCTACGGTGTCCGTGCGGCCCTGTCGACACCGTTTCTGGGCAGCGATGGGCACGTGCTCGGCATGTTCACCACGTACTTCGAACAAGCCCATCGCCCATCCGAGCGCGAGTTGCGTGCCCTGGACCTTTATGCCCAGCTCGCTGCCCGCTACATCGAACGTCAGCAGACCGAGGAAGCCTTGCGCGAGTCGCAAGCGCATCTTCAAGAACTCAATCGCTCGCTGGAGCATCGGGTTCATGAACGAACCGATGAGCTACAACGCCAAAGCGATCGGCTACGCGAACTGGCGATCAAGCTGACCAACGCCGAACAGCGGGAGCGCAAGCGGCTTGCGGCAATGCTCCACGACGACCTTCAACAACTGGTGGTCGCTGCCCGAATGGAGCTCGGCTGGGACGCGAAAGAAGGGGATGGCGGGATGGCGCAGGGCGCGATCTCCCGCGCACAGCGATTGCTCGACGAGACCATGGCGGCATCGCGCAACCTCACCCGACAGCTCAGGCCGCCTGCTCTCTACGAAGCCGGTCTCGTGCCGGCGCTGAAAGGACTCTCGAGCGATATCGAAGGGCTTTATCACCTACGTGTAGCATTCGAAGGGGATGAGGAGTTCCCGCCGCTCAGCGATGACGTCAAAGCGCTTCTATTCGAGTCAACCCGGGAACTGCTGATCAACGCGGCCAAACATGCGGGAGTGGACCAGGCGGCCCTGACGATTCGCTATGGAGGAAACAGGGTGCGGTTGTTCGTCAGCGACGACGGACGTGGATTTGAGGCCGAGGCCACCGATGAAGCGGCTGGTTCAACCGACGGGTTCGGACTGTTCAGCATTCGCGAGAGAATGAGGGCGCTGGGGGGCGATATCGTGATCGAATCCGCCCCCGCCGAGGGAACGTTAGTCATGCTCGAGGCGCCCCTGACGACTTCAGGGAACGACAGCGCCCCGCATCCTGCAGACGAGTCGTCAGCAGGCAATGGGGCTGATGCGGAATACGACCCACGAATACGGGTGCTGGTAGTCGACGACCATGCAGTCGTCCGCGAAGGTATCACCCGCGTTCTCGATGGCGACGAGCGATTGACCGTGGTCGGAGAAGCAGGCGACGGTACGCGAGCGCTCGAAATGCTCCAGCAGGACCGAGCCGACGTGGTATTGGTGGACGTCAACATGCCGCGCATGAACGGCGCGGAAACCGTCCGTAAAATCCGGCGCACGTGGCCGGACATCGTTCTCGTGGGCTTGTCCGTACAAAGCGACCCCTCCACCGCGGAGTTGATGCGTGAGGCCGGCGCCGCTGGATTCATCCCTAAGTCGGGCGACTCGAACCAGATGATCGCAACTATCCTAAAGCTGTGCACGCCGGAGCATAAGCGCGAGTGATGCCGCTACGGCCTCCAAAAGGCGTAAAGCTAACCGTGATGGGGCAAGCGGTTAGCTTCGCCGACTGACGGCAACGCCACCGGCGCTGATACACCCTCGCCCCCGTGCGGGGCGGCGGCACATGCGCCCGCCTCCGCAGAACGGACGTACCGCGAGCCCGAACGGGCCCGCCGGCGAGGCGGGTACCGACCCACGCAGCTACCAGTACGAGAACATCGGACGCGAGCGGGAGCAGACCTCGGATTGGGTGCGGTAACTGGGGCTAAGATTCCTGTCGTTTCGTCGTCCGCAGAACTCGAAGTAGCCAGAGTCCGAAGAGCAACGCAGAAAGCCCCACGCCAAGCGAGATGGCGATCAGCGGAATAGCTTCGGCGATCCTGTCGGGGGCGGCAAAAGGAAGGGCCAAGGCGATGGCCAGCAGGATCACGCCACAAACCGCCTGGCTCCGAGCGATCCACCGGAAGATACCGGCGTTGCGCTGCACGACTGCCCGGACGCCGAGCGAACGCTGCGTCAAAGGCAGGCCACGGACGAGCGTGTGCCCGCGCCAAATCGGGAGCAAGACTGCAACCGCAATCATCGCGACCAGGCCGTAACTCGGTCCGGCGCTGCCCAGGAGCATACCGAGCAGCACGCTGAGCGGCACGCCGAGTTGGAGCTGGCGCTTGTGGAAGCGTTGGATCCGGGCAAGCCGGTCGGGATCATTGACGATTCGCCCCCGCCCGAATGCGCCGAAGGGATGATAAACGGGCGTCCCCTCGTCGGTGCTCGAGAAATGGCTGGCCGCCACGCGATCAAAGAACCCCATGGCTACTCCTCGTTGTTGTTTTACGTGAACAGGGCGATCGCAACCGCATGGGCGGCTGCGAATAGACCGCACCGAGGTTATGGCGTCAAGCTGTCAAAACTTACGGGGGCGGGCCACTCGTGGTGCTCGACTCGTAAAACCACGCAGCAATCGTCGCCGAGTGCGACGCGTCTGCGTTGTCGGAGTGATCGTCGAGGGGGCGGGTATCCACGCGGCCAGCGCGCGCCGATCGGCACACCGCGGGCACGCGGCACAGGGAAACGAGAAGGCGCGAGCCATCGGCTGGCGAGTCCGCCGAGCACAAATGCGCTATACGCAATGAGCTCGACGCAGGCCACCCGCGATAGCATGAGGTAGAGGAGGGCGAGTTGAGGCGACGTCGTAGCGGCCGTGAGCTCATGATGTCGGTTCTTGCCGCTTATGGCAGCGCGGATACGCGCTCTATGAACCTGCGCACATAGTGCTTAGTCAGTGCAGGTGACCGCGCGGTTGCCGCCACGGGCCGAGACCGAGACGCACATGCTCTTTTTTGTCGATATCTACTACGACCCGGGAGAACCGGATCAGCCGCTTCGCTACCGCCGGACCGAATGGGACGGCGATGAGCCCGTGCCCGGCAGCGAGGACAGTGGGCCGATTCGCAATCTCGACGACCTCGCGGCCGCCCTAGACGGAGCCGAGATGAGTCAGCACAGCGGCTACCGCGTGGACGAGCTGCCGACATTCGGCGGTGACGAGCCCGGCGACAATCCCGAGATCGTGAGTTGGGATGAGGACCGGCTGTTGATATGGGACGGGGCGGGCGGCTTTACGATCCACGCGCGCGGCTAGTGTCCTGTCTCGCACAACGTTTGATTTCTCGCCGGGTCTTGCGGCGCCTGATCCGCGTAGCGGGGTCCGGACATGCGCCGGACCCGGCGCGTTGAAAATGGGCAGGATTGCCCACTTTCAACACACTTTTCGCGACGCATGATCGAGTGCTCATCGACTGATCGCAGGCGGGCGCCGGCTCAGCGCCGACGGCGAGGATAGGTTCCGGCTTGCGGACGAGCATCGCTGCCTGGCCTCGACCGCCTGCAGTCGCGCGTGTGCCTGAACGCGCGGCGCGCCTAATCGGCTTCGCGCAGAGGCGGCTTCGCCGGATCGAATCGGCTGATCTCCAATCCCGAGCCGACCGGCACTTGGACACAGTGCATATCGGGCTTCATGCGGACCGCACGGACATACTGCTGGGCTCCCTCGCTAGGCGGCGAGATCATGTTGTCCGCCACCACGATGGCGCCCGGCGCCAGCTTGGGATAGAGCGCCTCCAGGCAGGGCACGTAGAGATCCTTCCAGAGATCGAGCAGCACGAAGTCGATCGCGAACGGCAGTTCGCCGATGCGCTCCACCGCGTCGCCGACCTGAAAATCGATGTACGGCGCTAGTCCCGCGCTGGCCGCCATCGCGCTCGCGTATTCCGACTTGTAGTCGTGTAGTTCCATCGTCGTCACGCGCCCACCCGCCGCCCGCGCTGCCTCGGCGAGCCAGATGGTGGAATAACCGTACGAGGTTCCGATCTCGACGATGTTCGGCGCCTTGAGGCTCCGGGCCAGTATGTTGATGAGACGTCCGGTCTCTGGACCCACGGCCAGCAGCCGGCGATCCGGCTCTGCACCGAGCTCGCTCCGGTTTCGGACGTCGCGCTCTTCGCGAATCAACGCGTCGTATTGCGCCAGAACTCGTTCAACGTCTTCGTCCATCGATCTTCCTGGAGGTGAATGAAAACTACGGTGCCGGCTGTGCGGCGTTATTCCGATGAGCGCCGCCCGAGGAACTCGGGGCCGTTGTCCAGTCGGATCACCTGCGGCAGGCCACGCTCGC
>CAZVBX010000043.1:0-24228 GCA_964625925.1 uncultured Ectothiorhodospiraceae bacterium | reverse complement strand
GGGCCCGGATTGGGGCCACAACGCGACGACCGCGGGAAGGGTTAACAGGCCCTAGTTGACGTGGGGGGCAGGACATGCGGGGCGGGCTCGGGGCCCGCCCCTCGGACGATTCAGGCGGGGGTCACGGATCGCCCGGCTTCCAGATGCCCGACTGGTCCTCGGTCGCGCCTGCTTGCGCACCGCCACCGCTACCGCCGCTGCCCGGCTGAGCGCTCTGCATCTCCTGCTGGGCCTCGACGTCGTCGACCACGCCCGCGGCAAATTCCTGCAACTGGCTCAGGAATTCCTTCTTCTTCTCGTTCTCGGCACTGATCTGGCCGAGCAGAAAGCCGATGACCGCGGCCAGATACTGCGCGGCGACACCGGAATCGGCGGCGCGTTCGTCGTCCTGCTTCAGGCGTTCCTGGATGTCCCGGACCATGTCGACCGAGAGCTGCAATTCCTGTTCGCCGTCACTCATCGGGTACTCCGCCACTGGGTAAAACGACCATTATAGCATCCACGCCCGTCGCGCTCGGGCAGCCCGGGGTGGGAGCGCGCCTATCGTGCCCGGCCGGATTATGGAACACTAATCCGCCTTCTTGCGGGATTCAGGAGTGCAGGCGATATGGCGGGAATCGAAGTGCCGGCCGAGGGCGCGAAGATCGGCTTCGCCGACGGCGGGCTGAGCGTGCCGGACAACCCGATCATCACCTATATCGAGGGCGACGGCGTCGGGCGCGATATCACGCCCGTGATGCGCCGCGTGGTCGACGCCGCGGTCGAGAAGGCCTATGGCGGTGGGCGCCGCATCCACTGGATGGAGGTGCTCGCGGGCGAGAAGGCCTATCACGCGACCGGCCAGTGGCTGCCAGACGCGACCGTCGACGCCATTCGCGAGTACCTGATCTCGATCAAAGGGCCGATGGGCACGCCGGTTGGCGGTGGCATCCGCTCGCTCAACGTGGCCTTGCGCCAGACCTTGGATCTATTCGTCTGCCTGCGGCCGGTGCGCTGGTTCGAGGGCGTGCCGTCGCCGGTCGAGAACCCCCAGGATGTCGATGTCGCGATCTTCCGCGAGAACACCGAGGACATCTACGCGGGCATCGAATTCGAAGCGGGCACCGACGACAACCAGCGTTTTCTCGAGCTGCTGCAGCAGCATTTCCCCGAGGCCTACCGCAAGATCCGGTTCCCCGGGGACTGCGGCATCGGGGTCAAGCCGATCTCGCGCGAGGGCTCGACGCGTCTGGTGCGTGCGGCGATCGAGTACGCCATCGCCGAGGGCCGCACGTCGGTCACCCTGGTGCACAAGGGCAACATCATGAAGTTCACCGAGGGGGCATTCCGGGCCTGGGGCTACGAGCTGGCCGAGCGCGAGTTCGGCCAGCAGGTGTATACCCGGCGCCAGTGGGAGCGCACTGCGGCCGACCAGGGTCAGGCAGCGGCCGACCGCGAGCAAGAGGCCGCGGCGGCGGCTGGCCGGGTACTGGTCAACGATGCCATCGCGGACAACGCGCTGCAGCAGGTGTTGCTACGCCCGACCGACTACGACGTGGTCGCCACGCCCAACCTGAACGGCGACTACCTTTCCGACGCCCTGGCGGCGCAGGTCGGTGGCATCGGGATCGCGCCCGGCGGCAACATCAATTCGCAGTCCGGCCACGCGATCTTCGAGGCGACGCACGGCACCGCCCCGGATCTGGCCGGCAAGGACATGGCCAACCCCGGCTCGATGGTGCTGTCGGCCGAGATGATGCTGCGCCACTTGAAGTGGAACGAGGCGGCCGATCGGGTGCTCGCGGGCATGGACGCGGCGATCGCGAGCAAGCGCGTCACCCACGACTTCGCCCGGCTCATGGAGGGCGCCACGCAGATTAGCTGCAGTGAGTTCGGCGAGGCGATCGTCGAGCGCATGTAGTGGACGCGGGGCCGGCCGCGCGTCGGCCCCCTGCGGGGCCGCGTCATCCGCCGAACGCGCCCGCGTGCCCCGCCAGACCCAGCGTGGTGGCAACCACCGCGATCAGCACGGCGGCACGCGGCGCCAGATCGGTCACCAGCGTATAACGCAACCGCCGGCAGGCAGGCCCGCCTGCCCGTAGCTGCCAGGGGTCGAGCGCCAGTTGCAGTAGCGGCCCGAGCAGGTCGGTGAAGGTCCAGATCCCCAGCAGCATCAGCCCCGGCAGCAGCGACATGGGCCCGAATCCGGGCACACGGGTCGCGGCGACGGCGATCAGACAGGCCGCTGCGACGGCGAAGTCGCGTCGCCCCGCACCGTTCCGGCCCTCGCGTACGAACTCGGTGAATGCATCCGCGTCCGTCCGCGACAATGGCGGGGTGCCGCGGCCGCGCTCGAGCGCGAGGGCCGCCTCCGCCCGGCGCAGCATACGCCCTTGGGTCCGCACCGATTGGCAGTAGGCACGGACGTCGAGGTCCCGCACGTCCGCCAGCATCGACTCGGCGCGCGGCCAGTCGACACCGTCCGTGCCGATTCGCTGGGCCATGGCGCGATGCTGGACGGCCCCGCGCAGATGGGCGAGCGAGCGGGATCCGACCGCGATCAACAGGACGCAGGTGAGAGCGAAGACCAGGCTTTCGGCCGCGCCGACCCCGGTGCTGAACGCCCTGCTCAGGTCGGCCAAGGCCTTGCCGATGCCCGCGAGCATGAGCGTGCCGGCGGCAAAATCGCGCAGCGCACCCGTCTCGTGCCCGCGCCGATAGCGCCACAGCCGCCCGTCGATCTCCGGCTGGGTCGGCGCCGGCAGCTCGAGTAGCAGGCCGTGGAATTGCCGCCAGGCCGCGTGCGCGGTGGTGAACTGAGCGTCGTCTTCGGCGTCGGACATGTGGCACTCCCAAGGGCCTGTTAACGCTTCCCGCGATCGCCGCGACAACCGTAGGGCGTGTTAGCAGGCCCCAGGCGGGGCGCCAGCATACTATGTAGCTCGGCGGCGGCGCCTCCGGGGAGGCGGCTCGCATGCCCCGGAGAGATACACGCGAACGGAGGCGCTATGAATGAGCGGATCGGGCAGGTGCTGGCACACGCGTCGATCGCGACGGGCGATCTGCCGCGCATACTGGCGTTTTACGACCGTGTGCTCGGCACGCTGGGTTGTCGCCGCATGCGTGAGCACCCGGAGGCCGTGGGCTACGGCCGCGATGCACCGGAGTTCTGGGTGCAGGTCGCGGAGCACGACGACGCCGCGGGCGCGGGCAGCCGCGGCGTGCATGTCGGACTGGCAGCGCACTCGCGCGACCAAGTCGACGCCTTCTATCAGGCCGCTCGCGCCGCCGGCGGCGAGGCGCAGCATCCGCCCGAACAGCGTCCGCACGCGGGCGAGCCGGTCTATGCCGTGTTCGTGCGCGACCCGGAGGGCCGGGTGCTCGAAGCCGTATATCGGGATATGCACAGCCCGCCGGAGAGCGGGCGGGCCTGATGGCCTGAGCGGCTACCTCATGCGCGCACTGCCCAAATATGGCGCCGAGCGCACGGCGCACCGGCGCCGCACACCGATCTCCCCGGCGGAGTCGTCCGGGGTCGCGCGGACGGCGCTCCAGCGCGAGGCACTGACGCGGTCGTTCACGTCCCACGCGGCGGCCCGCATGGGACCGCCGATGGGGCGCGCGGCCCGCCCGCCGCGGAGGTTCGTCGGCGCCCCCCGCGGGGGGCGGGCGGCGCGGGAGGGGGGGGCGGCGGGGCGTTGACACCACCCGCGGGGGTACCACCCGGGGGGGGGGCCGGGCCCCCCGCGCGCGTGGGTGGGCGGGCCGCCCGGGGGGCGGCGGGGCGCGCCGATTGGTGGGGCCGGCGGAGCGTTCAGCCCTCCAGCGTGGTTCCCAGGCGCGCGAGGCGCCGGCCCAGGGAGCGCGAGATCGCGGTCTCGTCCTCGTCCAGCGGGCGGTCGTTGTTGGGGCCGGCGACGTGGCCGGGGCCGTACGGCGAACCACCGGCCTGGGTCGTGAATAGCTGCTGGGTGGAATAGGGTACGCCGACCGGCAGCATCCCCAGATGCAGCAGGGGGGCCATCAGTGAGTGGGCCGTGGTTTCCTGCCCCCCGTGCAGGCTCGCGGTCGAGGCGAATACGCCGGCGGGCTTGTCTTCGAACTGGCCCTCGAGCCATAGCTGCGACAGCTTGTCGATCTCGTTCTTGAGCTGCGACGAGACGTTGCCGTAGCGCGTCGGCGTGCCGAAGGCGAAGGCGCCGGCGTCGCGGAAGTCGTCCAGGCTGACTTGGGGCACGTCCCGCTGCAGATCCCGGCCGTGGCGCATGCTCTCGTCGCCTTCGATGAGCGAGTCCGGCATGAGCTCGGCGGCCCGGCGCAGGATGGGATCGGCGCCGTCGATCTCGTTGACGCCGGCGGCGACCTCCCGCGCCATGGTGTACACGTTGCCGTAGGTCGAGTAGTACACGATCAGAACGTTCATCGCACCTCCAGGCCGTGACCGAATCGGATGGATCACGTCCGATTCGACCGCGCCCAGAGGGGCGATTCAGGGGCGACTACTGGCCCCGGGCGCTTCGCGGACGGAGCCCGCCGCGGGCTCCGTCTCGCTGGCGGCCGCCGGCGTGGCACCGAGGTCCGCATCGGTGGCGGTCCAGGTGTCCGGACGCGGCACCGGCCTGCGGCGCTCGCGTGCGGCCGGCCGCCCGCCCAGCGCGGCCTGATGCAGGGCGAGGGCCGCGACGGCGCTGACCAGCATCGTGCCCGTCAGTGACGCCGCGCCGATTTCGCCCCAGGCGCCGAGCGCGAGCCCGCCGAGCGTGCCGAGCACGAACTGGAGCGCCCCGGCGAGGGCCGAGGCCGCGCCCGCCCGGTCGGCCGTGCCGGCCAGCGCCAGTGCGACCGCATTGGGCATGATGAAGCCGAGCGTGGCGAGGAAGGCGAACAGCCCGAGCAGCAGCGGCGCCAGCACGTCGATCCCGAGCCAGACCGGCAGCGCTGCGGCCAGCCCGGCGGCGGGCAGGGCCCAGATGGCGCGGCCGAGGACCACCTCGGGGCCATGGCGGCGCAGCAGATGGCGATTGAGCTGGGATGCGCCGATGAGGCCCACGGCGTTGATGCCGAACATCAGGGCGAAGTCCTGCGGCGCCAGGCCGTGGCCGTCGATGAGCACATGCGGTCCGCCGGTGACGTAGGCGAACATGCCGGCGAATGCCAGCGCGCCGCACAGCGCGGGCGCGACGAAGTGCCGGCGCCCGAGCAGCCGGGCATAGTCGCCGCCGATCCGTATGGGACTGAGCGATGCCCGCCCCGTCGAGGGCAGGGTCTCCTTCATCGTGAAGTGCACGCCCAGCAACAACAGCGCGCCCGCCGCGGCGAGCAGCACGAAGATGGCGCGCCAGCCAACGAAGGTCAGCAGTCCACCGCCGAGCGAGGGCGCCAGTATGGGCGCGGCGCCCATCACCAGCATCAGCAGCGATAGGGCGCGTGCGGCGCCGGTGGTGTCGGTGCGGTCGCGGATCACGGCCCGGCCGATCACGATGCCGGCACTGGCACCGACGGCCTGCACGAAGCGCCAGACGATCAGGGCCTCCACACTGGTGGCCGCGGCACAGGCGAGCGAGGCGCCGACGTAGATCGCCAGGCCGAAGTAGATTGGGGGCTTGCGCCCGAAGCGGTCGCTGAGGGGGCCGTAGACCAGCTGGCCCAGGGCCATGCCGATGAGGAACGCCGAGAGGGTCAATTGGACCGGGCCGGGGCCGCTGCCGAGTCCGCTGGCGATGGCCGGCAGGGCCGGCAGGTACATATCGATCGACAACGGGCCGATCGCCGTGAGCGCCGCGAGCAGCAAGAGCCACAAGGGGATGCCGCGCGCGGCGGTGGTACTGTCAGGCTCCGAAGATTGGTACATGCGGGGAGTCGGTCTCCGTACTCCCACCCGCCGGCGAATGCAACGGCGGGCGGTTGCTGGCGAATGATGCCTCCTGGCGTGCGCCGGCGCGGACGGTCCCGCGCGGTGGCGGGGTGGGCCGGATAACGGGCCTTCTTGGCCCGAGGGGGAGTCCCGCGGGCTTGCCTCACCGGAAGGGTGGGGCGGTGGCCGTGCGGCTTGCCGGTTCGGTCCGGCGGGGGCCGTGCGAGGAGGGCACTATTATACCGGTGCGCCTGCCGGCTGTCAGGGCCGGGCGCGAGATTGGGCAAAGGTCTCGAAGCTCGACAGGTGTGTTCCGAGCCATCCGGGGAGAAGCTGTTTCATCTGGTTCATCCGGTTTCTTCCTCCTACGTGGCCCAGGGAACCTGATCCCCTACCCGGCGCAGCACGAGAGCTTGCTCACGTCTTTTGCGAACGTCTGCGCGCAGAGCTTCAGGCTTTCGGACAGCGTCAGATACGGGAACAGCTCGCCGGCGAGATCATCGACGGTCATGTGCGCCCGGATCGCGAGCGCAGCAGACTGGATGATCTCGCCGCCGTTGTGCGCCACCACGCGCGCGCCGATCAGCCGCCCGGTCGTGGCCTCTGCGATCAGGCGCACGAAGCCGCGGGTGTCGCAGTTGGCCAGTGCCCGCGGGACCTGGTCGAGTTCGATCCGGCGGCTGACCACCTCGGTACCATCCGCATGCGCCTGGATCTCGTCGAGGCCGACGGCGGCGATCTGGGGGTCGGTGAAGACCACCGAGGGCAGAACCGACAGGTCGAGTTCGGTCTCACCGCCGGTCATGTTGACGGCGGCGCGGGTACCGGCGGCCGCGGCGACATAGACGAGCTGTGGCATGGTCGCGCAATCGCCGACGGCGTAGATGCCGTCGGCCGAGGTGCGCAGACCCTTGTCGATGCGGATCGCGCCGCGCTCATCCGTTTCGATGCCGGCCTTGTCCAGGCCGAGGTCGGCTGTATTCGGGGCCCGGCCCGTCGCGACGAGCAGTCGGTCTGCTTCGACGCGCTCGCCTTTGAGTTCGAGCGTGAAGCGCTGTCCGTCGTGGGTAACGCGCTGGGCCTGCTGCTCCCGCAGCACGCGGATGCCCTCGGCCTCGAAGACCGCCTCCAGGGCGTCCCCGACCTCGGGGGCTTCGTAGCTCAGGAGACGGCTGCGCGCCAGGACGGTGACCTCGCTGCCGAGGCGGCGGAAGGCCTGGGCGATCTCGCAGGCGACGAAAGAAGCGCCGATCACCGCCAGGTGCTGCGGCACGTCACTCGTGAAGAGGGCGTCGGTCGACGTCCACCAGGGGGTCTCGGCGAGCCCGGAGATCGGCGGCACGGTCGGCGAAGCGCCCGTGGCGACGAGGATGCGGTCCGGCGCCAGGTGCAGGGTTTCCCCGTTTACCGGGTGGACGCTGAGTGTGCCCGCGTCGATAAAACGAGCATCGCCGCGAATGAGGTCGATTCCGTCGGTCTCCGCGAGGATGCGCTCGTACTTGTCCTGGCGCAGCTCTTCGACGCGGTTCTGGAGTTGTCCGAGGAGCGCCGGGCGGGCGACGGCGCCGCCTCCGGTGGGCAGACCTGCGAATGGATGATGACGCCGCCGGTGGTTCAGCTCGGCGGCGCGCAGCAGGATCTTCGACGGCACGCAGCCGACGTTCACGCAGGTGCCGCCGAGCGTCCCGCGCTCGATCATCGTCACGCGCGCGCCACGCTCGGCCGCTCGGATGGCGGCCGCAAAGGCCCCGCCGCCGCTTCCGATGACGACGATGTCTTGCCCGGTGCCATCGTCCGGCCGCTCTGGGCTGCCGGCGGCGTGAGTGACGCGGTAGCCCGCACCCTCGACGGCGCGCTCGAGGGCATTGTGGCCGACGCTGGCAATCCGCCGGACATCAGCGGTGCCCGCGGCATAGGATACGCTCGCATCCACACCCGAAAGCGAGTTCAGTGCGCGTTCCACGTGCCGGGCGCAGGCATCGCAGGTCATCCCTTCGATCACGAGCTCAGTCCGATCCATAGGGCTTGCTCCGGTGAACCGCGTTCGAGTAACGGAGTCAGCAACGCTCGTCGCGGCCGCTGGCGCGATAGCGCCAGAAGCGCCGCCCGGCATAGGCGGCTGCGCCGAGCAGGAGCACGAACGCGCCCACTGCGACATAGCCGGAATCCCCGACGGCCCAGGACACGCCGAGGCCGGCAAGCAGGACAACCAGAATGGGCGTTAGGCAGCAGATGGCCGCGACAATGCCGCCCGCCACGAGCCATTTGTGGTCCGGGGTCACGGCATTAATCCCGAAGTCGCGAGGGGTAACCCGCCGCATCCGTCGCGCGGATCAGCGCATCCGTGTCCGTTTGGGCGTCGTCGAAGCGCACCACGGCCGTGCCTTTCTCGTACGAGATGGTCGCATCCGCAACGCCTTCGACACGCTCCAGGGCCTTGTCGACGATGTACGGACAACTGGCGCAGGTCATGTCCTCGACCTCGAGCGTCACGGTCCGTTCGGCCGCGCCGGCAGTGCTCGCGAGCAGCGCCAGTGCAGCGGCGACCATTGACCGGGTCATCATGTTCATCTCCTCATTCCCCCATCAGCACGGGCAGGATCACCGGCCACGACGCGACCACCAGCAGCAAAAGCGCGGCGAATCCAAGCAGTGCCTGGGTGACACGCTGCAGTCGGGGCGGCGGACAGCCGCCATCGATCCGGCACGCCCGTCGCCCGCGCCACGCGCTGACGAATCCACCCGCCACGAACGAGGCCCCCGCCGCCCAGAACCACGGCTTGTACGGTGCCAACGCGGTGAGTTCGCCGATCCAGGCACCGCCGATGCCCAGCGAGAACAACGCCAGCGGCAGCACGCAGCAGGCCGATGCCAGCAGGGCACCGACCACACCGCCCCCGGCGAGCCACCGGTCCCGGCGCTGGGCCGGGACCATTGACCTCGCCGCAGAACGGGCGGCGTCCCGTGGGGCTTGCGACATGGATATCCATCGCGGCCGTTGCGTTCGACGGCCCAAAGCATCGACCCTATAGCCGATATAGGGTCAAGCGGGATCGTAACGATGCAGATCGGCGAATTGGCCCGCGCAAGCGGGTGTCAGGTGGTGACGGTCCGGTACTACGAGCGGGTCGGCGTGTTGCCGCCGCCGGCGCGGGCGGCGAACAACTACCGCCAGTACGGACACGCGCATCTGCGGCGGTTGCGCTTCGTGCGCCGGACGCGCGAGCTGGGATTCAGCCTGGAAGAGGTACGGAAAATGCTCGAGCTCATCGATGGCGGCACTTACACCTGCGAGGACATGCGCTGTCTCGCGCAAGCGCATCTGACCGACGTTCATGCGCGACTGGAAGATTTGAAGCGGATGGAGGCGACGCTTGCGGACTTGATCGCATGCTGCAGCGGCGGTGCCACGCCCGACTGCTCGATGCTGGAATCGCTGTTTGCCGAGGCGAATGACGAGTCGGCTGGCGTTAGCGAATAAAGGACTGCTGCCGTGTCATGGCCGATTAACGCTGGGTCGTCTTGCTTGTTAACCGCTGCCGGATAAGCCCGCGTCACCGGATCAGAGCTAGCTTCACCGGACCCATACCCCGATTCCGCGTACGTAGCCGAATGCGAGGGCGTCAGCTCGCCCGACCGAAGACGGCGCAGAAGTTGTTCGCGGGCATCTCGACGATCTCGCTCAGGCGCAGTCCGCGGGCATTGGCGGCATCGGCCACGGTCTCGACGTCGCGCAGGCCCCATTCCGGATCGCGTGCGCGCAGAGCCTGGTCGAAGGCACGGTTGCTTTCGGCGGTGTGGCCGCCGTCGCGCCGGAAGGGGCCATAGATCACCACCGTGCCGCCGGCGGGCAGGATGCGACCGGCGCCGTCGAGCAGCGCCTCGGTCGCCGACCACGGCGCCACGTGGGTGAGGTTGATGCATACGAGGGCATCGGCATGCTCGATCGGCCAGGCAGGTTGCCGCACATCCAGTGCCACCGGCGCTCGAACGTTGGCCGGGGCTTGCGCACGCACGGCCTGCGCCATGCTCTCGCGCAGCTCGGGATCGGCCTCGCTCGGCTGCCACACGAGCTGCGGCAGGCCGGCGGCAAAGTGCAGCGCGTGGACGCCCGTGCCGCTGGCCACCTCCAGCACCGTGCCGCGGGCGGGCAACACGCGCGCCAGAACCTCGCGGATCGGTTCCTTGTTGCGCTCTGCGGCCGGGTTGCGTGGGCGCCCGTCCGGCACGCCGTTGTCGTCCTGCTGCATCCGCGGCGCTTCCCGCATCGTTCCACCTGCGCTAGGGCTTGTTAACACTTCCCGCGATCGCCGCGACGACCGCGGAAATGGTAACAGGCTCTAGTGTCCTGTCTCGTAAGTTCTTTGAATTTTTCTCGTCGAGGGATTGTGGCGCCTGGCAAGGCGCGCCGACGAGCCATAGCGCGCCCTATGGTGAGGAGGCGCAACGCCGCCAGGCGCCGCAAGACCCGGCGAGAAATCAAACGTTGTGCGAGACAGGACACTAGCGTACTGGCCGCGAACGCCCGCGTCACTGGCGGCGGACCGGGCCCGCCTCGCAGCACACGGGCCCTGCCGCGGTGATCGCGGGAAGCGTTACCTGGCCCTAGCCGATGCGGCCGGACGGGGCGGCCGCCTCGCTGCGCACCAGCTCGACCAGCCGGTCGGCCGAGACGGGCTGGCTGAACCAGTTGCCCTGGCCGTATTCGCAGCCTTCGGCCAGCAGCATCGTGCGCTGGCGGTCAGTCTCGATGCCTTCCGCTAGGGGGCACATCGAGAGACTGCGCGCGAGCCCGATGATGGCGTGGACGATGCCCTCGCCGCTGCGCGTGCGCCCGAGATCGGCGACGAAGGCCTTGTCGATCTTGAGCGTTTGGAGAGGCAGATTCTGCAGCCGCGTCAGCGAGGAGTAGCCCGTGCCGAAGTCGTCGACGGCCAGTCGAAAGCCCTGCTCCGTGAAGGCGCGTAGCGCATCCTCGGTCGCCTCGGGGTTGGCCATCAGCACGTTCTCGGTCACTTCGAGTTCGACCCACGCGGGGTCGACGTGGGCGGCCACGAGCTCGGCGAAGCGCCGCTGGTCGCCGGGCAGCTGCAACTGGCGCGGCGAGATGTTGACCGCCACGGGGATGGCGAGCGATTGCGCACGCCATTGCGCGATCTGGCGCGAGGCGGTGTCGAGAACCCATTCGCCGATCCCCATGATCAACCCGGTCTCTTCGGCCACCGGGATGAACTCGCTCGGCGCAACGAAGCTGCCGTTCGCCTGCGGCCAGCGCAGCAGCGCCTCGGCGCCGACGATGTGCCCGCTCGCGAGATCGACCATGGGTTGGTAGCGGAGCTCGAGCTCGCCCTCGTCGACCGCCCGGTGCAGGCGCGCCTCGAGCGAGAGGCGGTGGCGGCGTTCGCGCGACATCGACGGTTCGTATAACGCGATGCGACTGCCGCCGTCGACCTTGGCGCCGTACATGGCCGTGTCGGCCTTGTCGATCAAGGACTCGGCGTCCCCGCCGTGATCCGGATACAGGCTCACGCCGATGCTCACGCCCACGCGGCGCTCGTAGCCGCCAACGATCAGTGGCTCACGCAGCTTGTGCGCGATATTCGCAGCGAGCTCGCGCGCCGTCCGGGCGAAGCCCGTCGGATCGGCGGCGTGCGCAGCGCCCCCGTCGGTGCGGGGCTCATCGCTCATGACCACGATGAATTCGTCGCCTCCCTGGCGCGCGACCAGGTCGCCGCACCGCACGGCGTTGGCGAGGCGATGGGACACCTGCCGCAGGACCTCGTCGCCGGCCACGTGGCCCAGGGCATCGTTGACCAGCTTGAAGTGGTCCAGATCCACGAACAGGATCGCCAGGCGGCGTTCGAGCCCGTCGTGCAGCAGTTGATCGAGACGTGCGACCAGGTGGGTGCGGTTGGACAGCCCGGTCAGCGGATCCGAGAAGGCCAACTCGTGGATCGCGCTGCGCTGGCGTTCGCGGTCGTGGTCGGCCCGGATGGTCCCGACCCCGAGCATGACGTTGGCCGCCAAACGCTCGAGCAGGTCGCACTCCTCGTCGCTGAAATCCCCCGGTGCGCGCGAGTAGATGGCGAGCACGCCGGCACTCCCCATGTGCGGCGCAACCGGCAGGATCAGCGCGCTTGCCAGATCGTCCGGGCGCGCGAGCTCGAACGGCCACGCGTGCGGCTGGTTGGGTAGATTGCCGACGATCTGCGCGGTGCCGTTCGCCAGGGCCTTAGCGATCGGGCCCGCGGCCGTGATCGCGCCGGCGACCTCCAGGTCGGCCCGGCCCGCCCAGCTGTGCACTTCGAGTCCGTCGCCCACAGCCGAGTCATCCGCGGGTTGAAATCCCACCCAGGCAAGCGGATAGCGGCCCTCGTCGATGATGATCTGGCAGATGCCATCGAGCAGCTCCTGCTCCTGCTGCACGCGTACCAGCACCTCGTTGCCGGCATTGAGCGCGCGCAGCGCGCGGGCGGTCCCGCGCAGCGCTTGCTCGGTGACCTGATGACGTGTGTATTGCTCGCGCGAGAGCCGGCGCAGCCGCAAAAGGTTCCCGATCCGGGTGCGCAATTCCACGGCCGTGGTCGGGACGCGCACGACGTCGTCGACGGTGCGTCCGAGGTGGCGCTCGACCACGCCGTTGCGCAGATCGCGTTTCTCCGCGATGAGCAAGACGGGCAAGACCACCGGCGCTGCCCGCTCGCGCGCCTCTCGGATCGGCTGTTCGCGCTGGCGCAGCGTGACCGGGTCGACGATCGTCAAATCGGACAGCTCGAGCGCGCCGTCGCGCGTGCCGATCTCCAACTCGTGCTCCTGGGCGAGCACCCCCTCGAGCAGGCGCATATTGCCCTGGCCCGAGAGATCAATCGTGATGACCGACTTGGGCTCGCCGTCGATCCGGTTGGTCATGTGAATTCGCGTGGGCTGCCCGTCGTGCCCGTCACATGAGGGACGCCCTCGAGAACGCCCGTGACATTCGACAGCGGTTCACCGGCGCTGAGGCCCCCGTCCTCGAAGATGAGTTCGCGCAGTCCGAGCTCGAAGCCGCCGGTGCGCTTCTTGAGCACGCCGACGCTCTTGCGTAGCTCGCCCCCGACCTCGACGTAGCGGACCAGCAGAATGTTGTCCGCCAGATAGCTGATACCGTACTCGGTGGCATGGAAGTCGCCGCCCGCGACCGCATGGACTTCGTTGACCACGATGACCGTCACGCCCATGTTGGCGAGATAGCGGCATAGCGCGTGGACGCGCGCGACGAGTTCCGCGCCGCGCATGGCGCGCTGATAGCCCGACAGGCTGTCGAGCATGACCAGGCTGGCGCCGCGCTGCTCGACTTCCTCGCGGACCTCGACGGCGAACTCGTCCGGGTTGTACCGCATGGGCTCGATCGCATCGAAACGGAGCGCATCCCGCTCGATCAACTCGTGGACGGGGATGCCAAGGCCCTCGCAGCGGGGGGCAAAGGTCGAGAAGCGCTCGTCGAACGAATAGAGTACGCAGCGTTCGCCGCGCCCGGCCGCGTGGTTCAGGAAGTGCATGCCGAGGGACGTCTTGCCGGCCCCGGCGGGGCCGGAAAGAATGGTGACGGTGCCGCGCTCGATCCCGCCGCGGGTCAGGGCGTCGATGCCAGGGATTCCCGAGGAAAGTGCCTCCGATGGCGGCGACGGGCGATAATGGTCGCCCGGCACCAAGCGCGGATAGACATGCATGCCGCTGCCGGTGAGCTCGTAATGGTGATTGCCCTCGACGAAGCCGGAGCCGCGGATCTTCAAGACCCGGCAGATGCGTCCTTCCGTCACCCGCTCGAAGTCAATCACGCCGTCGCTGAGCGATAGCAAATCGGCGTCGTTGCAGTCCTCGGCCGTCTGTGCCGTCAACAAAATGGTCGCGCCCTTGTCCTCGAAGGTGCGCATCAGCGAGAGCACCTGACGCCGGAATTGGAAGGTATCCGGTGTCAGGTAGCGCATGGTGCTGATCGAGTCGATGAACACCCGTCTCGGCCGGTAGGGTTCGGCCTGAGCCAGGATCTGGTCATGGATCGTCGTGCCCTCGGCCTCCCAGCTTTCCAGCAGGGTGTAGGCTTCGTGCGCCGACGGATCGTTGGCCATCGGCGACAGGTCGACCACGGGAATGCCGGCGAGCGGCAGCCCGACGCGCTCGGCATTGTTGCGCATCTCCGTCTCGCTCTCGCCCAGCGAGACCAGCAAGCTCTCGTCGGGCGGACCGGCGCGCAGGAAATGGAGGCCGAGCGTGGTCTTGCCCGTCCCGGGCCCGCCCTTGGCCAGATAGGTGCGCCGCGGAATCAGCCCGCCGCAGAGGATGTCCTCGAGGCCAGCGACGCCCAGCGCCAAGCGGGGCTCGTGCGAATCCGCCATGCGTTCATCCACTCCCAATACGCCGGTACGCGGACCCCAGCCGCCGGACATGGTCAGGAGACGGCTCCCGGCAGACGGCGCGGGTCGGGCGGTGAGAGACCATGTCGCGGTCATCCGGCGGAGCCGGCCGGCGGTCCGGCGGGCGTTCCCAGATGGGACCAGCAGGTGGACAATCAGTTTCCGGGTGAACGGCAGGAGTTGGGCGATGGCAGATGATGCGCGACGCCCCGCGAGCGGCGTGGATTGGGACCGACCGATCTCGCCGCAAGCGGATATCGGCCATGTGCACCTCAAGGTTTCGGACCTGGAGCGGGCATTGGCGTTCTACTGCGGAGTCCTCGGCTTCGGCCTACGCCAGCGCTGGGGCGAGGGCGCCGCGTTCATCGCTGCGGGCGACTACCACCACCATATCGGCCTCAATACCTGGGAGAGCCTGGGGGCACCGCCCCCGCCGCCCGGCACGACGGGGCTGTTCCATCTCGCCATCCGCTATCCCGCCCGCGCGGATTTGGCCGATGCCCTGCGGCGAGTGATCGCCGCGGGGATCGACCTCGACGGGGCGGCTGACCATGGCGTCAGCGAGGCGCTGTACCTCAGCGATCCCGACCGCAACGGCGTCGAGCTGTACTGGGATCGCCCGATCGAGCAGTGGCCGGCCGACGCCGCCGGCCATCTGGCAATGGGCACGCAGCGCCTCGATCTGGACGACCTGCTCGCCGAGCCGCAGCCGGCTGGGTAGTCACGCCAGCACCGATTCGGCACCGGGCGGCTTCCGGTGGCGGCCGGGCCACCATGACGCCACCTGCGCGGGCCTTGAAAACGCCGAACCCGGATCCACAGTGAATTGGCGTGACGCGAAAACCGTGGAACGAAAAGGAGGTGATGGGTTATGGCAAGGAATGAGGTTGCACGTGAGCGCGACGCCAATGTGCCGGTTCGTGGGCCCGGCGCGTTCGGGTCCCTGCGCAGCGAGATGAACCGGCTATTCGACCGCCTCTACGGTGGGCGCTCCAACGATCTGATCGAGAACGTACGCTCGCCGACGGACTTGTTCGAGGCGTTCGGCTCGCCCTTGGGCCGCATGGAGTCGGCGCTCGGTCAGACCGACCTGAGCGAAACCGACGAGGCCTACGAGCTCGAGGTGGACCTGCCGGGGCTCAAGCGCGACGACGTCGCGGTGGATTACTCCAGCGGAATGCTGACCATCTCGGGTGAGCGCGCGGACGAGCGCGAGGACAAGCGGCGCGGCTATCACCTGACCGAGCGCAGCTACGGTTCGTTCCGGCGTAGCTTCCGGGTTCCGGACAACGTCGAGCCGGACCGGATCGAGGCGCGCTTCACCGATGGTGTGCTGACCGTGCGCCTGCCCAAGTCGGAGGACGCCCAGCGCTCCTCGCGGCGTATCGAGATCAGCGGGAGCTGATCGGCCGCCGATGCCATCGGCCCCGCCCGTCCGGCCGCCGCCGGGCGGGCGGTTTTTTTTCATGACCGCTTCAACCGCGTTCGAGCTGCGGCACGGACGCGCCGGCCTGGGCCGGATCGATGCGCTCGCGGCTGATCGTCGCCGCAATCGCCACGATGAGCCCCGAAGCGGCGATGGCGCCGAGGAACGGTCCCAGCGTGGGGACGCCGCCCGGGAACGTCACGGCCGCCAGTGAGCCCTGCTGCCAGGCCGCGCCGGCGAGCGCGCCGGCGACGCCGCTGATCGCGGACGCCAGCGCGGCACGGCCGGTCACGCGCGAGCTCAGCCCCGCGAGCGCGGGGATCACCGCCGTCGCGCAGAGCAGATCCGCGACCAGCAGGATGCGCAGCACCGAGTAGCCCTGCAGCGCCACGGCCACGGCCGGGACCATGAGGCCGACCGTCAGCCAGCGCGCGTGCGCGAGCGACAGATGCGGTCGCTCCGAACCCACCAGCGAGGCCAACCCGCTCTCCAGCGTATCGACCGAGGACGCGACCAGCGTCACCGCCAGCACCAGCACCAGCGGCGCCAGCCACTCGGGGCCGAGCCCGAAGAGCGCGAACAGCGGCGCCGGCGGCTCGCCCAGCGGCAGGCCCGCACGTGCCGCGATCAACCCCAGCACCCCGGTCACCGCGATGACCGCCGTCGACACCAGGCCGCCGGCCACCGCGCCGCGGGCCAGCGCCGTGCCCGAAGCCGCTGACCAGACCCGCTGCCAGTACCCCTGGTGGAACAGGTTGGCGGCCGTGACCGCGATGATGAGGGTGAGGCCGGCGCTCCAGCCGAGCCCTGCGGGCGCCGCGGCGGACTCGCCGGCCTCCGGCAGGGCCGCGGCGGCCGCGAACGCGGCCCCCAGCAGCAGGACCACCAGCAGCACCGCCTGCCAGCGGTCGGTGCGAAGGCTGGCGCGCAGGCCGCCCCAGGTGGTGTAGAGCAGCGTGGTGGCCGCGACCAATGCGACCGCGATCCAGGGCGGGACACCGCTCAGCAGCCCCGTCACCGAGCCCGCCGCGGTCAGCTCCGCGGTCACGAAGGTGAGCATGTACAGCACCGACAGTGCCACGGCGTAACTGTGGAATACGGGGCCGTAGCGCTGGCGCAGGAACGAGGTCAGGCCATGTCCCTGGGGCGCGATGCGCCGGATGCGTGGTCCGACCAGGGCGTACACCAGAAACGGCGCGCCCGCCCCGAGGGCATAGCCCGCGATGCCGATGGGGCCGACGAAGGCTCCGACTTCCGGCGGCGCGAACAGGATCCAGGCGCCCGCGCCCGAGGCGAGAAACGAAAGCGCCAGCGGCAGGGCCGATTGCGAGCCGCGGGCGGTGAGGTAGTCGTCCAGCGAGCCGGCCGCGGCGCGGGCGCGCAGTCCCAGCCAAGCGAACAGGGCGAGCACGGCGACGAGCAGCAGCGCTGCCGCCGCCACGGAGATCGTGGGCATGGTTGGCCTCCCTACGCAGGTCCGGAGGGACTGCTCGAGCAGCCGTGCGCGCTAGGCGGGGCATCGCTCGACCAGGCCCTCTCCTGATCAGGTTCGAGGGGTCTGCGCCCTTCGGCGCACTCTCAGTCCGGAGCTAGCGGACTCCCCCGGTTGCAAGCGCAAACCGCCGACGGGCGGCGGTTTGGGGAGCGTAGGATGCCGTCTGGCGGTGGCTTGCGCAAATGCGAGAGGTCTCGTGGGCCTCTCGTATGGACGGCCGCCGCTTCGCGGTGCCGGCCTGCTCCCCCACGGCGGAGCAAGGGCGCATCGGGGCGGGCCGGCGCAGACGGGGCTATCACGCGTGCCCTGGACAGCCCCATGGTTGATGCCATCCGGGATGGCAGGATCGCACGCTGGCGCGCGCTTGGTCCGCCCGTTTCGGGACGAAGCCCGCACCGGCGATTCGCACACGGATCGACGCAGTTACCCCCTCTTCCTTGGGGAAAAGGGGTCCGGGGGAGAGCGCGCCGGGCGACGGGGCCGCTCGTGCGGGCGGGCTCATTCGGCCGGCAGATCGAGGATGGGCTCGCGCCGGCCGTCGGGGGTGACCTCGCCGCCGCTGAAGCGCTCGCTCCGGTCGATGTAGGGGCGCAGCTGCTCGCGCAGGTCCTCGGCGGCGTACTGCTCGCTGGGGGGCACGCGCAGCAGCCCGAGTCCGGCGGCGTGGCAGGCCTCGTCCAGGAAGCGGTCGCGCCGGCGCCGCTGGCCGGTCTCCTGGCGTTCCAACTCGACCGCGACCAAGGGGCGCGTGTCTTGCGGCTCGCAGACGACGAAATCGAACGAGAGGCCGGCGATGCGCTGCAGGGCCGCGGCGGCGCGCCGTCGCGAGAGGTTGCGGCGGACGCTCAGGACATCGGCCACGCCCACCTTGGACAGCAGCAGCGCCCGGTCGGCCACCGCTTGCTGCAAGCCCTGGTGCAACGCGCGCTCTTCCGGCGATAGTACGACCGCTTGGCGATGGTATGGGAACGAGTCGCCCACGCGCCGGCGGAACGCGAGCGCCAGCGCGACGATCAACAGCACGCCGGCGAGCGTGACCATCGCGAACATGGCCCATGGTGGCAAGGCCTCGGACCATTCCATCGGCGCTCCTCCTAGTGCCCTATGCGGCTAGATGGATGAGTGTATCGGCCCTGTGCATGCCGGCCGTGGCGCGGCTTGGCGCTCCTGCAGGCCCGCTTGCGCAGCGGCCGATCGCGCCGCACCGCATGCGGCGGACGCGGCCGAGATCGTGCGAGAGCCGCCCAGGGCGTCGCCCCGACCGAGCGGGGCTTTGTTGTCAGTTACTCTGCATAACAGATGGCGGCGGATGTGCCAAGGCAGCCGGCGCTCAGGCGCGCTTTTCGATCGGGCGGGCGAAACTCAGCTCGTTGCCGTCGGGGTCGCGCAGATGGAAGTAGCGCTCGCCCCAGGGTGCATCGGCCGGCTCGGTCTCGGGCGCCAGGCCGGCCGCGCACACGCGCCGGTACATCGCGTCCACGTTCGACACGTGGAGGATTACCCGGCCCCAGGGGTGATCGGGCGGTGTGCCGGCCATCAGATTGAGATAGCCCGCGCCCGCATGAAAGCTGGTGAACCCGGCCTCGGGCCCGCCGTAATGCAGCTGGAAGCCGGCCGCCTCGTAGAAGGCGACCGCGCGGGCCATATCGGCGGTATACACGGTTACGGCACTGATGCCGTCGAATCTCAACGGTGCGTCCGGCATCGCCATCGCCTCGAGCGTCGCTGCGAACCAACGCGATCGTGCCCGACTGCTGCGTGCGGGGGAAGGGGCCGGACGAGCGGCGCGGGCGGCGGACATCGAGTCCGGACCGGGGTGGTTCGTCAGCGCCGCAGAATCGCCCACCAGCGCGCGATGTTGAGCAGGCTCATCAGCGAGGCCGCGACGTAGGTCAGGGCGGCGGCCATGAGGATGCGGCGCGCATGCGGCCGATCGGCCCGCTCCAAATAGTCGCGGCGGAGGATGGGCAGCGCGCGCACGAAGCTGGCGTCGAACTCGGTCGGCAGTGTGACCATGTGCACCACGGCGGACGATCCGAGGCTCAGGATCCCGCCCAGGAAGGTCATCAGCCCGATGCCGGGCGCCCGCGTGACCATGCCCAGAAACGGCGAGGCCATGAGCAGCGCCGCGCCCACCCGCTCGGCGTTGTGCGTCGCGCGCACCAGGCGCGTGCGCCAGCGCAGCGGGGCGAAGCCCTGCGCGTCCTGCAGCGCGTGGCCGACCTCGTGCGCGGCCACGGTGATTGCCGTCAGGGAACGGCTGTCGTAGTTGGCCGGCGATAGTCGCACGGCCTTGTCCTGCGGGTCGTAGTGATCGCCCGCGTCGCTGCGCTCGACGCGCACATGCGCCAGCCCATAGCGCTTGAGCAGGTGCACCGCCAGGTCGGCGCCGGTGCCCGGATAGCGGTCGGCGGGTTCGTGGTAGCGCTGCATGACGCGGCGCACCCACAGGCCCGGCCCGAAGACCACGGCAAGAACGACGAGCGCGAGCAGCAGCAGGTGCATGGGCAACCGGAGACAGCGGGATGCCGGCTCAGGCTACCGCACGCCCGTCGCGCTGCCCATGGGCGCGTTAGGGCCTGAACACTTCCCGCGATCGCCCCGAAGGGCTGTGGCCCGCAATCCGGGCCGCGCTGCGTTGCTCGTCACTCGTGTAGTGCACGCTACACTCGTTCCTCGCGCCTTGCGGGGCCCGGAAGGGAGCCACAACGCGACGACCGCGGGAAACGTTAACAGGCCCTAGCGGCCGGCTTCGGCGCGGACCGAATCGATCAGTTGCTGCATGGCCTGGGCGTGCGTGCCGCGCCAGTACAGGCGGCTGCAGCCGATGCAGCGGCGAAAGCGCTCGTAATAGCGCCGCGTCAGCGGCTCCAGCCGATGCTCGACGGCGGTCTTGGGCACGTCCTCCAGGCGGCTGTTGCAGTGCGCGCAGCGGGTGAACGGGGCCACGGCGTCGTAGAGGTCGAAGCGCCGGAAGACCTCGGCGAGCTGCGCGCGCGGGTCGTGCTGGCGGATCCAGTAGCCGTGCGTGACGATGCGGCGCTTGAGCGCGTGGCGGTCGCGCGTCAGCAGGATGCGTCCCTGGGCGGCCGAGATCGCGGCCAGCGTCCTCGATGTCGTTGCGGTAGGCGCTGTCGAGGCCGCACAGGCGCAGGTAGCGCGCCAGCGTGCCCAGATGGCCGTCGAGCACGAAGCGCAAGGCGCGCAGTGGCTCGGGACGGAGCGCCAGCTCCGGGCGGATGTCGAGGGCCTCGAAGACGGGATAGACCGCCACGCGGTCGCCGTCGCCGACGATGTGGTCGAAGTCCACGGAGACGCCGTTGGCGACGATCAGCTCCACCTCGGGGTGGGGCACGCCGAACGACTCGATCATGTCCTTGACCGATGCACGTCGGTCGAATGCGTGCACGAACGCCGTCTTGCGTCGCTCGGGCGGGAGGAAGTCGTTCAGCTCCTCGTAGAAGCGGAAGCAGGCACGGGCCATCGCGGCGGGCCGATCAGGGGGATCACGGCCGATCGATGCACGCGTCGTCGTACGCGTCCTGCTCCCAGGCCTCGAACTGGCGCAGGTCGCGGCGGACCCAGCTCACGGTCCAGGCGAGCACGGCCGCATCGTCGAGCAGGCCGGCGCCGGCGACCACGTCGGGGATGAGGTCGATCGGCGTGACGAAGTACAGCAAGGCGCCCACGACCGACACCACGGTGGACCACGGTAGGTCCGGGTACGCCCCGCTGGCATAGGCGCGCAGCATGCGGACCAGCAGCAGCACCTCGCCCCGCAGGTCGGCCAAGGGGCCCTGGTGGGTGTTGGCCTTGCGCTGGGCCCGGCCGATCAGCTCGGCCAGCTTGCGCGGGTTGCGGGCGTACCGCCCGGCGGGCCGGCGGATCCACTCCGCGCCGAATCGGCCCCAATCGTCCGACGTGCTCGGCATGCGTTTCCCCCGGAATGTGGCCCCGTGGGGCCTTTGCCCGCATTGTCGCGCGCCGCCAGTGGCAGTCAATCGGCGCGGCGGGGGGAAACGCCAGATTGTGGAAGGCTGCGCTGCCGTGCGCGGGCCGGCTTGCAGCGTGCGGCCGCGGGCGTTATATACGGGAGCCGACCCGCCCGGGAGGCCTCCATGAGCGCAACGGACACGCAGGCCGGCGATGCGCAGCTCGAGCGCATCGCCGACGGGATCTATCGCTTCGACAGCGGCTATGTGCGACCGCGCCACACAGCCTGCTTCGTGGTGGTGGACGACGGCCGTGCCGCCGTCGTCGATTGCGCGACCGCGGCGAGCGTGCCATCGCTGTTGGCCGCGATCGAGCGTGCCGGCCTGGGCCGCGACGCCGTCGAGGCCGTGGTCGCCACGCATGCGCATCTCGACCACACCGGCGGCATGGGGCCGCTCATGGCCGCCTTGCCGCGCGCGCGGCTGTACGCCCATCCGGCCACTGCGCCGCACATCGTCGATCCATCGCGCTTGGAGCAGGGCACGCGAGCGGTGCTCGGCGACGAGCTCGTCGACCGCGAGCACGCCCCGGAGCCGGTGGCGGCCGAGCGCATCGTCGAGACCAGCGACGGCATGGCGCTGCCGCCGGGCGGGCGCCTCACGGCGCTCTACACGCCCGGCCATGCACGCGATCACCAGAGCTTGTGGGATGCGCGCACGGCCACCGTCATCGCCGGTGACGCCTTCGGCGTCGCCTATCCCGAGCTGGACGGCCCCGACGGGCCGTTTACCGTCCCCGAGACGCCGCCGACGCAGTTCGACCCGGAAGCCATGCATGCATCGATCGACCGGATCGTGCAGCTCGACCCCGAACGCGTGGCGCCGACGCACTTCAGCGTGCTCGAACGGCCGGCCGCCGCCGCCGCCGATCTGCACGCGATGGTCGACGAGACCGTGGCCCGCTGCCTCGATGCCGATGCGCTCGAGACCCTGGAGGCGGGTGTGCTGACCGCCTACGATCAGGCCCTCGAGCGCCGCGGCCGCGCCGGCGAGATCGATCTTATGCGTCGGCTTTACGGCTTCGACGCCCAGCTCGGCAGCCAGGGTTTGTGGCACTGGCGCAAGCGTCAGCGGCAGTAGGCGGCGGGTGGTTGCCCGGTTCGTTCGCGGCCGATGGCCGTTCCTACATGGCGACGTGGATGCGCTTTCGTGTGGTCTGTAGGAGCGGGCACTGCCCGCGAACGACGAGGTTTCGCGTGGTTGCCCGGTTCGTTCGTGGCCGGCGGCCGCTCCTACATCGCGGTGTGGACGCGCTTTCGGGTGGTTTGTAGGAGCGGGCACTGCCCGCGAACCGACGACTACGACGCTTCCTCGACGTGACGCCGGAATTGCGTGTGGTGACAGCGCGGGCAGGGCGGGATGTGGCCCGGCTCGTGGAAGTGCATGTGCTGGCCACAGGCGTCGCACCGCAGCGTGCCCGGGCCGGTCATCTCGCCGCTGCGATAGACCGGGCCGGCGGCCAGCTCGCGGGTGAAGGCGTCGTATTCCAAGCGGCTGCGATCAGCGGCGCGGGTGAATAGGTCCAACAGCCCCTGCTCGACCATGGACAGGTCGATCTGAGCCCACTCGCGCAGCTCGCGGCCCGTGCGTGAGAGATAGCCGCCGGCGTCGTGCAGGTCACGCCGGACATATTCGGCCACCTGCTCGGCCTCGCCGCGTGTCAGCTCGCCGAACTCGACCGCGCGGCGGCTGGCGTCCTCGATGGCCTCGCGCAGCGTGGGCTGGTCCTCGCGGTGCTCGAACAGGTGCCGCGCACGGTCGAGCATGTGGCGGTAGGCCCGGACCATGCGGGCGGAAGTTGCCTCGTGCTGGGGCTCGTCGGCCATCGTCGTCTCTCGCGCTTTGCCCGTCGTCGAGCCATTGTAGCGCCGCGTGGCGCCATTTGTGGCGCTCGCGTCGTGGTTTATGATGGACGCTTTCCCTTGGCCCCGGCCGGCTAGCCTCGCTCCGGTAGGGGTGGGTTCCAGAACCCGCCCCTGCGACGCATGATCGCTGATCGTGCGGCCAGGCGTCCGCCCCGCCGGCGAACCGACAGCGAGCCCAGCGATGGACCCGAGCTACGACCCCCACGCGGTCGAACGCGCCGCGCACGAGTACTGGGACAAGCACGACAGCTTCCGCGTGGGCGAGGACCCGGCGCGCGAGAAGTTCTATTGCCTGTCGATGTTCCCGTATCCGAGCGGGCGGCTGCACGTCGGCCACGTGCGCAACTACACCATCGGCGACGTCATCAGCCGCTTCCAGCGCATGCGCGGGCGCAACGTGCTGCAGCCGATGGGCTGGGACGCCTTCGGCCTGCCGGCCGAGAACGCGGCCATGGCCAACAACGTGCCGCCGGCCGAATGGACGCGCGAGAACATCGAGTACATGCGCGGTCAGCTCAAGCGGCTCGGCTTCGCCTACGACTGGTCGCGCGAGCTCGCCACTTGCGATCCGTCCTACTACCACTGGGAGCAGTGGCTGTTCACCCGGCTGTTGGAGAAGGGCCTGGCCTACCGCAAGAGCGCCGAGGTCAACTGGGACCCGGTCGACCAGACGGTGCTTGCCAATGAGCAGGTGGTCGAGGGGCGCGGCTGGCGCTCGGGCGCGGTGGTCGAGCGCCGCGAGATCCCGCAGTGGTTCCTGCGCATCACCGACTACGCGGAGGAGCTGCTCGACGAGCTCGACCGCATGGGCGGCTGGCCCGAGGCCGTGCGCACCATGCAGCGCAACTGGATCGGGCGCTCGCGCGGCGTGCAGATCCGCTTCGACGTCGACGGCCACCCGGAGCAGCCGCTGGAGGTGTTCACCACCCGGCCCGACACGCTGATGGGCTCGACCTACATGGCCGTCGCCGCCGAGCACCCGCTGGCGCTGGAGGCGGCCGCGCGCGACGTGGACATCGCCGCCTTCGTCGAGGAGTGCCGGCACATCAGCACTGCCGAGGCGGAGATGGAGACGCAGGAGAAGAAGGGCCTGCCGCTCGGCCTCGAGGCCATCCACCCGATCACGGGCGAGCGCCTGCCCATCTACATCGCCAACTTCGTGCTCATGGCCTACGGCACGGGCGCGATCATGGCCGTGCCCGGCCACGACGAGCGCGACTGGGC
>CAZVBX010000042.1:23705-24254 GCA_964625925.1 uncultured Ectothiorhodospiraceae bacterium | reverse complement strand
TTCGGGATCCAGCGCAGGTAGCCGACTCGATGAAGGCAGCGTACGGCGCGCCACGGTTCGTTGCACTTCACGAGTGGCGACAACGTGTTAATGGCTTTCTCGATAATATCGATGGAGTCCCGTTCCACCTCGTGGACTTCAACCTCCTCCTTGGGTCCAACCAGCAGAGTCACGAAGAGGTAAGGGCTCTCCTTGGACTGATTGGAACCAATGAACCGGATTCGACCCGGATCGCGCAACAGGTTCTCGATCCCAAACTATTTCGTACTCGCGCCCGAAGTCGCACACAACTGAGTCCGCGCACGCGCGCATTATGGGAACAGCTTAGAACTGCGCATAATGAACAGGTCGGCTCCCGTCTCGTTTAGGCGGCCGCCTGGCGCGGGTTGTGACGGAACGCCGTCAGTACACCTGTCTAACGACATAGAGAGGCCTATTTTTGACCAACTCGAAGATTTCCCCGACGTACGCGCCAACGACTCCGAGACAAAATAGATTCACGCCCCCAAGAAACAACACAAAAAATACGGTAGACGTATAACCGTGGAG
>CAZVBX010000042.1:13656-23695 GCA_964625925.1 uncultured Ectothiorhodospiraceae bacterium | reverse complement strand
CCAGCATCCCGAGGGCAAGTATGGCTCGTAATGGAACGTTTGAGAAAGATAGCAGTCCGCGGACGGCAAAACGCGTCAGCTTACGAAAAGACCAACGAGATTCACCCTCTTGTCGCTCTTCCACGGCATATGACACTTCTCCCCGATTAAACCCGAGCCATCCATATAACCCTTTGTTAAATCTTGATTGCTCGCGTAACGACGAGAATGCCTTTAGTGCCCGCCCCTTGAGAAGGATAAAGTCGCCTAGGCCATCCCCGACACGGGCGTCAGACATCCTCTGAAACAACCAATAGAATAGGCGGGCGGCGTTGCGTTTCAGAAGCTTCTCGTCGGAGCGGTCGACTCGGCGCGCTTGCACAACCTCGCAACCGTGATTTGCAAGGTCAACCATGTCCGGGATTCGTTCCGGCGGATGCTGGAGATCCCCATCGAGGAGCACGACTAGATCCCACTTTGCATGATCAATCCCGGCCACGATTGCATGCTCCTTGCCGAAATTCCGCGACAACTCGACGATTCTTATTGGTAGCTCGCCCTCCCAGAGCTGCTGCAGCCGAAGCAGTTCGGACAACGTAGGCTCGGTGGAGCCATCGTCGACGACGAGGAGCTCCGCATCCAGCCCCGTTTCTTGTACGGATCGCACGGTTCGCGCTACGAGGGCTTCGAGCCTGGTGGTCTCGTTGAAAACGGGGATCACGACCGAGAGCATCTGCCCCTCCCTTTGACGGCGACCTGCACAAGGGTGGCGCGCCGCCAACGGCTATTGGGGCGTTCCACGCCATCGTCATAATGGTACGCGTGGTTCTCCAACTCATGCGAGAATTGGGACCCCGTTGCTCGGCGAGCTTGCCGGCGACCCTGCGTTGGGACACGGACGCCCATGCGCTGTACAGCACGGCTGCTTGGAGCGGAGGCCCCGCCAAATCAGCTCAAGCTAGGGGCCCAGTATAGCAAGGGCGCCCATTCGGGGGTATTACCGGCCATCCAATCACGCGAGGGATAGAACCACTTTCACGGGCCGAAACGTCACCAGTTTCGACTCAGTGTTGCATAGCCCAGTGCTGCCCATGAGGACCACTTCTTGCTCGACCTGTTCCTGCACATCGGCATGCCGAAGACCGGATCCACCGATATCCAAGCGTATTGCGGGCGATATCGGGCGGAGCTGTGCGGTGCGGGTGTACTATTCCCGGAGACCGGGGGAGGCGGTCACTCCCATTGCGACCTCGTGCCCATGCCCGGCGACGGTGTACCGTCATCCTCAGCCTGGCGCTCGGTGCGGAGCGAACTCGAGGCGCGCCGGATTGAGCGATTGATCCTGAGCGAGGAAGACCTGTTCTTCCTGGACGACAAGGGCATCCACGAGCTGGGTCGGCTGTTGCGGGACCAGCTCGGCCCGCACCGCGTCCACCTCATCGCCTACCTGCGGCGCCAGGACCGCTGGCTCGAGTCCCGCTACAAGCACGCTGTCCGGGCGAAGACGATCCGTTTCTCCGGCTCGATCGACGAGTTCATCGACGTATCGCCCGAAGCGCGGGCCGTGCTCGACTACGCCGCGGTGCTCGAGCGCTGGCAGACGAACCTGGCGCCGGCCTCGATCACGGCTCGGCCGTTCGAGACCGAGCAATTCGATCGCGCCGTGCCACAAGGCAGCCTGGTCGCCGATTTCCTGCACGAGATCGGCATTGCTCCGCCCGTGGAGCCGGGAGCGGGTACGGTGGGAAGGAACGTCGCCCTGGAAAGGAATGCTCTCGAGGTCATGCGAACCGTCAACCGACTGGATCCGTCCCCGGAGACCCGGCGACGGCTGCTACGGGCCGCGCGCGAGGCGACCGCGGCGGCCGGGCAACGTGGCGGGGGCTGGCCGTGCGCTCTGCTGTCGCAGTCGAGACGGCACGAGATACTCGCACTTGCGGCCGCCGGCAACGCCGACGTGGCGCGCCGTTTCCTCGGGACCACCGGGCAAGCGCTTTTCCGGGAAACGCCCGATGCAACCGACTCGGAGTGGTGCCCCTATCCAGGCCTCACTCCGGAGGCCGCCCGGGCGGTCCTGGGCTACCTGCCGAGCGCCGACGGCTCGGCGAGCACGCCGGGAGACGAGGAGCAGGAAGTCGCGGCGCGGGTACTGGCCTCGACGGTGGACTCGGCTCCGGCATCCGCTCCGGCCGATTCGGAACTGCCCCCTCCCCCGCCCGAGTCGGGGGCGAGCGGAGCCGTCTTGACGGGTCACCGGCCCCGTGCAATGTTACGCGGTTTTCGGCGCGCCGCGCGCGCCCTGCTCGGGAGGAAGGTGTGAGCGATCTGCTGGGCGTCATTGCGTCCGTCATCCGTGTACCGGCCGAGGAGCTCGGCGACGACACCTGCATGCAGGACGTGGCGGCCTGGGATTCCCTGGCCCACATGGAGCTGATCGCGGAGATCGAGAACCGCTACGGCGTCGAGCTGGACGCCGACGAGATCGTCTCGATGACCCGCGTGGGCCGGATCCGCGAAGTCCTCGAGACGCGAGGCGTCGCCTGACCATGGAGATCGACCAGCGAGTCGCGGTGCTCACCGGCGCCGCGGGCCACCTCGGCCGCGCGATCGGGCAGCGGCTTGCGGCCGACGGAGCCCGGATCGCCGCGCTCGACGCCGACGCCGACGGGCTGACCGAGGCCGCCGCGGCAATGGACGCGGCGATGGCCATCGACTGCGATCTCACCGACGAGCACGCGGTCGATGCCGCCCTCGAGCGGATCACCGAGGCGCTCGGACCGGTGCACGTGCTGGTCAACGCGGTCGGCCTGATCCACAACGAGCCGGTCGCCAGCATGTTCGGTGGCCGCCACGGACTGGAATCCTGGCACCGTGTCATCGGCGCCAACCTGACCGCGCCCTTCGTCATCGGCGCAGCCGTGGCCCAGCAGATGCTGCGCAAGCGCACGCGCGGCGTGCTCGTGAACGTCGGCTCCGTCAACGCCAAGGGGGTCGCCGGCCAGTCGGCCTATTCAGCCGCCAAGGCCGGCCTGAACGGGATGACCCGGGCCTGGGCGGCCGAGCTCGGCAGCGCCGGCATACGCGCCGTTGCCGTGGCGCCGGGATTCATCGACGTCCCGAGCACACACGAGGCGCTCGGGGAATCGGGCGTCGAACAATGGCGGCGGGAAACCCCGCTGCGGCGCCTGGGCACGACCGACGAGGTCGTCAGTGCCGTGCGTTACGCCATCGAGAACGATTTCGTCACGGGCACCGTGCTCGAGGTCGACGGCGGGGTGTGACCCTGGAGGGTCGTCGCTCGCCCCGCCCGCCCGGAGGCCCCATGGAAAGCCAGGAAGCACAGACCTACCGCTGCCCGCAGGACGGCTCCCCGCTGGAGCTTGTCATTGAGGAGGCCCAGGGTGACGAAGTGATCCGGGGCGCACTGCGCTCGCCCGCCGGGCGCGCGTACCCGATCCGCGACGGTGTCGTCGACTTCCTCTCGGAAGCCGAGCTCGTCGCGGCCGAGGAGTCCGCCCGCCAGCTCTACGACGAGCGCGCCGACGTCTACGATCAGTACCTGCCGATGACCTTCCAGACGTTCAACGAGGACGAGAACGAGGTCCGCGAGCGCATGGTGGACGAGCTCCGGCTTACCCCCGGTGCGCGCGTGCTGGAAGTCGGGGCGGGCACCGGGCGCGACTCCGCTCATATCGTTTCCCGCCTCGGTCCCGATGGCAAGCTGTATTGCCAGGACCTGTGCGCCCCGATGCTCGAGCATGCGCGCGAGCGGCTGCGGGGCAGCGAAGCGCCGGTGGAATACGCGGTGGCCGGCGCGTCGGGGCTGCCCTTCGATGACGACGTCTTCGACGCCGTCTTCCAGTTCGGCGGCGTCGGCGAGTTCCCGGACATCAGCCAGTTCTTCCGCAAGGCCGCTCGGGTGACCCGCCCGGGCGGGCGCATCGTCGTCGGCGACGAGAGCATGCCGCCCTGGCTGCGAGACACGGAGTTCGCGGGCATCCTCACGATGACGAATCCCCAGTACGAGGCCGAGCTCCCGCTACAGCACCTGCCGGTCGAGGCCCGCAACGTCCACCTGCGCTGGATCATCGGGGGCGTTTTCTACCTGATCGATTTCGACATCGGCGAGGGCGAACCCGACGGCAACTTCGACTTCCCGATCCCCGGGGCGCGCGGCGGGACGCTGCGCACGCGCTACCACGGCCGGCTCGAGGGCGTCACCCCGGAGACCAAGCAGCGAGCGCAGGAGGCCCGCGCAAAGCTGGGCATCAGCATGCATGACTGGCTGGACCGGGTCGTGCGGCAGGCAGCCGACGACGTGCTCGGGAACGACGAGAGCCGCGAATGACCGGGCCGCGGTACGCCCATGTCGGCTTCCCCAAGTGCGGCAGCACCGCGCTGCAGAAGGGATATTTTGCCGAGCATCCCGAGCTGTTCCACCTGGGCGCCAGCGGCGGGGGCGCCACCGCACCGTATCGCTCGGCCGGGCTGCGCACGCTCATCGAGCTCGACCTGCGGCTCGCCCGCGACTACGCCTATGACCCCGAGCGCATGCGTCGGACCATCGAACGGGAGACGGCGCCCTTTTCCTCCTCCGAGCGCACCATCATGGGGCTCTCGTCGGAGTCCCTGACGCTGCACATGCACAACGAGCCGGACGTCACGCGCAAGGCCGAGCGCCTGTGCGACGCGCTCGGCGCCGACACCCGGATCGTGATCCTGACACGCCGCCAGGACACCCTGCTCCAGTCGCTCTACCGGGAATTCATCAAGTCGGGGCTGACACTGACGTTCAACGAATTCGTCCGCACGCTGTACATCAACCAGGTCACCAGCCTGTATTCGGAGTTGTTCTACGACCGCGCCTTCGAGACCTACAGCCGTCTTTTCGGAGCGGAGAATGTCCTGGTACTGCCCCATGAATGGCTGCTCGAAGACCCGCCGGCATTCCTCGCCGCGTTATCGGAACACCTGGGCGTATCGAACGTAATTACCGAGCTCGGCGTACGCAACCGCGGCCCCGGCGATGCCGTGCTTGAGGCGCGGCGACGCCTCAATGCGCACTACCCATTCGGACTGGCCCTGTCGGTCCTCGACGGCGTCAACATGGGCCGCTATCCCGAATACTTCGAGGACCGCCTCGGCATCGCGATCCCGGACGAGGTTCGCCGCGAGGACGAACGGCGCACGCTCACCAAGCGCCTCGCACGGGACTGGATCAAGGGGCACGGGAGCCGCATCGAGCGGTTGCGCAGGCACATGCGGCTGGGCCCCGCGCCGACCGGCCTCGACATGACGGTCGACCCAGATGTGTGGGAGCGCCTGCGCACCAACTACGCGCGCGCCAACCGGCGCCTCGCGACGACCACTGGAATGGATCTCGAGCGCTTCGGCTACCTCGACCTGGCAGCGAGCGAGGCCGCATGAGCCACGATGACCTGGCCAACGCGAACTGGGCCCGGCGCGGGCGGATCTTCTGCCCCAGCGGCGAGTTCGGCTGGATGAACAGCCACGCCCAGGTGCCGACCGTACTCGTCAAACCGGACCGCTTCCGGGTGTACTTCGCCACCCGTCCCGAGCGCGGCCTCAGCATGACGACCTTCGTCGACCTCGACCGGGCCGATCCGTTCAGGATCCTCTACCTGCACGACCGACCTATCCTGGAGCTCGGCCGGCCGGGCACCTTCGACGAGCACGGCATCATGCCCAGCGCCGTCGTGGAGGTCGGCGACGAGATTCGCCTCTACTACAGCGGCTGGAGCCAGTGCGTCGGCGTGCCCTACACCAACTCCACCGGCCTGGCGATCAGCCGCGACGGCGGCGCCACGTTCGAGCGCTTCTCCGAAGGCCCCATACTGGCGCGGAACTGGGTCGACCCGTTCTCGGCCACTTCCCCGGCCGTGATCGAGGACTCCGGCGAATGGCACATGTTCTATTGCTCGGGAACCGACTGGCTCGATGTCGACGGCAAGAAGGAGCATGTCTACGACATCAAGCACGCGCGTTCGGCCGACGGCCACACCTGGCTACCGGAACCCGAGCCGGCGATTCCGCAGAGCCGTCCCGACGAGGCGCTCACGCGACCTTCCGTGCTCCGCAGCGAGGGGCTTTGGCACATGTGGTACTGCACACGCGGATCGCACGACTTCCGCGATGGCACAGAAGCCTACCGCATCGAATACGCGTACTCCTCCGATCTCAAGTCCTGGACGCGGCGTACCACTGCCCTCCCGCCGAGTGGCGAAGCCGATGACTGGGACAGCACAATGACCGCCTATCCCGATACCATCAGCGCGGACGGGGGCCTCTACATGTTCTACAACGGCGACGGATTCGGGCGAGCCGGTTTCGGTCTGGCCGAGCTGTCCTGCTCCTCCGGCATGGCAGCATCATCCCCCTAATGCAGCCGCAAGCGCCGCTACCGCTTCCGACGGGCCGATCATGACTCACCCCGACGACGCCGAGCCCCACTTCGATCCCGCCATCCTGCAGCAGGATCAGCGTCTTACCACCGGCCGGACGCTTCTTCTGCCCATTGCAACCGGGGACGAGGCCTTCTTATACCCGCACATGGCAGATCCGGCCATTGCAGATCCCATGTCCTGGAGCCCGCATTCAGATCCCGCCGAGACAAAGCAGGTGGTCCGGCGACTCGTCACCAACCGGGCCAATGGAGCGGGGATCACCTGGTGCATCTACCGCCGCGAGGCCCTTCCCAGCCACTACCCCGGCCCGGACGACAAGAAATCAGCGTTCGCGGGTGTCTTCTCCCTGATCGACATCACCTCGACCCATCGCTCCCTGCGATACGACAAGGCGGAGCTCGCCTACTGGCTCACTCCCGCCCATCAGGGCCAGGGGCTCATGTCGGAAGTCGGACACTGCATCGTTGAACATGCATATTCAACCCTTTACCTTCACAAGCTCGTTGTGGGCCACATGGACAGCAATCGCCAGTCCCGAGCACTCATTGAGCGCCTCGGATTCCGCCGGATCGGCGTCGAGCGCGCGCATTTCAAGAAGGATGGTCGATGGCACGACCACCACATCTACGAGATGCTCGCATATGAACGCCCTGCAGCCAGCTAACCCTGACTCCTTGGCAACCGACGCAAACAGAATCCGCGCCCGCGAGCCCACGATGCAACCACGCGTTTCCGTTCTACTATTCACGTACAACCATGAGCGCTACATCCGGGCGTGCCTCGAGAGCGTGCTAGTCTCCGACTACGATCCGCTGGAGATCTTCGTCTGGAACAACTGTTCGACCGACGCAACGGGCTCGATCCTCGATTACATCGCCTACCGAAACGAGGGCCCGCACGAGGTAACGGTGCATCATTCGGATTACAACTATCACCCGAGTTTCGTGCCGATGAATACGGCGATGGCCCGAGTGCGCGGGGAATATATCGTGTTCCTGTCCGGAGACGACTATCAGGCCCCGGAACGAATTCGTAAATCAGTGGATGTCATGGAGCGTTCGGGCGCTGCGGCCTCATCCTGCTCGGCCTATCTGATCGACGAGGAGGGCCGACCGACCGGAACCCGGAACCGGCTGGATGAAAAAGACGAGTTCAAGCAATTCTCCACGGCGCACGACTTTGCCACGATCCCGGGAAGCCCGGTGTGTTTCGGGGCCGGCCTAGCCTGGCACCGCTCCGTGTTCGACCGGTTTGGCCCGCTGCAGGAGGGCCCCCGTAACGCCGACGTCATGATCCCCTTCCGCGGGGCGCTCCTCGGGGGCAACTACTATATCGACGAGCCGCTCGTGTACCGACGACTCCACGAAGAAACGATCGCCCTCCCCGAGGCGCGCAAGCAATCGCAATCGGAAGAGGACTCGATGCTCATCAAGGAGCGGCAGTTGTCCAATCGGCTGGCGAATTTCGTGCGGATGACAGAGGAGGTGGAGGCCTTCGCGCCGAGCAGGCGTCGGCGACGGGAGATCCGAACAGTAGTTCAGCGGATGCGGGGCCACACCATGCGTATCTGTTCCCGGTGGGTGGAGCACCGTAGCGCCATGGCGAAGGCCGGTATCGGCATCGTCTAGAAGGCACAAAAATGCCAATCAATCTTGCACTCAAGGCAATACGTAATCCGCGCAAGGCCGCCAGGCGCCTGCTCGAGCTAGCGGGCTCGCGGCCGCATACGCGGGAGTCCCCCGCGCGGGAGAGTACCGAGGTCCCGTCGCGCAAGACGGAGCTCCCGACCAACAACTTCATCGTGTGCGCGCACGGCTGGAGTGGGAGTCGCTGGCTCGCGCACGTCCTGCACAAACATCCCGACATCCTCTGCACCCACAGTGCCTGGAACCGGCTGGCAGATAGCAGCGTGTTCGACGACAAGGACATGCATGGGTTTGCGCGCCAGCGGAAGCAGGGTTGGGGGGCGCGTGATCAGTGCACCGACGACACGCTCCGGGCAATCCATCAGCATGGGTCCGCGAGCGCGTATGGGTGTGTCCACACCTATCGCCTGCACGACTTCCTCGACCGGCTCCCGAGCCCGGACAAAGCCGAGGTCCCCTTCCGTCTCGCAAACCTGGTCCGCCATCCGGTCGACCTTGTCCTGTCGGGCATGGGCGAGTTCCGGGCTCTCTACGATTTCGACGTCGTGATCCTGTACCGCAACGTAGCCCGCATATTCCGGCGCCTAGAGAGCTTCTATTGGGACTTCGCGGAGAAACACGACCTCAATCTTGCAGACCTCGACACCATTGCGTTCTGCAACGCGGCACGCGCGCCGTACAACCTCCGCAAGGATCTCGACACCCATGCCGCACTGGACAGGGACGTCGCCTGGTTTCGCATGGAGGATCTGACGGGGGATCGTTCCTACTTCGCTGACGCAGCCTCCACGTTGACTTCCGGCCGGATCGAGATAACGGACGACTACCTTCACCAGGTATTCGACACGGGGGCGGTCAACCGACACCGCTCGGACGGTCGCCCGGCGACGACGGCGGAGAAGTACGCACGACTGGCCCATTGGCAGCGCGAGCTCCTGGATCTAACCATCACGGACTCGGGCATCCGGCCGGCATACGAAAGAATGGGTTATGACTTTTCGTTCATGGATCGGCCCGATGTCGTCCAAGGCCAATCAGAGTGAAGCGCTCATCACGGATCCGTTCCAGGACTCCATGCGGCGACCATTTGCCGTCGCCGGCCGCCCTGATAACACCGAGCAAGCCGTGCACGTTATCCTGTCAGTCTCCGCTCAACTGGCGAGCATGTGATCCAGGTTCAGCGCCATGACTAGAATCTTGCGGACGGCGGAAGCGGAACAGAACACGCGCAACAACTCGGAAGCGGTTACGCGGCGAGCCCAGGCGCGACTCGAGCCCGAGGTATGGCCAGTGGTCAAGCCCTCGTTCTCCATTACTCCCGGGGACACCGTATTCACGGTCGGCAGTTGTTTTGCGCGCAACGTCGAGGAGCACCTGGCCCGTCTGGGCCTGCACGTCCCGGTTGCCGATTTCTCCGTCCCGGGCCATGAATGGTCGGGACGGCCCGCGGGAATCCTCAACAAATACACCCCGCCATCGATCCTCCAGGAAATCTCATGGAGCGCAGGAATCTTCGAAAGGGATGACATCTTAACGGAAGGCGACTGCGAGAATTTCGTTCACAGAATCAATGACGATTCGGTGATCGATATCGGGCTGGGAGGCTCTACACCTGTAACCTACGACCGCCTGATTGAGCGTCGGCGCGAGATTTACGCGATCAACCGCGCTCTCGCGGATGCAACCTGCGTCGTTATGACACTGGGGCATATCGAAGCCTGGTATGACCCGGCGCACTCTACGTATCTCCAGGAAGCGCCACTCGACGCCAAGAAGTTCGGGGATCTCCGCAAGCGTGCGGAACTGCACGTTCTCGACCATGCCGACTCCCTGGGCGCAATAACGGAATCGGTCAGAATACTGCGAAGACTCAACCCGAACGTTCGCCTTATCATAACGACCTCGCCCGATCCCCTGGCAAGGACATTTCGCGAGGATGACGTCATCACCGCGAACACGCATTCAAAGAGCACTCTGCGTTCAGTTGCC
>CAZVBX010000042.1:0-13646 GCA_964625925.1 uncultured Ectothiorhodospiraceae bacterium | reverse complement strand
GTCGCTGGATCATTCGAAGAGGTCGACTATTTTCCCAGCTTCGAGATCGTGACGCTCACGAAGAGCTGGTCTGTATGGGGCGCAAACAAGACACACGTGACCGACGAATTCGTCGGCCGCGTCGTACAGTATATGTCCGAAAATTACGTTGCGCACGCGGACATGGCGGCCACGCTCTATCAGCAGGCATACACGGCGTATGCTGACGGAGGAATTGAAGAGGCTCGGCGCTTTGTCGAGCTGGCTCTCGAGAAAAGTGAATGGCCGGACGCCATCGAACTGTATGCCCGAATCCTGAACGACTCCAAGCAGTACGAGCTTGCCATGGAGTATTTGCGTGGTCCGCTCGAGCAGGGTAATGAGTCACCAGGAATCCAACTCCAGGCGGGCCGTTCGTTTGCCGGTATCGGCCGAGCCGATGAGGCACAGCGCCATCTGCACAGGGCGTGCGCGAGCGCACCAAACGACTTGCGAATCCGGCGCGCTCTGTGCGAGCAGCTAATGGACAGCGATTCCCGGGAGGCGCGACGACTCGCGGTGGAAGGAACGGAGGTTCTTCCGACGAACCCTCGCGCGCACCATCTGCTCGTCGACGTGCTTGAACGTCTCGAGCAGCACGAGGCTGCGCTGGCCGGGTTGGAAGATGCGGTGAATCGGTGTCCGTCGAACCCGCGTCTTCGTATTCGGCTTTCCGAATACCTCCAGGGGCGGGACCCAGTACGCGCGATCGAGCATGCACGCACGGCGCTCGAGATGCGACCGAACTCGGATCGGGCCGAACGGGTACTGCAACGAACCGACACGATCTCGCCGACTGACGATCGCAACGCCGATGCCGAACGGAAACCATCAAAAGGTCCCGCCGATTCCGGCGGAATTCTCGGGAAACTGGTCGCGCCAATCCGGAGGCTCCGCCGACACCAACGAGGGCGATCGCGCGAGTAGTGGCGGTTTTTCAACGCTCCGTCTGCGTTCCTCCGGGAATGCCGCAACCCGTCAAGTCGGACATGGCCACTCCTATAGGTTGGCGATTCGCAGGAACCGATCCACATCAAGTCTATACCGGGCCGTCGCTTCACTGATATAGACACCGCCAGTCTCGCAATCGGCCCCAACGAACACCCTTGACCCCAGAAAACACCGGTCGCCGACGCGAACGTTGTGGGCTACGGTGGCATTCAGACCAACGAAGACCGAGTAACCGATCTCCGCGTCGCCTCCGAGCGAGGCGCCGGCTGCAATCCAGGCGTTGTCTCCCACGCGGCTGTGATGGCCGACCACGACCGAGCTCCAGATCGATGCATTATCGCCGAGGAAGGCCCCGGGCTGGATGGTCGCGTTATCGAGCACGAGGCAGTTGTCGCCGTGCGCGAAGCTCCCTTGGCCCGGCCACGAGCGGCTACTCACATAGGATACGAGCTCGTAGCCTTTCTGCCTCGCGGCCGCGCAACGCTTGGCTCGAGCGGCATTGAGGTCGTGGTAGCCGATGGCGACGAACATACCGTAGCTCTCCGGCGGATAGTACGTCTCGACCTCGTCGAAGGCGATGAGCGGCACGCCGTTGCAGCGATCTCCCTTGAGCCACTCGCGGTCGACGCAGTGGGCCACGACGCGGTACTGCTCGTCGTGCTCCATGTAGGTCCGCACCACTTCGGCGATCTTGCCGGCACCGAACAGGACGATGTCTCGCATGGTCGTGTTTCCTCCCTTGTCAGTAGGTGCCGTGGGGTGGCAGCGCGGCCAGGGCACGCTCGAACGTCGCCACGACCCGCTCCACCTGGTGGCGGGCCATGTCATCCGCCATCGGCAGGTTCAGGATACGCGCGGCCGTCGCCTCGGTGTTGGTCAGATCGGCCGCCGCACTCCGTGCATAGGCCGGATGACGATGGCACGGCGTGCCCCACCAGGCCCGGGCCTCGACGCCTTCGCGGGCCATCGCGGCGGCACAGGCGTGCGCATCGGCGTCTGCGAGCTCGATGGCGACGGTCGCCGTGACCCACTCGCCGTGCGCTTCGGTGAATACGCGTTCGACGTGATCGTGATCGGCGAGCCCCTCGCCGTAGGCGCGATGAATCTCGGCCAGGGCCTCGCGCCGCGCCGGCCAGGCATCCAGCGCGGCCATGCCCACCGCCGCGCCGTACTCCGAGAGCTTGGCATTACCGCGGGCACTGAGGACACGGCGATCGGCGTCGAAGGCAAAATTCGCTGAACGACGCAGACGCTCGAGCAGGGCGATATCGGAGGAAACGACCGCACCCCCTTCGCCGATGCCGAGCACCTTTGTCGCGTGCAGGCTGAGCACCTGCGGCAGCCAGCTCGGGCGCAGGCTGTCGAAGCACCACGCCGCATCGATGACGACGGGTATGCCCGTGCGTTCGCTGAACGCCTCCCAGTCGGCCGTGTTCACCGGCCGGCCGAACGGCGACACCGGCTGCACGGCCCCGATCTCGTAGCCGGCGCCAACCAGCGCCTCGGCGGCTTCCGGCTGCAACGTCAGCGACTCGGCGTCGATGTCCGCGAAAAGCGGCTCGAGGCCGGCCTCGACGGCGGCGGCCGGCGTTGCCGGGAACGTGAACGCCGGCAGCACGCAGTAGCGGGCGCCTGGGGCGGCGCATTCGCGCAGCGCCAGCGCGAGCCCGGCGGTGGCATTGCAGGTCGTGAGCACCGTGCCCGCGGCGACACCGAGGTGCGCGGCCAGACGCTCCTCGAAGGCCCGGTTCAGCGGTCCGAAGTTGCTGTACTGGCCGGCCTCGTCGATGGCCCGGAGGTAGGGCAGGATGTCCTCTGCGGTCGGCAACCGGGCACGCCTGAGGGGAATGGGCTCGCTTTCAGTCATCCGGTGCCTCGAGGCAGGTCTGCTCGAAGATTTCGGCCGCGACCGCATCGGCCGGTTCAGTGAGCAGTCGGTAGAGGATACTGTGCTTCGAGCCCTCGTGCGGCTGCAGGAACCTCAGCCCGAAACCGGCCTCCCGGAACTCGCCGGCCGTGTACAGCTCACGCCCGCCCGGGGCGTTCACGTATTCGTCGGCACCGACCGTCGCCATGGCCGCGCGGATGCGCTCACCGCCGCGCAGGGCCGGATCGAGGCCGAGCTCGCTCGAGCGAATCACGTCGAACGGCAGGCCCAGTCGCTCGCAGCATGCGCGCAACAGATCCAGCAGGTAGGTGACGACATCGCCCCGGGTCTCGGCTACGGCATCGATCAGCGGATCGGCGCTTGCGCCTTCGCCAGCGAGACACGGGAACCGGGCCATGCGCGCTGCCATGGCCTCCCACGCATCGTCGCGGAACTCGAGGTCGGCGATCCGCGTTTCCCTGGGCGCCTTGCGCAGCGGCAGGGTCAGCCACTGGGCGCTACCGTCGGCGGCGGGCAGCAGGTTGCGGTGGACCCAGCCGCGGCGAGGGAACTGGACGCAGTCGAACACCACGAACAGGTCCGCGGCCGCGAACAGCCGGAAATAACCTGCGTAGGGCAGGAAGTACGGCTGCATCACCGCCACGCGCACGATCGGCTCCGTGAAGGCCTGATCACTCGACGACGCCGGCCGCAAGCCGGCCAACGGTCACCGGAATCGCCCAACCCAGTCACCGCGCCTCCCGCGGGATTCGCTTCGCGAGGTCACGCTTGATTCGTGCATGCGCGCGGTCGGTCGCGAGGTTGTGGGTCTCCGACGGGTCGTTCGAGAGGTCGTACAGTTCCTCGCTGCGGTCGCGGTACCGGATGTAGCGATACCGCTCCGTGCACACGGCGTGGTCCTTGCGTTTCAGCGTGGTCAGGGCCGTTCGTGGCCATTTTCGGTGCGGATCCTCGAGCAAGGGTGCGAAGCTCTCGCCGGACAGCCGATCCCGGACCTGCAGCCGGCACAATTCCGAAAGGGTGGGGAACACATCGACCAGGCTCACGACCCGTTGGCAATCGGCCCCTTTGCGGATCCCGCACCCCGCCATCATGAGCGGCACGCGGGTCGCCTCCTCCCACAGCGTCGACTTGCGCCACGCGAGTTTCTCGCCGAGGTGCCAGCCGTGGTCTCCCACAGCGACCACCACGGTCTCCTCGAGTCCGAGATGTTCTTCCACCGCCTCCAGCAATCGGCCGATTTCGTGATCGACGAAGCTGATCGTGGCGAGGTAGGCCTGTACGGCCTCTTTCCAGAGCCCGTGCCCGGCGATGATGCGATGATCCTCTTCCTTTCCGCGGACACGCGACGCCGCCTTCTCGGGCAGACCGTCCACGTTGACTTCCTGCTCGCCGGGCAACCGGATGCCCTCGAGCGGATAGAGGTCGAAGAAGCGTTGCGGCGCATACCAGGGAATGTGCGTCTCTTCGAATCCGACCGCCAGGAACAGGTTCTCGGATTGATTGTCCGACAGCGCCGTGATCGCGGAGTCGACGTGGTTCGGGTCGCGGTAGTCGTTGAGATCGTCCGAGGCGGCGCCCCAGTCGAAGGAGCTGAAACGCCCGGGCTTGCTGGCCTCTTCGGAGAACGCGTAGGGGCCGCGCTGGGTCTGCCCGCCGGTTTCCAGCCCCCCGAGATCCGAATACATTTCGTAGTCGTCCCATACTGAGAGACTCGTGTCCTTGCCGGCCTGCTCGCGCCCCTCGCTGCCCGCGCCCTTGTGGTAGATCTTCCCGCGGCCTACCGTGCGGAATCCGTTCCTGCGGAATGCCTCGACGAGGCTTTCACTGGTGGCGTGATCCCAGATCCACTCGCCGTTGCCGTAGATGCCGGTCTCATGGGGATAGCGGCTCAGCAGGAGACTGCAGCGCGATGCATTGCACACCGGCACCGCGCAGTACGCGCGCTGGAACGTGACTCCCCTGCCCGCCAGCCAATCCAGGTTGGGCGTGTGCACACCGGGATAGCCACCCAACGGCCCGATCCAGTCATTCAGGTCATCGAAGTAGATGAGCACGACATTCTTCGGACGCGGCAGTTTCGTACCGGTCCCGCTTCGCCCAAAAATCCGTTCGAACATGTCGTACTCACCCTTGTCCTGTGCTCAAACGCCGATCGCTCGGCGAGCGGAAAACGAGGCGTTGCTCTGCCGTCAGCGCTGCCTCGTGCCGATCGGCCATTGTGTCACCCGGATTCGGTCACTAGCGGCTCCCTCGACAGCGCCACCCGATCGACCTTGCCGTTCGCGTTCTTGGGCAACATTGCGCGTACATGGATCCGGTTCGGGATCATGTAGCCCGGCAGGCGCTCCCGCAGGCGCTCCCGAAGCGTGTTCTCGTCGGGGATCCCGTCGCCGGCGAGGAAGGCCAGTATGTGGCCGTGCGTCGCCCGCACCCGCTGGTACACGACCGCCGCCTCGGTCACCTCCTCGATGGCGGCCAGCGCAGCCTCGATCTCCTCGAGCTCGATGCGGTAGCCCATGTGCTTGATCTGGTTGTCGGCACGGCCGACGAAGTACAGCAGCCCGTCCTCGGTCGAGCGCCGCACGAGATCGCCCGTGCGGTACATGGGCTCGCGGTACGCGCCGTTGAGCGGGTTCTGGACGAAGCTCTGGTCCGTGCGCTCCGGCATGCGGTAGTAGCCGGCGGCGACACCGGGCCCGAGCAGGCAGAGCTCGCCGGCCTCACCGTCGGCGACCGGCGTGTCGCCGTCGAGCAGCAAGCCGTCGAAGTTAACCGCCAGGTGCCCGAGCGGCGGCACACCCTCCATGTCCGCGAACGTCGCCTCCGTGATGTCGAACGCGGAACAGATGCACGTGCATTCGGTGGGCCCGTAGACGTTGACGATGCGCACGCGGTCGCCGAATGCACGCCAGAGCTTGATCAGCTCGGACTTGGGGTAGCCCTCGCCGCCGAACGTGATCACTCGAAGATCGGGCAGTCGCGAGCCGCGCAGGAGCTTGAGGGAACCGAGGTAGATCAGCAGCGAGGGCACGGAGAACCAGACGGTGCAGCGCGCGGCCTCGACCGCGTCGATGAGCGCGCGGGGATCGTCGACCGTGGCCGGTGACACCGGCGCCAGGCACGCGCCGTTGAACAGCGCCGCGTAGAAGTCGAACACGGAGTTGTCGAAGTACGGCGGGTTGACGCCCGTTAGGACGTCGCCGGGTCCGATCCCGTACTCGGCCTGCGCCCATTCGACGAACGCAGCGACATTGTCGTGGGTGACGACCACGCCCTTGGGTTGTCCCGTCGAGCCGGAGGTGAACATCAGGTAGGCCGGCGTGCTGCCGGTCACGGATCGGCTCTCCGCCAGGGGCGACGCCTCGGCGGCCGCGATGGCCTCGCTGTGCGCGTCGAGATCGAGTAGCGGGATGTCGAGGCCGTCGGCGGCGCCCTGGACGCTCTCGCCCGGGTCGCCGAAGGCGAGGAGCATGCGGGGCGCCGCCGTGGCGAAGACGTGTTCCAGGCGGCTTGCCGGGTTGGCTGCGTCGACGTTGGCGTAGGTCACGCCCAGCTTCAGGCAGGCCAGCATCGCGGCATAGGCCGCGACCGTCTTGTCGTGGAGGACGCCGAGCACGTCGCCCCGACGGCATCCGTGCGCCGCGAGCACGCGGGCCGTGCGGTTGGCCCGGGCATCGAGGGCCGCGTAGGAGACATCCGCGTCGCCTTTGGGACGCAGCGCGGGTGCATCACCGTGGGCCGCAACGATGCGGTCGAAGAGCAGTCCGAGGTTGTGCAGGGTGGTGGTTCCGCGCATGGATCAATTGGCGTATCTTTGGCGCGTCGTGCCGGGTGGGGCACCGCGAAGCCGGTCGTGGAACCGGTTTCACGCCGTTCACGAGGCCGACGGGGTACAGTCGTCAAACCGTGGGAAGTTAGCACAGGCGCACGACCGGGGCGAACCCGGTTGGCCAGATCGCTGCCTCCCGGCCCGCCCTGCCTCACCCCCTGCTCGGAGCGCCCCGGATGCGAATCTTGGTGACAGGCGGATGCGGTTTCATCGGGTCCGCCCTGGTCCGCCAATTGTGTGCACGCGGCGACTGCGATGTCGTCAACGTGGACCGGATGACCTACGCGGCCGATCCGCGCGCGGTAGCGTCGGCCGACGCCACGGGCCAGCACCGCCTGGTCGAGGCCGACATCTGCGACACCGCGACGATGGATCGCCTGCTCGGCGAGGTCGCGCCGGGCGCGATCGTCCACCTCGCGGCCGAGACGCACGTGGATCGATCGATCGCGGGTGCCGAGGCATTCGTGCACAGCAACATCAACGGGACGTTCTCGCTGCTCGAGGCCGGTCTGCGCCACTGGCGCGCGCTGGGATCGTCCGAGCGCGAGGCGTTCCGGTTCCTGCACATCTCGACCGACGAGGTGTTCGGGAGCCTCGGCGACGATGGCCGTTTCGACGAGGAGACACCCTACGATCCCAGCTCGCCGTACTCGGCGAGCAAGGCGGGCGCCGACCACCTCGTGCGCGCTTGGGGCCGGACCCATGGCTTCCCCGCCATCGTCACGAACTGCTCGAACAACTACGGGCCGTGGCAGCACCCGGAGAAGCTGATCCCACTCGCGATCCACCGGGCATTGCATGGCGAGCCGATCCCGGTATACGGCACCGGGGGCAATGTCCGCGACTGGCTCTACGTCGAGGACCACGCCGATGCCCTGCAGACCGTGCTCGCCCATGGCGCTGCGGGGCGCAGCTACAATGTCGGCGGCGGCGCCGAGCGCAGCAATCTCGAGGTCGTGCGCGCGATCTGCGCGCTGCTCGACGAGATGCGGCCGAACCATGCACCGCACGACCGCCTGATCGCGTTCGTGGAGGATCGCCCCGGCCACGACTGGCGCTACGCCATCGATGCGCGCCGGATCCGGAACGAGCTGGGGTGGACGGCACGCGAGACCTTCGAGAGCGGCCTGCGCCGCACGGTGCGCTGGTTCATCGACCGACACGAGGCGACGACAGCAGAACGGGAGCAGACCGGATGAAGGGCATCATTCTCGCCGGCGGCAACGGGACACGGCTTTACCCGGCCACGATGGCCGTCAGCAAGCAGCTCCTGCCCGTCTACGACAAGCCCCTCGTCTACTACCCGCTGAGCACGCTGATGCTGGGCGGGATCCGCGACATCCTCGTCATTACACGACCCGACGAGGCACCGCTGTTCCGCAAACTCCTCGGCGACGGTTCCCAGTGGGGGCTGTCGCTGAGCTACGCGACCCAGGCCGAGCCACGGGGCATCGCGGAGGCGTTTTTGATCGCCGAGGATTTCCTCGACGGCAACGGGTGCGTTCTTATCCTCGGCGACAACATCTTCTACGGGCAGGGCCTGACCTCGACGATGGTCAAGATGGCGGAGAACGACTCGGGCGCCATGGTGCTCGCCTACTGGGTGCGCGACCCGGCCCGCTACGGCCTGGTCGAGTTCGACTCCGATTACCGCCCGCTGCGCCTGGCCGAGAAGCCCGAGAAGCCGCGCTCCCACTGGGCGATCACGGGCGTGTACTCGTACGACTCACGCGTAGTGGAGGCGGCCCGCTCCATCGAACCGTCGGGGCGCGGCGAGCTCGAGATCACCGACGTCAACCAGTGGTACCTGGATCGTGATGCGCTGCGCGCAGAACGGCTCGGGCGAGGCTGTGCCTGGCTGGACAGCGGCACCCACGAGGCGATGATCGACGCGAGTCACTACGTGCACGCCATCGAAGCGCGCCAGGGAATGAAGATTTCCTGCCCCGAGGAAATCGCCTACCGATTCGGATTCATCGACAGCGAGCAGCTACTGCACCTCGCCTCGCAACACGGCAAGGGGGCGTACGGCCGCTATCTCGAAACTCTGGTTCACGGCGATCTCTGATACGCCCCCGCTGCAGCCTGATCTTCGGCGACGGGATGGCCCTTATACTCAGACTCGCAGGCTGCGAACTCGCCGGCGCAAGTCGCACAGAAAATGCCGCGGGCCACTTCCCGCCACCTTGCCATCGGGGTCGGGTTCATCGCCCGCGTAACGGCAGAATAGTGGATCCTGCTCGGTCACTCGGCGGATCCGGGCGAGCACGTCTCTATCCCATGTGATCGTGTCTCGCGTCCGACTGGCGCTGCCCCAGATCTTGCCGGCGCACGCCCGGGTGATCTCCTGGTCCTCTTCCACGTCGAGAAACCTGAACATCCGGCTGAAGTGATCCTCTGGCTCGGCCACCATCTCCTCGTGGTACTGCACGAGTCGCTCTTCTTCGGGCAGTGCCTCGAAGACGGTCCGTATCTGCCGGGACTGATTCTCGATCGCAGTGGCTGCTCGATCGGCGGTCATCCCTCGTCGCCGCACCTTCGTCGCGGCAATGTCGTAGGGATTTCGGAGATGAAACAGCATTCGGAGCGGCACACCCACGCGCTCGCGAACGTCATCGATCAAGGAAGGTTCTTCGCCGAAGATCGTCGCTGACCGGGTTCCCTTGGCATCGCCGATGACCTCCGGGAGCTTGTCGTACACACCCTGCCAACCACCCTCTACGGCATAGTCGTATCCGCTCTTCTGGCGCTTGCGCTGGTGCAGTCGCCAGTCCTGATGCTTGATCAGGGCGTAGACCTGGCTCGCAGAGTAGCCCTCACGGAAATAGCTGATGGCGCCCAGTTCATCCGATATGAGGACCTTGAGATGTGCCGACAGCAAGTGGCCGACGACGGAGTGTCCGCTTCTTGCTGGCGCCACGAACAGGAAGAAACGTTTCACGTTGCCGAAGTACGGCATACGTATTCCCCTAGCTGGAGTAGAGAGCGTAGGTTGAGGCAACAAGGCCGGTCACACGCGATGAACCGCCGCTAGTTGCCGAAATGCTCACCCCGGACCATCGGATGTGATCCGCGAGAGGAGCTCGATGAACCTACCCCTCGGCGGCTTCGCCCATCGCGCGCGGAGTGGTATTGGGCACGCCCGCGGTATCGGCGGGACGGTTTCGGTTCCAGATGGAACGGCAGGGGATCTTCGCGTGATCGCAGCGATCGGCGTAGCGCTCGGCGATCTGGTGCACCTCTTCCATCAGCCCCTGCTCGAGGGTGACCGGATCCAGGCCGAGGTTGAGCAGCCCCTCGTTCTTGACCCGCAGCTCGTTCTCGTCCGCCTCGGCACGCGGATTGTCGACGTACTGGACCTCGGCGCCGGCGATGCCGCCGATCATCTCGGCCAGCTCGCGTACGCGGTGCGTCTCCGTGGTCTGGTTGAAGATGCGCACGGCTTCGGTGCCCGCCGGCGGATACTCCATCGCGAGCCGAATGCACTGGACGGTATCCCGGATGTGGATGAACGCGCGCGTCTGGCCGCCCGTGCCGTGCACCGTCAGCGGGTAGCCGACGGCCGCCTGCATCAGGAAGCGGTTGAGCACGGTACCGTAGTCGCCGTCGTAGTCGAAGCGGTTGATCAGTCGCTCGTCCTTGACCGTCTCGTGCGTCTGTGTGCCCCAGACGATGCCCTGGTGCAGGTCCGTGATGCGTACCCGGTTGTTCTTGTTGTAGAAGTAGAAGAAGAGCTGATCCTGGGTCTTCGTCATGTGGTAGACACTGCCCGGATCGGCCGGGTACAGGATGTCGCGCTCGACCGTGTCGCCGTCGTCGGTCGGCACGTGCACTCGCAGATAGCCTTCCGGCAGGGTCAGATTGGCCGTGGAGTAGCCGTAGACGCCCATGGTGCCGAGGTGTACGAGGTGGATGTCGAGCCCGCTCTCGACGATGGCACACAGGACGTTGTGCGTGGCCGACAGGTTGTTGTCGACCGTGTAGCGCTTCTCGCGCTCGGACTTCATCGAGTACGGCGCGGCGCGCTGCTCGGCGAAGTGGACGATGGTGTCGGGGCGGTACTCTTCGACCAGGTCTGCCAGGCGGTCGTACTCGCGCGCGGCGTCGATATTGGCGAACCCGATCTCGTTGCCGGTCTGCTCGCGCCACGCCTCGATGCGCGTGCCCAGCGGCTGGATCGGGGTGAGGGACTCGACCTCCAGCTCGACGTCGATCTTGCGGCGGGAGAGGTTATCCACGATCAGTACGTCGTGGCCGTGCGCGGACAGGTGCAGCGCGGTCGGCCAGCCGCAGAATCCGTCTCCGCCCAGAACGATTGCCTTCATTGGGTTACCCTCGGTCGATTCGTTGTTCGCCCCGGCCGTTGCGACGGGGCTTGTCGATTCATGGTGCCGGACCGATGCGCCCGGCGTGAAACATTCCTGTAACGGAGTACAACATCACAGGAACGGGGTCATTTCAAGGTACGGGTCCCCGTTCTCAGGAATCCGTGGCCTCGGTGGCCAGCGCGTCCTCCCGGCACGACTCGAACCATTCCCACGTGCGGCGCATGCCCTCCTCGAGCCGCACCTGCGGGCGGAACCCGAGGACTTCGGCGGCGCGCTCGTAGTTGGCGAAGTTGCGATGAACCTCGCCGCGGCGCGTGCCCGCATGCTCGATCGGGTGCTCCGGGCGCCCGGCGGCCCGGCGCAGGACGTCCGCGAGCTCGCCGATGGTGACCTCGCGGCCCATCGCCAGGTGCAGCACCGTCGCGGGCGGCAGATCGGCCGGCAGGGCTGCGAGGATGCCGTCGCACAGGTCGTCGACGTGCAGGAAATCGCGCGAGGCGGTGCCGTCGCCAAAGATGCGAATCGGCTCATCGCGCAGCAGGGCCTTGCAGAACTGGGTCACCGCGCCCTTCTTGTGGGCGCTGATCGGGCCGTAGAGGTTGCCGAAGCGCAGCATCACCGTCGACAGCCCGTAGGAACCGGCCCACGCGTGGCAGTAGCCCTCGCCGACCAGCTTGCTCGCCCCATACGGCGACTTCGGGCGCGGCACGCTGTCCTCGTTCACCGGCGGCTCGGCCTCGCCGATCAGCGCGCCGCCCGTCGAGGCGAACACGAGGCGCTTCACGCCGGCCGCGCGCGCGCCCACGAGCACCCGCCGCGTGCCCCAGCCGGTGATGTCGAAGTTGGTGTCCGGGTCCTCGACCGACTCGACGACCGAGCCGTAGGCCGCGAGGTGGACGACGCGGTCGACGCCCTCCATCGCCTCGGCGACGGCCGTGTGGTCGCGGATGTCGCCCGCGCGGATGTCGGCGCTGGTGCCGTCCAGGAAAGCGCGCTGGCCGCGCGAGAGATTGTCCAGCACGCGCACGCGGTAGCCACCCGCCTCGAGCTTCGGGACCAGGTTCGCGCCGACGAAGCCGCAGCCGCCGGTGACGAGCACCGTTTCGTTCATGTTCCGTTTCCCCTCGATTCGGCGGGCCGTGCACCCCGGCCCGAAGCAAGATCAATGCCTACGAAGTCGCCGCAAGGCCCGCATCCCCGCCTTCATCACGGCAATCTCGGCCGACAGCAGGCGTGCGAAGAGGCGATGCTGCAAATTGTACACGCGCCAGCCGATGGCCCGGAGGCGCGCGTTGCCGGCCAGGTCGCCCGCCAGCTCGCGGGCCCGGGCGTCCAGCCCTTCCGGCGTCGCCCCGCCCTTGCGTCCGGCCTGGCCCGGCGTCCGTGACGCACCCGCGCCGCCGCCGGAACGGGCCCGGAGCTGGATGCGGCTGTAGCAGTGGGGCGCGTGCTCGATGTAGGGCCGCATCGTGCGGTACGTGAGCGCCTTGTAGTTCAAGCGGCGCGACAGCGGATAGTCGACTACGTCCTGCGCGAGATTCTCCGGGATCGTCGTGACGCGCGCGCCGGCGAGATTCGCCTGCGCCACGAACTCGGCGTGCGCGCCCGGCACCTTGAAGTCCTCGCGGAAACCGCCCAGGCGCTCGAAGGCGGCCCGGCGCACGGCGATGACGGGGCTGGTGTTCTCGGTGTCAAAAAAGCCGTAGTTGAGATCGTCGGCGAAGAACGCCTGCGGCGTGCCGGCCTCGCCCTCGGCGCGCTGACGGCGAGTCGTCTCCTCGTAGAAGCAGCAGAAGACCTCGGCGGCGTCGCTGCGCGCGGCACGCGCGAGCGTCGCGAAATAGTTCGCCCCCGGAAACGCGCCGCCGCGCACGAAAACGAGCACATCGCCGCCGGCCTTGCGCGCGGCCGCGTTCTCGGCATGCTGCTCGCCCCAGGCCTCGAGGTGCTCGACGCGCACCGTCGCGTCATGCGTTGCGGCCCGCCGATCCAGCCAGCGTTTGGTCGCCCCGCGGCGACTGCCGTTGTCGGCCAGCACGACCTCGACGTCCGGGCCGCCATCGGCACCCTCGATCGCCTCCAGGACCTCGTCGATGTACTCGTGGTTGTCGTCCACGGCGAGGCATACCGAGATCGACGATGTCGCGTCGGCGGACGTTTCCCGGGTCGATTCGGACTTTCGGTCGGCGAGCGAGCCGCCAAGCGCGGCGTGGAATCGCCGCCAGGTGGCCAGGTTCTGCTTGTTGCTGAAGCTCGGCCGCGCGATCAGGCCGCCCTTGTCCAGCGCCTCCTCGAGCTTCGCCGCCAGCGGCACCGGGTGCGGCTGCGTGAGCACCTGCTCGCGGTGCTTCGCATGCACCAGCTCGGGCGTGCCCCCGCGGTCGCTGGCGATGAACGGGATGCCGTAGTAGGCCGTCTCGTAGACGGCCAGCGAGGAGTTCTCGATGATCGACGGCATGACCGCCAGGCGCTCGCCGTCGAGCAGGAAGCGCAGCGCCTGCTCCGTGTTGCGGTCCGTGTGCACCTCCACCTTCATCGGCCACTTCTTCGTCCGGTGCGCGATGTACTCGTCGGAGGTCAACTCTCAGTAGCGCGCGATGGCCTCGCCTATCTTGCCGTTTCCTCCCGT
>CAZVBX010000041.1:0-24909 GCA_964625925.1 uncultured Ectothiorhodospiraceae bacterium | reverse complement strand
GGGCGGTGTGGATGCGCTTTCGCGGGGTTTGTAGGAGCGGGCACTGCCCGCGAACCGTCGAGGTTCCGGGTGGTTGCCGGATTGTTCGCGGTCTAAGGCTACGATCTTTTGGACTTCACTGCCCTGCGCCGCGCGTTCGCCGGCGATATCTGCACCGACGAGCTGAGCCGCCGCCTGGTCGCGCAGGACGCGTCGCCGTACCGCGTGCTCCCGGCCGCGTTGGTACGTCCGCGCCACGCGGACGATTGCGCGGCGCTCGTTCGGTTCGCTCGTGCGCATGGACTCTCCCTGATCCCGCGCGGCGGTGGTACCGGGCTCGCCGGCCAATGCGTCGGTCCGGGCGTGGTCGTCGACTGCTCGCGCTACATGCATGCGGTGCGTGCAATCGACCCCGAGCAGCGCACCGTCACGGTCGAGCCCGGCCGTACGGTCAGCCAGTTGAACGCGGCCGTCGCGCCGTACGGACTCACCTTCGGTCCCGATCCCTCGACCAGCAATAGGGCCACCGTCGGGGGCGTCGTGGGCACCAACGCCTGGGGCCCGCACGCGCCCGTCGACGGCACCACGCGCGATCAGCTCGTCGCGGCCGAGGTCGTGCTCGCCGGCGGCGAGCACGCGACTTTCGGGACGCCGCTATCCGTGCCCGGCCATCCGGACGGCGCGCGGCGCGAGCGGCTCGCCGCGTTGCTCGCGCAGCACGGGGACGCCGTCGCGCGCGCGCTTCCCCCGCCCGCGGCTGGCCTCTGCAGCAACAGTGGTTACCCTTTGCATGCGCTCGATGCGGGCGCGGGGCTCAACGAGGCGCGACTGCTGGCGGGCGCCGAGGGCACGCTGGCGCTGGCCACCGCGCTGACCCTCGAGCTGCGGCCGCTGCGGCGCGAGCGCCGCGTGCTGTGCGCGCATTTCGCGCGCCTGGGCGACGCCCTCGGCGCCGTGCTGCAGGCGCGCGCCGCGGGTGCCTGCGCCGTCGAGTTGCTGGACGCCCACCTGCTCGGCCTGACGCGCGCGCATCCGGAACAGGCGGCCAATCGCTTCTGGCTGCGGGGTAATCCGGAAGCCGTGCTGCTGATCGAGTTCGCCGACGGGGGCGACCCGGGCGATCTCGACGCGCGCCTGCGCGCCGCCGGCGCCGACGCGGTGCCGGAGGTCACAGGCCCCGATGTCGAACGGGTCTGGCAGTTGCGCCGGGCCGGGCTCGGGTTGCTGATGGGGGAAATCGGCCCGCGCAAGGCGGTTACCGGGACCGAGGATACGGCCGTCCCGCTGGAGAATCTGCAGGCCTACGTCGAGGCCGCCGATGCGCTGGCCGCCGGCGAGGGCACGCGCTTCGTCCATTACGGCTCCGTGTCGCTCGGACTGGTCCATCTACGGCCCTTTCTCGACCTGACCGATCGCGCCGATCAGGCGCGCTACCGGCGCCTGCTCGACCGCCAGGCGGCGCTGGTGCGCGAGCACGGCGGCGTGCTCGCGACCAAGCACGGCGTGGGGCGGCTGCGCGCGCCCTGGCTGGAGGCCATGGTCGGCGCGCCCGGCATCGCGGCCATGCGGGCGGTCAAATCGCTCTACGATCCGGCTGGGCTGCTCAACCCGGGGAAGATCCTCGACGCGCCCGATCCGCTGTCCGATCTGCGTGCGGGCGGGGCCGATATCGCTGCGGACGGCTTCGACTGGGGCCACGAGCGCGGTATCGCCGGTGCGGCGGAGCGGTGCAACGGTGCCGGCGCCTGCCGCAAGGAGGCGACGGAGGGGCCGATGTGCCCCACCTTCCAGGCCACGCGAGAGGAGCGCGACGGCACCCGGGGACGGGCCAACCTGTTCCAGCAGGCAATCGCCGCCGATGAGCCCGAGGCCGCGTTGGCGGGCGATGACCTGCATGCGGCCCTGTCGTTGTGCCTGGCCTGCAAGGCCTGCCAGAACGATTGCCCCGCCCGCGTGGACATGGCGCGGCTCAAATCGGAGGCGCTTTACCGACGCCACGCGCATCGCGGGATGCCCGTCGCGATGCGCGCTGCGGCTGCATTCGCGCCCCTGTCGCAGCTCGCCACCAACGCCCCGCGGGTCGCCAACGCCATCGGATCGCTGCGCCCGCTGCAGCGGGCGCTCGGTCTCGACCGGGCGCCGCCCGAACTCGCCCACGAATCGTTGCCCCAGTGGCTGGGCCGCCGCACCGGGCCGGTTGCTCGCGCGCCCGAGGCGCGCGGTGCGGTGGTGCTGCTGCAGGATCCGCATAGCGCCTGGTACGAGCCGCGCATCGGCCGGGCGGCGATCCGGACCCTGGAGGCGCTCGGCTGGCGCGTACACGTGACTCCGCCGGTCTCGGCGGGCCGCGCGGCCATCAGCCAGGGCGCCCTGGAGCGTGCCCGGCGCGAGCTCGCCGCGCTCGCGGTCGCCGCCGACGCGGCGGTGGAGGCGGCCGGCACCGACGCGCCCATCATCGGCCTGGAACCCTCCGAGCTGCTCACGTTGCGCGACGAGGCGCCCGATCTCGTGCCGGCCGACTGGCGCCCGCGTATCGAGGCGCTGGCGGGGCGGGCGCTGATGTTCGAGGAATGGCTCGGCGGCGAATGGAACACCGACGCCGGCGCGGTGGCCCTGGATGGAGCCGTCGCACGGGGCGATGGGGCGGGCGCGCTGGCGTTGCACGTGCATTGCCACGCCCGCGCGCTGGTCGGTACCGAGCCCGCGCGCGCGGCGCTGGCGGCCCTGCCGGGCGCCGCGGTCGACGTCATCGCCGCCGGTTGCTGCGGCATGGCCGGCGCCTTCGGTTACCGCCGGGAGACGGCGTCCACGTCGCGCGCGGTCGCCGAGCTGGCGGTGGCGCCGGCGGTGCGGGCATTGCCCGCCGAGACGAGCGTGGTGGCCCCGGGCGTCAGCTGTCGCCAGCAGATCGCGCACGTGACCGGTCGCACGGCGCTGCACCCGGCCGAGGTGGTCGCGCGGGTGTTGGGGATCAAGGACGCATGAACGGTGCCGCGCGTGGGGTCGCAGCGACGCCGATGCCTTCGCGATGGCCCTACCCCGTCTTTGCGAGCGGAGCGAAGCAATCCATCGCTACGGCGGGCGAGGCGTAGAGCCAAGGCTGCGGCTAGACGGCGGATCGCGTCGTCGCCTCCAGGTCCTCGCGACGACTCCCTTGGGGCAGAGAGCGCCCCTCGCGCGGCTGCGGCGCGAGGGGCCGGGAGCGCGCTAGCGCACCTGAACCGCGAGATCGCCCACGCCGTCGACGTGACCGTGCAGCTGGTCGCCGCGCTCGACCGCGCCCACGCCGGCTGGGGTGCCGGTCATGATGATGTCGCCCGGGGTCAGCGTGAACAGGCCCGACAGGTGGTTGATCATCTCCGGGATCTTCCAGATCAGCTGGTTCAAGTCGCCCTCCTGGCGCATCTCGCCGTTGATCTCGAGCCAGATGGCGCCGCTGTCCGGGTGGCCGATTTCCGCGGCCGGCACCAGCTCGCCGCAGGGCGCGGAGGCGTCGAACGCCTTGCCGATCTCCCAGGGGCGGCCCATCTTCTTCTGCTCGCCCTGCAGGTCGCGGCGTGTCATGTCCAATCCCACGCCGTAGCCCCAGACGTGATCCAGTGCCGACTTGAGCGGGATGTTATAGCCGCCCTTTCCGAGCGCGGCCACCAGCTCGATCTCGTGGTGCACGTCGCTGGAGAGATCCGGGTAGGGGAATACGCCGTCGACCACGACGTTGTCCGGGTTCTTCTGAAAGAAGAACGGCGGCTCTTTGTCCGGGTCGTGCCCCATCTCCACGGCGTGCGCGGCGTAGTTACGCCCGACGCAGTAGACCCGGCGCAAGGGGAACCGGGCGTCGGTCCCGCGCACGGGCAGGGTGGCGATGGGAGGCGGGTCGATCACGTACTGCTGCGACATGCTGTTGCTTCCGATCTTGGTGAGTTGATTCCGGATTCAGTCGCGCTCGCCAGCGTAATAGGCGACGCGGCGCTCGAATGCCTCGACGATGGCCGCGGTGCCGAGCGCGGCGACGAAGAGCATCAGGACCAGCGCCCAGAACTGCTCCATGAGGAAGTTTTGCGAATAGAACTTGAACAAGGCGCCGATGCCGATCACCGAGACCAGCAACTGCCCGATCACCGCGCCTTTGACGCCGCGGATGACGCCCAGGCGCAGGCCGGCGAGGATCTCCGGGAGCGCCGACAGCATCACGATGTGGCGCAGCGTCTGCAGGCGCGAGGCACCGAAGCTGCGCGCCATCTCCAGCAGCGACGGCGGAACGTCGTGCACGCCGGCACGGGTGTCGAGCACGATGATCCACACGGCGAACATGAAGACCGTGACCACGACCGTCGCCTCGCCCAGGCCGAAGAGGATCATGAAGACTGGTACGAGCGGGGTCAGCGGCGTGGCGATAAAGGTGCTTACCCACATGCTGAGGAGGCGATCCGCCGCCGGCACCATGCCCATGAGCACGCCCATCGGAATGCCGACGGCGACAGCAAGGCCGAATCCCTGTAAGAAGCACGACACGCTGATCCACACCGCGTTATAGAACTGGGAGTGATTCACCACCTCCACGCCGGCGACGAGCACGTCCGTGAGTGGTGGAAACAACAGCACCAGCTCGAACCGGCCGATGAATTCCCAGACGACGGCCCAGATAAGCAGGGACGCCATCATCGGGATGCGATAGCCGAAAATGGTCATTGCTACTCCACGTAGGCCCGCAGCGAGTGCCAGATGCGCTCGACCGTGTCGAGATACGCGGGATCGCGCCGGATCTCGTCGGGGTTCTTGCCTCCCGAGGACAGCTTGATGTCGATGACCTCGGACACCCGGCCTGGCCGTGGCGACAGCAGGATGATGCGATCGGAGACGTAGACCGCCTCCTCGATGCTGTGGGTCACGAAGATGAAGGTCTTGTTCTCGCGCCGGCGCAGCTCGATCAGGTCCTCCTGGAACTTGCGCCGGGTCTGCTCGTCCACGGCCGAGAACGGCTCGTCCATCAGCAGCACCTCGGACTCGACCGCGAGCGCCCGCGCCAGACCGACCCGCTGGCGCATGCCGCCGGATAGCTCGCTCGGAAAGCTATTCTCGAAGCCGGTCAGGCCGACCACCTCGATCTGCTTGTGCGCCTTCTCCTCGCGCTCCGCCTTGGGCACGCCCCTCAACTCCAGCCCGAATGCAGCGTTGCGCAGTACGGTGGCCCAGGGTAGAAGCGCGAAGTCCTGAAACACGAAGGCGCGCTCGGGCCCGGGGCCGGACACCGGCTTGCCATGCACCCGAACCTCGCCCTCGGACTGCGATAGCAGCCCGGCAATGATCTTCAGCAGTGTGGTCTTGCCGCAGCCGCTGGGGCCGAGCAGGCTGGTCAGGTGGCCGTGGCCGAAGTCCAGGTTGACATCGCGCAGGGCCTCAACGTCGCCATAGCGCTTGTGCAGGCTGGCGACCTCGATGATCGGTGCGGGCATGGTATCCGTTGCCTCCGGAATCGCGGTCATTGGGATTCTCGTTCTCGTTTCTTGTCGGGCCGGAATAGCGTCTGCTCGAGCCGCATCAGGAGGCTTACGCCGATCACGGTGAAGACGACGATCGAGAGGATGGATGCGTACATCTCAGGGTACGCCGCGATCGAGCGGTAGAACGTGATCAGGTCGCCTACCCCGGTCGGGGTGATCAGCAGTTCGGCGATTACGGCGCCGCCGAAGCCCTCGGCCGCGCCCAGGCGCAGGCCGGCGAAGATCATCGGGCTGGCGTCCGGCAGGACGATGTTGCGGATCTCTTGGCGCCGCGTGCCCAGGAACGATCGGCACATCATCGTCAGCGACTCGCTGACGTTGCTCACTGCGCGGTAGGAGTTGAGCACGATGGGCGGTAGGGCCATCAGGCACACGGCGATCACTTTCGCCGTCAGCCCCGTGCCGTACACGAACGTCAGCAAGGGGATGACGGCGGCCATGGGGGCTGCCTGCATGACGATGAATACGGGTGAGGCGAGCCAGGCCACATCCCAGCGTAGGCCCATGGCGATGCCTAGCGACACGCCCAGACTGGCCGAGATACCGACGCCGATGGCGAGTGGCTGAAGCGTCTCCGCGTAGGCCGTGAACATCGAGCCGTCCGCGAACAGTCCGTAGAGCGCCACGATGGTTGCACTGAACGACGGGAAGGCCGGATTGAAGCCGAGCTGTCCGGCCAATTCCCAAGTCCCGAGCACGAGCACCAAGGAGGTCAGGCGCCAAAGCAGCGTGTGCTCGCGGCGGAAGATCCAGCCGCTCCATTGAGAGAGGGAGCCGCGAACGGCTCCCCCTCGACGTTGCTGAACGCTGTCCACAGTTTCAGTTCACGCTCTGGCGGGCTTGCTGCAACGGGTCGAAATTCCAGAAGTTCTGGAGGTCGAGGTTCTCGGGGTCACCTTCGATCTGGCCGCCGATGGCGTAGAACTGGAGGTCCGCCTGGACATCCTCGGGGCTGCCGCCATCGTTCGGGAACAGTCCGTTCTCGGCCGACTGGCGGTAGAACGGTACAAGCTCATCTTCCATCTCGGACGGCAGATCAGGCAGTAGATCGTACTGCTGTCGCAGGTCTGCCACCATCTGCGGGCTGTCGTTGATCTCCCGCCAGGTACGCAGCATCTCCTCCATCAGGATGCGCACGTCCTCGGGGTTGTTCTGGACGTACTCCTGGGAGGCGTACAGCGCTTCGTCGGTGGCGTTGACATCCTCGACGGGCAGGCGCTGGAACTTGCCGCCGCCCTCGTCCTGCAGCAGGCGCCAGGATGCCGAGTCCACGATCGACGCGTGGATGTTGCCCTCAATCATCCCGCCGGCGCGGACTTCCGAGCCGGGGACGTAGCTGATGTTGGCATACTCGATGCCGTGTTGCTCGGCCATGAGGCGCATCAGCGCCTCGGTCCCGGAGCCGCGCGAGTGCACCGTCACGGTCTCCCCGTCGAGATCCTCCCAGCCCTGGTAGCGCTCGCTGTTGACTACCGGGAAGAACTGGAGCGTGCTCATCTGGTAGACCATGCGAATCGGCGTCTCGACCCGCTGAATCAGCGCGTATGGGGCGCCGACGCCAATGTCCGCCTCCTGGCCCACCACGGCCTGCGCGGCGACGTCCTCGGAGTCGAAGTGCGTCAGGTTCGCGTCGACGCCGCGCTCTTGGGCGCGCTCGATCGCGATCAGCAGGTTGAGCGACTCGATACTCGGTACGTCGCCGAAGGCAATGCGCATCGCCTGGGCCGAGACTGGCGTGGCCAGCAGGGCCGCCAGCGCGACGACCGGAAGTTTACGCAACATGCGGCGTGCGCGACCGGTTTGCGGGTCTGTAATCGTGCTCATGGGAATCTCCTCTCCCTTTGGGTGATCGAGGGATTGTAGTTGGCGTGGCGGCCGTCCCCTCGGTGACGGATCCGCAACCAATTGTTGGCCGTAGTCGAGTAGGGGGTCAAGGCTGACATGGCAGTTGCTCGGCGGGGCCGGCGGGGTAGCGGCGCGCGGGCGCGGTCCTGCCCGCCCGCGGCCGGCGCGGTGGAGGGTCGCTGGGCCAGCCGTCAATCCAGCCGCTCGCGCGCGGCTCGTACGGGGCCGAAGTCCCATAGCTGGGCCGGATCGAGCCTGTCCGGCGTTCGGCCCACGAATGCGCGCAAATAGACCTCGAGGTCGCCGCGCACCGACTCCGGGCTCCCGCCGTTCTCAGGCAACACGCCGGCGGCGATCGCGTCGCGGTAATATGGCACGATCGTTGATTTAGCGTCGGCAGGCAGGTTGGGCAGGAGGTCGTAGTGCTCGCGTAGCTGCGCAGCGACTTCGGGGGCGGCGTTGATGGCGCGCCAGGTCCGCAGGATCTCCTCGAGCAGGATGCGCACCTCCCGGGCCTGCTCCCGGAGGACCGTGTCGCTGGCATAGAGCGCCTCGTCGGTGGCATTCAGACCATCGAGCGAGACGCGCTGGAAGCGCTTGCCGCGCTCCCGGAGCATACGCCAGCCGGCCGTATCGACGAGCGTGGCGTGCATGTTGCCGGCTAGCATGGCGCCTGCACGCACTTGCGACCCGGCGACGTAATCGATGCGCCCGTATTCGATGTCGTGCCGGGCGGCAAGCAGCCGCGCGATCGCATCGGTGGCCGAGCCGCGCGAATGCACCGTGACGTCCTCACCGTGCAGATCCGCCCAGGAGTCGTAACGCCCGGCGTCGATCACGGGTACGAAGTGCATCCGGCTCAGCTGATAGATCAGGCGGATCGGCGGGCGCTCTTGGGTGAAGGTGCCATAGGGTGCGCCGACGCCGATGTCTGCGCCGCCGCCGAGCACCGCCTGGGCGGCAACATCCTCGGAGTCGTAGTAGCTGACCCGGATGTCGACCCCGCGTTGCCGGCTCTGCTCCAGCGCGATCAGTAGGCCGAGCGCTTCGATGCCAGGGATGTCGCCGAAGGCGATACGCAGGGAGCGTGATGCGTTCGCTTGTGCGCCCGTGACGAGCGCCAGCGCGAGTACGGCGCCGATGCATCCGAGCGCCAGGCGCATCGCGCGGCCAGCCCGCTTCGTGCGGGTCTGAATCGTATTCATTGTGGCTCCTATTGCCCGCTAACGCTGCCCGCGGCGACCGCGGGACGGCGTGAGCAGCCCTCCTGGCCTGCCGAAAGTTCACCGGCTCTGCAGAGGCCTTTGCGCCTCCGCGCAACGGGGCACGACGCGCCTTGACCGCGACGCCGCGCCGAACTCGACCGCGAACCGCCGACGCTCGGTCGCGATGCGCCCGGCGGGCCGGGATGCGCGCCATGACGCGAGCGGTACGCCTGGCTCAATCGCCGGTGGCGAAAGCGAGGCTCACGCGCCGATTGTGCCGGCTCTTCTTTTCGATCTTGGTGATCTCGACCCGGCCGATCTCGGCCGTGCTGGCGACGTGGGTGCCGCCACAGGCCTGCAGGTCGACGTCGCCGATGCGGACCAGCCGGATCGTGCCGGCGCCGGGCGGCGGACGTACCGACATCGTCTTGACCAGATCCGGCCGGGACGCGAGTTCGTCCTCGGTGATCCATTCGCTCGATACTGGCAGGTCCTGTCGGATCAGCCGGTTGAGCTCAGTCGCGATGGCCTCCCGCTCGAGCGTGGGCTCGGCCAAGTCGAAGTCGAGCCGGCCGCGGGTTTCCGACAGCGATCCGCCCGTCACGGGGGCCGGAATCACCACCGAAAGCAGATGCAGGCAGGTATGCATGCGCATGCGGGCATGGCGCACGGACCAGTCGATCGCGCCCGTCACCGTGCTGCCGGGGGTGGGCAGCGGGCAATCGGCCGCGACGCGATGCTCGATGGCATCCGCGTCGCCCTTATGGGTGTCCTCGACCGCAATCGCCACGCCGTCGGTGGCGGTGAGCGTGCCCACGTCCCCCGGCTGGCCGCCGCCCTGTGGATAGAACAGGGTCCGATCGAGCACGACGGTGCCATCGGCGGCCGCGGTGACCCGCGCCTCGAACCGGGTGTCGTAGGGGCGATCGCGGAACAGCGCCTCGGTGCTCATGCCTGCGGCCCCCCGGCCTTCTCGGTCGCGATGCGCTCGGCGAGCCCGGCGGCCAGGCCCTCGAGCGGGATATCCTCGGGCTCGGCGGCGGCGCGGCGCTTGTACTCGGCGGTGCCGGCGTCGAGGCCCTTGTCGGACAGCACGACGCGATGCGGAATGCCGAGCAGATCCATGTCGGCGAACTTGAAGCCGGGGCGGGCGTCGCGGTCGTCGTAGAACACGTCCACGCCGGCTGCGCGCAGCGCGCCGTACAGCTCCTCGGCCGCATCGCGCACGCGCTGGGATTTCTGCTGGTTGATGGCGACGACGGCGACCTCGAACGGCGCGATCGCGGTCGGCCAGACGATGCCGCGGTCGTCGTGGCCCTGCTCGATGGCGGCGGCGACCAGGCGTGAGACGCCGATGCCGTAGCAACCCATGTAGAGCGTGATCGGGCGGCCCTGCTCGTCGAGCACCTCCGCCTGCAGGGCCTCGGAGTACTTCGTGCCGAGCTGGAAGATATGGCCCACCTCGATGCCGCGCACGATGTCCAGCGTGCCGCCGTCGCGGGCCGGGTCGCCGGCGACGACGTCGCGCAGGTCCGCGGCCTCGGGCTCGGGCAGGTCGCGGCCCCAATTGACGCCGGTGAGGTGTTGGCCGTCGCGATTGGCGCCGCAGACGAAATCGGCCAGCGGCACGGCGGCGTGGTCGGCGATGACGGGGACGTCCAGGCCGACCGGGCCGAGCGAGCCCGCGCCCGCCCCGGCGATCTGGCGGATGCGCGCGTCGGAGGCCATGGCCAGCGGGCTGCGCACGGCCTCCAGGCGCTCGGCCTTGATCGCGTTGAGCTGATGATCGCCGCGCAGCGCCAGCGCGACCAGGCCGCCCTCGCTGCCCTCGACCAGCAGCGTCTTCAGGCAGCGCGCGAGCGGCACGTCCAGAAGGCCGCCCAGGTCGTCCATGGTGTGCACGTCCGGCGTATCGACGGGCGCCAGCGTTTGCGCCGCCGCCGGGCGCGCCGTGCCGGCGGGCGCGGCGTGCGCGAGCTCGACGTTGGCCGCGTATTCGCCGGTATCGGAGTAGGCGATGGCGTCCTCGCCGCTGGAGGCGAGGACGTGGAACTCCATCGATCGCGAGCCACCGATGGCCCCCGTATCGGCTTCCACCGCACGATAGTGCAGTCCCAGGCGGTCGAAGATGCGCCGGTACGCGGCGTACATGGTGTCGTAGCTCGCCTGCATGCCCTCGGGCGACAGGTCGAACGAGTAGGCGTCCTTCATGACGAACTCGCGCGCGCGCATGACGCCGAAACGCGGGCGGATCTCGTCCCGGAACTTGGTCTGGATCTGGTAGAAGTTGGCCGGCAGCTCGCGATAGCTGCGCAGCTCGCGCCGCGCGATGTCGGTGATGACCTCTTCGTGGGTCGGGCCGTAGCAGAACTCGCGCTCGTGACGGTCGTGCAGGCGCAACAGCTCGGGGCCGTATTCCTCCCAGCGGCCCGATTCCTGCCACAGCTCGGCCGGCTGTACCGCCGGCAACAGCACCTCGAGCGCGCCGGCGGCGTCCATCTCGTCGCGCACGATCTGCTCGATCCGCCGATAGACGCGCAGGCCGACCGGCATCCAGTTGTAGATGCCGGCGGCGAGCCGCCGGATCATGCCCGCCCGCAGCATCAGCTGATGGCTGACGATCTCCGCGTCGGCCGGCGTTTCCTTGAGGGTGTTCAGGTAAAAGCTGGAGGCGCGCATACGCTCGTTGCTCTGATGCCGCAGGATCGGGTCCGAAGCGATTCTAACAGGCTGTTGAAAATGGGCAGTCTCCCGACTACCCCGAACCCCGGTCGAGCCTCTCTGGGGCTCCCTTCGGGCGGCCCTCCGCGGTGTTGTGGTTCTTGAAAGGGAGCCGCCATGCCTGCGAACGCGCGCCTTGCGGCTGACCCCGCACAGACCCGCCCTCCGGGAGCGGACCTGGCGCTCCATCACGGCGTTGCGCCTCGCTCACGTAGGACGCGCTTCGCTCGTTGGGCGCGCCTGGTGCGGAAGCGCCATGTCCGCTCAGCGCGTTACCGAAATACCCGCATGGCCCACTAGCTCGACTCGTCCCCGCAGTGCTGGTCGATCTGACTGCGGGCCCGCTCGAGGCGTTCGGCGCGTTGCTCATCGGAGAGTTCCTGCAGGTTGCCGTCGTCCTGCCGGATTTGCAGCGCCGCATCCCCCGCCAGCGTGTCGACGCGCTGGCGCATCTGGTCGCAGTACTCGCTCATGCTGCTGGGCAGCTCGCTGTCGGCGCTATCGGTCTCGTCCGCGCCGCTCTCGGCGCTCTCCGTCTCCGGCGCCTCGGGCTCGGACGGGGGGGGCGCCGCGTTCTCGGGATCGATTAATTGCGCGTCTCCGGTGTCCGGCGGGTGCTGCGCGTAGTGCGTGACGCCGTCCTCATCGACCCATTTATACACGGACTGAGCCGCGGCGGCGGGGGCGAGGACCAGCGCGGCGGCCAGCGCGGCGATGCGGCAAAGCGTCTGCATGGGCGTCTCGCGGATGCGGTGCTCGGGCGATTGTGCCACAGGCGAGCCGCACGTTCGTCCAGGCGGCGGAGGCCGCGCGGGCCCGCGCGGCCCCGAGGCTGGTATGATCGACGCGTCCGCGTATGCGATCGGCGCCGTCGTATGATCGAAGTCATCAAGGGCTGGTATCGCCGGAACTTCTCCGACCCCGAGGCGGTGATCCTGGCGATCCTTCTGATCGTCGTCTTCTCGGTGATCGTCTTCGCCGGCGAGCTGCTGGCGCCCGTGCTCGTGGCGCTGGTGCTGGCCTATCTGCTCGAGGGCGTGGTCGCGCGCCTGGAGCGCTGGCATGTGCCGCGGCTGGCCGCCGTCTCGTTGGTGCTGATCGCATTCCTGGTGGTGGCGGCCGTGGTGATCCTCGGCCTGGTGCCGCTGCTCTCGCGCCAGGTCGTCTCGCTGGTGCGCGAGATCCCCTCGATGGTCGCGCAGGGCCAGCAGGCATTATTACAGCTGCCCGAGCGCTATCCCGCGCTGTTCACCGAGGAGCAGATCCGCAACCTGATTGCCTCGCTGCATTCGGAGATCGGCGAGCTCGGGCGCGCCGTGGTCTCCGTCTCGCTGGCGCAGGCGGTGAGCCTGTTCTCGTTCGTGATCTATATGATCCTGGTGCCGCTGCTGGTGTTCTTCACGCTGAAGGACAAGGACCGGATGCTGGCCTGGGTACGGCGTTTCCTGCCGCAGCGGCGCGAACTGGCGCACCGGGTCTGGGAGGAAGTGAACGTCAAGATCGGCAATTACATCCGCGGCAAGATCATCGAGATCGCGATCATCTGGGCCATCAGCTATGCCACGTTCGCGCTCATGGGGCTCAACTACAGCCTACTGCTGTCGTGCTCGGTCGGGCTGTCGGTGATCATCCCCTACATCGGCGCCATCGTGGTGACGTTCCCGATCGCGGTCATCGCCTACTTCCAGTGGGGGTTGGCGGCGGATTTCTGGTGGTTGTTGCTCGCCTACCAGATCATCCAGCTACTCGACGGCAATGTGCTCGTACCGGTTCTGTTTTCCGAGGTGGTGGACCTGCACCCCGTCGCGATCATGGTCTCGCTGGTGTTCTTCGGTGGGATTTGGGGCTTCTGGGGCGTCTTCTTCGCCATTCCACTGGCGACGCTGGTGCATGCCGTGCTCAAGTCGTGGCCCCGCGTGCGTCCGCCTACCGACGCGGAGCCGCCCGGGGAGGGTGGCGAGCCCTCTGGCACCGGTGAACCGGCGGAGGCCGGCACGGCGCCGGCGATTGCGCGCCCCTATTCGTCCTCGCCGAAATAACCGTCGATCAGGTCGATCAGCTGGGACGCCGCCTCGCGCTCGTCGGTGCCGCTGGTGTAGAGGGTGAGCCGGCTGCCCTGGGCCGCGGCCAGCATCATTACGCCCATGATGCTCTTGCCGTTGACCCGCTTGCCGTCTTTCTCCAGCTCGACTTCGCACTCGAACGTCGACGCCAGATTTACGAACTTGGCGGCGGCGCGCGCATGCAGGCCGAGCTTGTTGACAATGTTGACCTCTGCGCTGTGCATGCACCCCCCGTTCCCTCCGTCGATACGCTTGATCGTGCGCCTGACGCAAGGCTCGCCCGCCCGTGCGAATGATTATTAGCAGGTGTTGAAAAACAGCCTGCCAACGCGGCACATGGATGTGCCGAACAGCTCGGCGACTTGACTGGCCTAACATGAAGGAATCCGAGAATCGAGTTCCCGGATTCCGCGTGTCATCGAGGCCCGGGATGGCCCCGGTTTCTAATCCCGGCGATGCGACTGCCGGCACTCGACTACGCCGGCGCGGCCGCCTTCGGCGGCGCGGTCCACGACCTCGCCCAGTTCCATATAGGCGTAGTTGAGGGCCCGCAGCGCCATGGGCAGATTGATCCCCGACAGCACACGGACATCGTGCTCGCCCATCGCGCGGTTCGCTATGTTGCAGGGCGTGGCCCCGAACAGGTCGGACAGCACCAGCACCCCTGCGCCGCTATCGACGTCCCGGATTGCGCCGTATAGTGCCCGCTCGACGTCCTCGATGCGATCGTCCGGTGTGAACACCAGATGGCGCATGTGAATACGGGGTCGCCCGAGGATCTGGCAGGCGGCGTCGAGCACCTGTTCACCGATGCCGTTGTGCGTGATCGTGATCAGTCCGATGCTCATGCCCACGCGGCCGCAGTGCGCGCCACCTCACCAACGCCAGTCCGAGCGAACCGCGCCGTGCCGCACGCGTAGGCCCGACAGGAGCCGGATGTCCCGTCTCGCAGGTTCATCCGGTTTCGCGCCGGGCCGTGCGGCTTGGGCCGCATCGCGCCTCCCCGGCATGGGGCGCGCTGCACCTCGGTGCGACGTGCCCGGCGCCGCAATCCTGCGCCGCGCGAACGGCGAGGAATGTGCGAGACAGGACGCCAAGCCACTGCATGGTTGTAACATAACCGAGTCTCGTCTCAGGGCCAACCGTCTTCGGTCACCCCCTGCGTTTCGTCCGGGCGCGCCGAGGCGATTCCGCGGGGCGTCACGAAGTCCCCCGGATGCCCTGCTGGAGCTCGCGATGGCGTACCGACACCTGGTTATACGATGCACCGAAGTGATGAGCTAGCCGGTCGGCGAGGTAGACCGAGCGATGTTGGCCGCCGGTGCAGCCAATGGAGACGGTCAGGTAGGAGCGGCTGTCCGAGCGAAAGCTCGGGATCCACTGCTCCAGGAAGTCGCGGATCGAGATGAGCATCTGCTCGACCTCGCCGTGCGCCTCGAGGTATTCGACCACGGCCGGGTCGTCCCCGGGCAGAGCGCGCAAGCGGACTTCCCAGTGGGGATTGGGCAGCGAGCGCACGTCGAACACGAAATCGGTGTCGGCGGGCACGCCGTTCTTGTAGCCGAAGGACTGGAATAGCAGCGACAGCCCGCGCGGTACCTCGGGCAGCAGGCGCTCGCGCATGAGTCCGCGCAGCTCGTGCAGCGTCAGATGCGTCGTCTCCAATAGGAAATCGGCGCGTTCGCTGATACCGGCGAGCATGCCGCGTTCGAGCTCGATGGCCTCGATCAAGGGCGTGCCCTGCTGCGATAGCGGGTGCTTGCGCCGCGTCTCCGAGAACCGACGCAACAGCGTGTTGATCTCGGTCTGCAGGAACACGATCTCCACCGACATGCCCTCGAAGGCGCGGATCCGGTCGAGGATCTCGGGGAATCGCAGCAGGTCCTCCGAGCGGCTGCGCGCGTCGATCCCGACGGCGACGCGCTCGTAGCTGGGGGCGTGGGCGCCGCGCAGCTCCTCGACCAGCGGGTAGAGCAGGCCGGTCGGCAGGTTGTCGATGCAATAGAAGCCTTCGTCCTCGAGCGTGTTGAGCGCCACGCTTTTGCCCGAGCCCGACAAGCCGCTGACCACGATCAGTCGCATGACTTCTCCTGCGAGATCGCCGCGCGCTGACGTTCCATCAGATCGTCACCCGCCCGGTACCCGCGGCAGGTGAGCATGAAGTTGCGTACGGCGGCCTCGACCATGACGGCCAGGTTGCGCCCGGGGGCCACCGGCAGGGTCATGGTCGTGATCCCCACGCCCAGCACCTCGGTCGTACCGAAGTGGCCGCTGAGCCGGTCGGACTGCTCGCGCAGCTCCGGCGTGAGCGGCTCCATGCGCACGATCAGGTGCAGGCGCTTCCGCTGACGGATGGCCGCATCGCCGTACATGGCGCGGACGTTGAGCACGCCCATGCCGCTGACCTCGAGGAAATCCTGGATCACCGGCGGGCATTCCCCCTCGATCACGGTCGGGGCCGGGCGGCTGAACTCGGGGGCGTCGTCGGCGACCAGGCTGTGACCGCGCGAGATCAGCTCCAGGGCCAGCTCGCTCTTGCCCATGTTACTCGCTCCCGTCAGCAGGGTACCGGTGCCGAGCACGTCGAGGAATACGCCGTGGAGCACGACGCGCGCGGCCAGATCGCGCCCGACCTCGTGGCGCAACGTGCTGATCAGGCGCTCGCAGACGACCTCGGTGCGCAGCAACGGCGTTCCTTCGTGACGGGCCCGGGCCCCGATGTCGGCCGGGATCTGCATGCCGTCGGTCACGATGATGCCGTACAGGTCATCGCGGAACAGCTGTGTCAGCAGGCCGCTGCGGCCGTGGTCGGATTGGCTGGTCCAGTAGGTGGTCTCGGTGGGCCCGAGCACCTGGATGCGGTTGGGCTGAACCAGGTTCAGATGGCCCACCAGGGTCGGGAATCCCCCGGTCGGCGGCTCCGGCGGCAAGGCCGCCGCGCGCGCGCGGTCGAGATGGATCGCCTCCAGCGCGAGCGGCTGGCGCAAGCGATCGTAGACGTCGGCCAGCGACGGTGCGCGGCTCATGAGGACGCTCCTGGTGCCCGGTCTCGTCAGCCCTTCGCCTTGTCCGCGGCCGGGGATTGCGGCGCCCAGCCACGCGCGGCTGCGCGCCGGCTCGGGCCCGCCGGCGTACTCCTCTCCCGGAGTCCGGGGGATCGCGACGGGCCGAACGACTTCGTGCGGCAGGACGCCAGTGCACCGGATCCGGGCGGCAATGCAACGGCCGTCGCGGGACCGGCGGGCGAAGCCGGGCTGGCGCCGCACCGGCCGCGCCGAGGGCCTGCCGCGAGCGTGGCCGGCCTCAGCCGAGGCCGTGGACCCGGTCGCCCGTAACCGGTGTCCATTCGCGCAGGCACTCGATCATCTCGTCGGGCTTGGTTTGCGCGCGCAGGGCGTCGCGCAAGGTCGGGTCGTTGAACATCTCGGCTAGCTCGGCAAGGATGCGCAAATGCTCGCTACTGCACTCGCGCGGCACCAGCAGCACGAACAAGACGTCCACGCGCTGGCGGTCCGGCGCATCGAAATCCACCGGCTCGGCCAGCGTGATGCACGCGGCCACGGGCGCGTCGAGGTTCTCGACCCGCCCGTGCGGCAGGGCCGTCCCATGCCCGAGCCCCGTACTGCCGAGGCGCTCGCGGGTGTTGAGCGCGTTGAAGATGTCGACCTGCGACATCCCTGGCGCGGCGGCCGACAGCAGCTCGGCGCCCAGCTCCAGGGCGCGTTTCTTGCTGCCGATGGCCTCTTGGCAGCGTACCCGCTCAGGCGTGAGCAGTTTGGCGGCGTCGGTCATGGCTGGGACGGCCCTCCAGCGAGCCTCTCAGGAAACGACGCGCTCACGCTTGTGGTGATCGCGTAGCTTCTCCTTGTGCTTGATGACCTGGCGGTCGAGCTTGTCGACCAGCGCGTCGATGGCGGCATACATATCGCCGTTCTCCGCCTCGGCGTGGATCTTCGTCCCGGTCAGGTCGATGGTCGCCTCGGCCTGCTGGCGAAGCTTCTCGACGCTCAGGATAACGTGGATGTCAGTGACGTGGTCGAAATGGCGCTCCAGCTTATTCACCTTGTCGGCGACATACGCCTTGAGCGGCTCGGTGACGTCCACGTGATGACCGGTGACGGACAGGTTCATGGCATACCTCCTCACTGGATGGGCACCCCGGGCGGGACGGGACCGCGCCCGAGGCTCCGGGGGGACGCAAGCCGCGTGATCGGCCGTAGGCAGCGCGGTCGGCATGACGGCTACATCAGCCGCTTGCGTTCGTTGGACGGTGGAATGGCCATCGACTCACGATACTTGGCCACGGTGCGGCGCGCGACGTTGATCCCGCGATCGACCAGGATTCCGGCAATGCGGTGATCGGATAGGGGCTTGTGCCGGTCCTCGTCGGCAACGAGTTTCTTGACCATGGCGCGAATGGCCGTGGCGGAGCATTCGCCACCCTCGGCCGTGCTGACGTGGCTGGAGAAGAAATACTTGAACTCGAAGATGCCCCGCGGCGTGTGCATGTACTTCTCCGTGGTCACCCGCGAGATGGTGGATTCGTGCATATCGAGGGACTCGGCGATGTCGCGCAGGACCAGGGGCTTCATGGCCTCGTCGCCATAGTCGAGAAACGCCCGCTGGCGGTCCGCGATGGCGGTCGCGACCTTGAGCAGCGTCTCGTTGCGGCTTTGCAGGCTCTTGATGAACCAACGCGCCTCCTGCAGATGTTCGCGCATGAAGGCGTTGTCCGCACTGTTGTCGGCGCGTCGGACCATCCCCGAGTAGAGCGGGTTCACCCGTAAGCGCGGCGCGACCTCCGGATTCAAGCGCACCCGCCAGACGCCATTCTCCTTGCGGATGAAGACGTCCGGGACGATGTACGGCGGCGGATTACCGGCGATCTGCGACCCCGGATGCGGATCGAGCGACTGGATCAGCTCGATGGCCTCGCGCAGCGTCTCCTGGTCGAGGTCGAGGCCGCGGCGCAGGCCCTCGAGATCGTGCGCCGCGAGCTGCTCCAGCGCCTGCTGCACGATCCGTCGCGCGGCATCCCGACCGGGCGTGTGCTCGGGCATGGCGGCGAGCTGCAGTGCCATGCACTCGCCTGGGTCGCGCGCGGCGACGCCGATGGGGTCGAAGCTTTGCACGAGGCGCAGCATCGCCTCGATCTCGGTTGGGCCCGCCTCGATGCCTTCGCGGGAGAGGGCGGTCTGGATGTCCTCGAGCGTGTCGCCGAGATAGCCGTCGTCCCGGACCGCCTCGATAACGGCCGCGCCGATCTGCCGGTCCTCGGGGCCGATCGCGCTCAGATGGAGCTGCTCGAGCAAGTGGTCGCGCAGCGAATCGCTGCCGCTGCTGCGGGTCTCGAAGAAGTCGCGGTCGTCGTCGTCCGCCACGCCGAAGCCGGCCTGCCCCCAGGCACCGGAGTACTCGTCGGCGAAGCCGTCGATCTCGTGGCCGTCGACGGCGGCCGGGGCGTCGGTGTCCTCGGTTTGGGCCGTGACCTGGTCGTCGCCGGACGCATCGGCGTCGTCCTCCGCCTCCTCGTCGACGTCGAGCATCGGATTGGCTTCGAGCGTCTCCTGGACGGTGGTTTGCAGTTCCAGCGATGACAATTGCAGCAGACGAATCGCCTGCTGCAATTGCGGCGTCATCGTGAGCTGCTGTCCGAGGCGGAGCTGGAGCGACTGTTTCATTTCATGCGCGACGGGCCCGTGTCCCTGTCTGCATGGTACTGCATTTGGCCCGACTCATGCAGGACGCAACGCCCCGCGCGGCTCGCTGGGCGCGGGGGCTGGGGTTGGGCACATCACAGGCGGAAGTGCTCGCCGAGGTACACCTGGCGCACCTGTTCATTGGCGAGGATCTCCTGCGCGGATCCGCTTGCGATGACGCCGCCTTCGGACAGGATATAGGCGCGTTCGCAGATCCCCAGGGTCTCGCGCACGTTGTGGTCGGTGATCAGGACGCCGATATCGCGCTCGGTCAGATGCGTGATGATGCGCTGAATCTCGATCACCGAGATCGGATCGACCCCGGCGAAGGGCTCGTCCAGCAGCATGAAGCGCGGTTCCACCGCCAGGGCGCGGGCGATTTCCACCCGGCGGCGCTCGCCGCCGGACAGGCTCATGCCCAGGCTGTCGCGCACGTGCCCGATCTGCAGCTCGTCCAGCAGGGACTCCAGGCGCTCGCGCCGGGCGGAGCGCGCCAGGTCGCGGCGGATCTCGAGCACGGCGCGGATATTGTCCGCGACCGAGAGCTTGCGGAACACCGAGGCCTCTTGCGGCAGATAGCCTACCCCGAGGCGCGCCCGCGCATGCATGGGCAACGACGTCAGGTCGCGGCCGTCGAGCGTGATCCGCCCGGCGTCGGCCTGGACCAGGCCCACGACCATGTAGAAGCAGGTGGTCTTGCCGGCCCCGTTGGGGCCGAGCAGGCCCACGACCTCGCCGCTGTCGAGATCCAGCGAGACGCCGCCGAGCACCGCGCGCTGGCGGTAGCGCTTGTGCAGATCGCGCGCGGCCAGCTCGCTCATGGTGCCGCTTCCGGCCCGCCAGCGTCCCCGCCGGAGCCGCCGCCGTCCTGCTGCGGCTCGATGCGGATGCGCACGCGCCCGCCGTCATCGCCGCCGGAGGCGTCGATGCGCCCGCTGTCGAGGCGGTACTCGATATGGGCGGCGGTGAAACGGTCCTGGCCGCGCTGGACCTCGGCCTGCTCATTCAGCACGGCAAGGTCCTCGGCGGCGCGGTAGTCGATATGGCGCGCGCGGGCGTGGACGATCCGTCCGCCCTCGGTGCGTTGGCGGATGACCGCGCGGTCGCCGTCCACCTCGGCATGCTGGAGCACGCCCTCGGGGGCGTGCACGATCATGCGCTCGCCCGTGATGCGCAGCGTGCCCTGCTCGAACACCACGTTGCCGAAGTAGCGTGACACCCCCGCCGGACGGTCGATCTCCGCGCGATCGGCCTCGATCGAGGCCGGCGCCTGGCGTTCGGCGTCTTGCGCCGCGGCGGCGGGCACCCACAGCGCCAGCGCGAGCGCCGCGACGAGGGCCCGGGCGAGCGCGCTCCGATGCCAGAGCGTGTACGGCTCAGGGCGCGATGCTGGGATCATATTGTCCGCGGACATCCTGGTGGAACTCGATCAAGCCGGACTCGAAGCGGGCCGTCATGCCGACGGCGGCGATGCGCTGGCCCGGGCTGACGATGGTAACCGGCCGATCGGTCTCGGCCCGCCCGGCCTCGGTGAACACCGTCATGCGCGTTGTGCGCAGGGCCAACGGCGCCCGTTCGGTCGCTTGCCGCCGCATGAGCACGTCCTCGTACAATTCCACCTCATCGCCGTCCGGGCCGAGGATGCCGTGGCGACTGCGCGCCCGCCAGGGCGGGCCACCGCCGCCGCGGTAGAATACGCGCGGCTCGCTCACCTCGGCCGTGCCGTCGTCGGCATAGTGCACCAGCCGCTCGCCCTCGATCACGTAGCGCGGCGCCCCGGAGCGCTCGTGGGCGCGCAAGCGAAAGTCCGTGAAGTAGTAATCGGGCTCGTGGCGCTGTTCGGGATCGGCCTGCTGCACCGGCTGACGCTCGCGCAGCGTATCGAGCCACCACAGCGCGCTCGCCGCCACCACCAGCAGCAGGACCAACGCCAACCGCCCCAGGATCCGCATCAGCCGCGGCCCCCTGCCATCCTGGGAGGGGCAAAGGAACCACGGATGGATACCGACAAACACGGATCAGGTCGACGCAATTGCGGTGTCGTCGCGGCTGCGGAGTGGCCTACGCCCGCGCGGGGCTGATCTTCGTGTCCGCATGCTGGGCGGCTCGGTGCCGGACGGCCAGCGCCGCAGCAACATCCGTGTTCATCCGTGTTCATCCGTGGTTCGTCATTCCAATCGGCGACCACGAGACGTTATTCGAAGTAGGGCGCCTGGGCGCCTTCGAGGGAGCCCTGGGCGGCCATGATGAGCTCGCAGACCTCACGCGCGGCGCCGTTGCCGCCGGTCGCGCGCGTCACCCAGTGGGCATGGGCCCGCGTCAGGGGCGTGGCGTCGGCGACGGCAACCGCCAGACCCACCCGGCGCATGGCCGGCAGATCGACCACATCGTCGCCCACGAAGGCGGTGGCCGCGGCCGCCTCGCTGATCTGCTCCAGTAGCTCGGTCAGGGCGGCGCCCTTGTCCGAGCGGCCCTGCATCAGATGGCGGATGCCGAGCTCTTCGCTACGGCGGCTGACCACGACCGAGGTGCGGCCGGTGATGATGCCCGCCCGCACGCCGCTGGTCTGGAGCATGCGAATGCCGTGGCCGTCGTGGATGTGGAACGCCTTGTACTCGTAGCCGCCGTCGCTGAGGATGACCCGGCCGTCGGTCAGGACGCCGTCGACATCGAACACCACCAGCCGAATGCCGCGGGCGCGGGCGTGCAGGTCCTCGGGCAGGCCGGCGGCGGGGTCGCGATCGGTCACACGACCCCCGCGCGCAGCAAGGTGTGCATGTTCAAGGCGCCGATCAGCGTGCCCACCGCGTCGACCACCGGCAGGGCGTTGATGCTGCGCTGCTGCATCATGGCGAGGCCCTCCGCGGCCAGGGCATCCGGGCCGATGGTGGTGCAGCCCGGCGTCATCAGATGCGCGATGTCGGTGGCCTGCAGGTCGAGACCGCGATCGAACGCCCGCCGCAGGTCGCCGTCGGTGAACACGCCTTCCACCCGGCCGGCGGCGTCGACCACGGTGGTCATGCCCAGTCCCTTGCTGGTCATCTCCATCAGCGCCTCGCGGAAGGGCGCCGTCTGCGGCACCCGCGGAACGGCGTCGCCCGTGTGCATGATGTCGCCCACGTGCAGCAGCAGCCGCCGCCCCAGCGTGCCGCCCGGGTGTGAGCGGGCGAAATCCTCGCTGGTGAAGCCGCGCTGCTCCAGCAGCGCGATGGCCATCGCGTCGCCCATGGCCAGGGCCGCGGTCGTGCTCGCCGTCGGTGCCAGACCCAGGGGGCAGGCTTCGGCGCTGACGCCCACATGCACGTGCGCCGCAGCGGCTTGCGCCAGGGTCGACTGCGGCTTGCCGGTCAGAGCGATCAGGGCCGTGCCCTGGCGCTTGAGGCTGGGCAGCAGCGAGACGATCTCGTCGGTCTCGCCCGAATTCGACAGCGCCAGCACGACGTCGCCGGCCACGACCATGCCCAGGTCGCCGTGACCCGCCTCCCCGGGGTGGACGTAGAACGCGGGTGTGCCCGTGCTCGCCAGCGTGGCGGCGATCTTGCCGCCGATGTGACCGGACTTGCCCATGCCCACGACCACGACCCGGCCCGTGCAGCCGAGCATCAGCTCGCAGGCGCGGACGAAATCGTCGTTCACGCGCTCGGTGAGCGCCGCGATCGCGGCGGCCTCGGTCTGCAGCACGTCGAGCGCCAGTGCGCGCAAGCGTGTACGTTCCTCGTCGGGGAGCGCGGACGCGGCTGCGGAGATCGGCGTTTTCTCGCTCGCTGGCATGGGCGGCCCTGTAGCCCGGATGGAGCGAAGCGGAATCCGGGGGCGGCGCGGCTGTGGTGTTGCCTGGAGTCCGCTTCGTTCCATCCAGGCTACGCGGGCGGCTCGCCTATAATGTCACGAACAGATAGCCCTCGTAGGCGAGGAAACAGCTTACCAGAAGCAGCCCTTCGGGGCGGTTGATGCGCCCCTCGCCGCCGCGGCGGTGCATCGCCACCCCCACCAGTAGCAGCGTCAGCGCCCCCATGACCGGCAGATCGCGGCTGATGACCTCCGGCGGAACCGGGCCGGGTGCGATCAACGCCGGCAGGCCCAGCACGGCGAGGGTGTTGAACAGGTTCGAGCCGATGACGTTACCGATGATCAGGTCATGCTCGTCCTTGAGCGCGCTGGCGATGGCCGCGGCGAGCTCCGGCAGGCTGGTGCCGATGGCGACCACGGTCAGGCCGATGACGAGATCGCTGACGCCGAGCGCCTCGGCGATGTTGACCCCGCCCCAGACGAGCATGCGCGAGCTGACCAGCAGCAGGAGGAGGCCGATGGCGAGCCACATCATCGCCGTGCGCAGCGGAATGTCGGCCGGGATCTGGCTGGTCATCTCGGTGGCGAACGGATCGCTGGAATCGCGTTCCGCGAAGGCCTGACGCACCAGCACGGCCAGCGCGACCGCCAGCGCCAGCAACAGCATCAGGCCCTCGAACCGCCCCAGCACCTGGTCGGCCATGAGCGCGATGGCGAGGATCGTGGCGCCGATCAGCAGCGGCAGCTCGCGCGTCAGGATGCGCGAGCCGCTGATCAGCGGCCGCAGCAGTGCGGCGCCGCCGAGGATCAGCGCGATGTTGGCAATGTTGGAGCCGACCGCATTGCCGACGCCGAGGCCGGGATCGTCCTGCCAAGCGGCAAAGGCGGCGATCAGCATCTCCGGTGCCGACGTCCCGAAGCCGACGATGATCAGGCCGATCAGCATCGGCGAGACCCCGAGATCGCGCGCTGTCGCGGAAGCGCCGAGCACGAAGCGGTCGGCGCTCCATACCAGTAGCGCGAGCCCGATTACGACCGCGGCGACGGAGGCGGCGATCATTGAGCCGGCGAACCGCCGTCGGCCCCGTCGGCGGGCTCGTCGAAGAGGTTTTCGTCACCCTCGTCGGAGAACGGGTCGAAGCCGTCGTCGCCCTCGGATCCGGCGTCCGGCAGCGCCTCTGGCGGAGGCGTGCCGTCGAACACCTGGTTGGCGCGCCGCCGCAGCCAGGCGTCGCGGGTGTAGCTATAGGAATCGAGCGCTGCGGTATCGAGCACGTCGGTCGTCCCGAGCAGGCCGGCGCGCGTGTCGATACCGTAGAGCAGTAGCGCGGCGTAGTACTCCTCGGTGCCGGCGGTGAGGTCGTTCAGCGGCCAATAGCTCGCGTCGACCGCCCGGCCCGGGGCATCGCGCAGCGAACTCGGTCCGAGGACCGGCAGTACCACGTACGGCCCCGAGCCCACCCCCCAGTGGCCCAGGGTCTGGCCGAAGTCCTCGTCTTCCTTCGGGATGCCGAGGCCGCCGGCGACGTCGAACAAGCCGAACAGGCCGAACGTGGTGTTCAGCGTGAGCCGCAGCGTGGTCGCCGCGGCCTTGCGTCCCTTGAGCTGGAGCACGCTGTTGACCAGCACGGACACGTCGTCGAGGTTGCTGAAGAAGTTGGACACGCCGTGATCGACCGGTTCCGGCGTGATCGCCTGGTAGCCGCGCGCGACCGGGGCCGCGACATGGCGGTCGAATGCCTGGTTGAAGTTGTGGATCGGGCGGTTGATCGATTCCAGCGGGTCCCCCGGCGTGGCTTGTCGCTCGTCGCCCGGGCCACTGTCGGGGCCCCGCGTGCTGGCGCATCCGGTGAGCAGCATCCCGGCGAGCAGGATCGCCGCAAAGCGCCGGATCGACGACGTAGGGGGATGGACCATGTGCGCGTCCCGTCGGATCTGCGTGGGCCACTGGGGCAGAAGCGACCACAGCGACGGCGCATCGTAGCGGTTCACCGGCCACCGTGCCAGGGCCTGCTAACCCTTCCCGCGATCGCCGCGGCGGGACCTGTGTGTCGCAAGGCAAGGCGCGCCGAGCGAGCGTAGTGACGCTACGTGAGTGAGGCGCAAC
>CAZVBX010000040.1:0-25167 GCA_964625925.1 uncultured Ectothiorhodospiraceae bacterium | reverse complement strand
CCTTGCGGCACACAGGGCCCGCCGCGGCGATCGCGGGAAGCGTTAACAGGCCCTAACCCGCGAGCCTCCCGCTGGCCGGATCGGCGCCCCGCCGCGCGGCGCTCACCGGGTGCATGGTCTCACGGGAACGCGGCCCGTGCGCGGGGCGCTCGACGCTCCCGTGCCTACGCTTTTCAGCGCGCGGATCGACCCGACGGTGGCCATTCAGCGCATCCCCGAAGACCTCGGGACTTTTTCCGCTGCAATTTGCGCGTCGCTGCGTTGTCGCACACGCTGGGTCCATCACCGACGGCAAGTGGGGCGGAGAGCGTGGCATGACCGCATTGGGCAACCGCCTGCAGGAATCGATCAGTCCCTACCTGCGCGAGCACGCGTCCAACCCCGTGGCGTGGCAGCCATGGGATGAGCCCGCGCTGGAGGCGGCCCGCGCGAGCGATCGGCCGATTCTGCTGTCGATCGGCTACTCCGCGTGCCACTGGTGCCACGTCATGGCGCGCGAGTCGTTTTCCGACTCCCAGACCGCGGAGGTGATGAACCGCGAGTTCGTGAGCATCAAGGTCGATCGCGAGGAGCGTCCCGACCTGGATCGGGTCTACCAGCTCGCGTTCCAGGCCTTGAACGGTCGGGGCGGCGGCTGGCCGCTCACGGTCTTCCTGACGCCCGACGACCACATGCCGTTCTTCGCCGGAACGTACTTCCCACCGCATTCGGCGCACGGCATGCCGGCCTTCGTCGATCTGCTCGAGCAGATTGCCGCCGTCTGGCGCGATCAGCGGGACGCCGTCCGCAGCCAGAACGCGAAACTGCAGGAGTTGTTCGAGGGCCTCGGGCCGACGGCCGCCGCCTCGCCTTCGCGCCAGCCGGTCGAGGGGGCGGTCGCGGCGATGGACCGGGTCTTCGACGCCGAGCATGGGGGATTCGGTGAGGCGCCCAAATTCCCCCATCCCGGGCCGCTGCGGCTGGCGCTCGAGCGCTCCGCTCGGGATGGGATGGATACCCATCGCGCCCAGCAGATCGCCGAGCACACCCTGGCGGCGATGCAGGCGGGCGGCATGTTCGACCAGATCGGCGGCGGCTTCGCGCGCTACTCGGTCGATGCCCGCTGGGAGATCCCGCACTTCGAGAAGATGCTCAGCGACAACGGGCTGCTGCTCGGGCTCTACGCGGATGCAGCGGTGGCGTATGGACGCGCCGATTTCGCCGCGACCGCGCGCGCGACCGCCGAGTGGATGCTGCGCGAGATGCAGCTGCCCGACGGCGGCTTCTGCGCCAGCCTGGACGCCGACAGCGAGGGCGAGGAAGGGCGCTTCTACGTTTGGAGCGCGGAGGAGATCGCCGCGGCGTTGGACGGCTTCGACGATCTGGACGCCCGCGTAGTGCGGCGGCGTTTTGGCCTCGACCGGGCGGCCAACTTCGAGGGCCGGTGGCACCCCGTCGCCGCAATCGACACGGCGGCGCTCGCGCAGGAATTCGGACTCGACGAGGTGGACGTCGGCGAGCGCGTAGAGCGCGGACGCGCTGCATTGCTCGCGGCGCGCGAGCGGCGCGAGCGCCCGCATCGCGACGACAAGGTCCTCACCGCCTGGAACGCGCTCGCAGCCGAAGGGCTGGCGATCGCCGGACGCCGGCTCGGCGAACCGCGCTACGTCGATGCGGCGCTCGCCTGCGTCGATTTCCTGCGTACACGGCTCTACGCCGACGGCCGCCTGCATGCGGTGTGGCGCGAGGGCGTCCGCCGCCAGCCCGCGTTCCTCGACGACCATGCCGCGCTGCTGTCGGCGCTCGTCGCGACCCTGCAGGCCCGCTGGCGCGAGACGGATCTCGCGCTCGCGCGCGATCTCGCCGAGGCGCTGCTCGGACGGTTCGCGGACCCGGAGGCGGGCGGCTTCTTCCAGACCGCCGATGACCACGAGACGCTGCCGTATCGGCCGAAGCCGCTGGCCGACGATCCGATCCCGTCCGGCAATGGCCTCGCCGCGGTCAGTCTCGGGCAGATCGGCCACCTGCTGGCCGACACGCGCTATCTCGAAACCGCGCGCGATGCGGTCTGCGCGGCCATGAACGACATCGAGCGCGACCCGATCGCGCACGCGAGCCTGGTGCGCGCGCTCGCCGCCGAGTTCGAGGCGCCGGAGAATATCCTCCTGCACGGCGATCCCGAGCAGGTGCAGGCGCTCACGGCGCGCGCCGCGGCGACCTTCCGCCCCGGCCGGCTCGTCTTTGTCGTCCCGCCGGACGGCAGCATCGCACTGACCGAGGCCCCGCCCGACGGCGTCGTCGCCCGCCGCTGCCGCGGCACCATGTGCGAAGCGCCCGAAAGCGATGCTGACGCCATCGCGCGCATGATCGCTGCGTGAGAACGCAGGCCATGCGGCACTGGGTCCCGCAACCCGGCGAGTGAATGAATCAAGTTGCGGCGAGCGTGATCCTGACGCCAGTTGTTGGATGGCAAGGCCGGCCGTCTCGCCGCCCGCCTTGGTAAGATGCTTTGTCCTTGCCGGGCGCTCGCGCGATTGGTGCAATTGCGAGCGATCGCTGGCGCTCGGCGACCACGCCGTAAGGTCACGCATGCACAGCCCGCACTATCTACGGGCCGAGGACTTTCGCTTCACCCAAGGCGATCGCGTCGCCCGCGCGCCTGCGGTGTTCCCCGGCTGGTCGCCCGCCGACCGGCTGGTGGTGATAGCCCCGGATCCGGCGACGGATCTGCTGCGCACGGCGGGGCTGGTCCTCGCCTGGACGCAGCGCTTCTATGACCGGCCCGCCGCCCGGGCCGAGGGCTTCTTGGATTATCCCAGCCATTACGTGGTTGGCGGCGAAGCGGGCGCCGTTCCGCGCGTGGTGGGTCCGTCGGCGCAAGCTTGGTGGAGCCGTGCCTGGTGCCGCCTCGATGTCTGGCCCTCGATTCGGCACGTCGTCGCGGATCCCGATCCGCTGCAGATGCTCGGCGCCGCGCTCATGCTCGAGCCGACCGCGCTCGTCTGGCCCGCGCGGTTCGCGGTGCCGGCCTCCATTGCGCTTCCTCCGGATCTCGACGACGGCAGCGCGCGGCGCTTGCTGCGCGCGCGGTTGCGCGAGGTCTGGCGGTATGCCGACGAGCCGCTGGATGCGGCGACGGGCTGGCGGCTGGAATGGGCCGGCGGCGCCGCGCAGCTGACGCGCGAGGCGCTCGATCGGCTCGCCGACGCCCCGCGGGCCGAAGCTCGTCTGGAGGCCTGCCTGGAGCGGATGGAGCCGGACCGCTTTCTCGGTCTGGCGTGATCTTTCACGCCGTGAACGGTCCCGATGAGTGGGGCTACACCACCAGGAATTCCGCGGACGGTAACGGAGTCTGCGTGGCGCAGCTTGGGGTGAGGAGGTACGGATCTCCCGAAGCGGGGAGATCCGTACCCGGGTCCGCGATGTAGCGCGCGCGTTACTCGGTCGTGCCGGATTCGGGCTTGGCCGCGCCCTGATGGCTCAACGGCGTGGCCTTGTCCAGCCGCGGGTGATTGTCCCGGAATGCGCGGCGCGGATTGGGCAGGGCGTCGAGGTCCTGGATCGTGCCCGCGAGCACATGCACCGCGGCCAGCACGTCGCGCGTGTTCCCGGTTTCCGAGATGGTGTGCATGTTCCGGATCGGAAAGCCGATGGACGTGGCCGCGCAGTCCACGGCGGCGAACACGCCGGCCATGCCGTCAGTGCCCGTATCCACGCCGGCGACGTCGCGCTGCAGGGGAATGCCGTGCTCCCGGGCCGCGTTCTCGATCACGCGGTTGAGCTGCTCGCTGGCGATCGAGCCCACTGCCATCGTGAAGCCCTTGCCCATCTCCAACGGCGGCATACGCCGGTCGCCCACGCCGGGGGCGGCAGTGTAGTCGTGGTTCACGTCCACGCCGATGAGCACATCGGGCTTCAGTTCGCCGGCGAACACGCGGCTGCCCATGCGCCCGATCTCCTCGTAGCTCGCCATGGCGAACAGCACGCGCACCTGCTCGGTGCCGCCGCGCTCGGCGATCAGCCGCGCGACCTCGGCGGTGACGAAGCAGCCCAGGCCGTTGTCCAGGTAGGCGCCGTAGAAGGTGTCCGGGCTGAAGCCGCGCCGGATGGGCCGGTCGAGGATGATGCTGTCGCCCGGGCGCACGCCCAGGTTCTCGACCTGTTGCTTCTTGTTCTCCCCGTGGATCTGCAGCTCCAGGTAGAGCTGCTCCTTCTTGACGCCCTTGTCGCCCCTGCGCACGGCCTCGTCCGCGAAGTGGATGGCGCCCAGGGCCTCCACGGTGCCGCCCTCGATCACCCGGTATTGCCCCGGCTCCGCCGGATCCTCGCTGAACAGCTTGACCTCGTGGCCGATGAGCGTGGTCGGCAGGAACGAGTCGCTGTTGATCCAGATCTTGCCGTCGTCGCCGATCGAGCGGACCTGCATGCGGATCTTGTCCGCGTGCCCGATGAGCATGATCTTGAAGAGGTCGTCGCGCCCCGGATGGGTATCCATGACGATGCCGGCATGGCCCCGGAACTGGTGAACCTGCCAGTCGGACGGGGCGAACTCCTCCAATCGGGGCTTGAGCACGCCGTAGGTCATGGCGCCCTCGATCCCGACCGGGCTCGGCGCCGCCAGGATGTCTTGCATGAGCCGGAACTGATCCTCCGGCATGGCCTCGTTCCAGGGCTGATTCGGTTCACTCATGGGCGACTGCGACTCCGGTGCGGATGGAGGGCCCTCTAGTTTGCCACGAACCGGACTCGCCTGTGCACGACGAAAGGGCCAGGCGCCCTGCCGCGCATTGAACGCAGGCCCGGGTCCGCATCGCCGTCCACGTGAGCCGTTTTCGGGCCGCTTGCGACCGCAATCGCGCGCGGGGCCGCCGACCACCCGCCGCGGCACGCGCGCAAGAATTTCCCGGGTTCTCGGACGGGCTCCGAACGCCGCGCCCCCGGGGATCCACACGGCGCGAGCCCGGCGCGGCTTGTCCGCGCCGAGGATAGCGCCTCGTGGATCGCCGGGGCGCTGAACGGCTTTGCGGCTTGCGGGCGAGCTCGGACTAGATCTGCTTGACCTTCGGCTCCCGATCCCAGAGCCGAAGCTGGCGGCATTTCTGCACGAAGCCCGTGGCATCGCCGCTCGACGTGAGCTCGACGAAGCCGTCATCCAGTGCTTGCGATACGCCCGCACTGTCCAGCAGCGGCATCGCCGCGGCGGTGTAGCCGACGAACTTCAAGTGCGCGTAGGCATCGGCCACGAAGTCGCGGGCGGTCGCCTCCTTGGCCAGCAGGCTGGCGCTGTCGTCGGACAGAAGCAGCACCACCGAGTCGAATAGCACCGACGGCCCGCCGTCCAGCTTCTCGTCGGCCGCCACCCAGGAGCCATCGCTCGTCCGAGCGCCGCCGACGAACGGGGCGATGAGCGTGACCATCGCGCCCTCGCTCTTGAACGCATCTCGCACGCTCTTGAGGAGATCGGCATCGGCGCCGTCTGTCACGAGCACGCCCACCTTGCGTCCGGCGAAGCTGTCCGGACCGTTCTTGATGATGCTGAGCGCCGGCGACTCGGGCAGGTCCGTGCGCGTGGGGCGGGCGGCATCGGCCGCCTGCGGCATCTCCGAGAGGCGTACCCCGTCCGCGACCTGTTGCGCCAGGTCGCTGTCGATGTTGAGCAGATGCGAGACGACACGGGCCCGGATGGCTTCCTGGCCGACCTTGCTCAGCTCGAAGATGAACGCGTTGGCCATGTGGCGCTGCTCCGTCGGCGTCTGACTGATGTAGAACTGACGGGCCTGGCTGTAATGGTCGTCGAACGTCTCCGAGCGGGCACGGAGCTTCTGCCCTTGAACCTCCTGCGGATAGGTGGAGAACCCGTGTTCGGGGGACTCGCGCGGGCCTGCGTCCCACGAGTTCGGCTGGTAGTTGACCCGGCCCTGCGGGTTGGTGAAGGCCATGTGACCGTCCTGCTGCAGGGTCCGCATCGGACACTTGGGCGCGTTGACCGGCAGGTGGGTGAAGTTCGGACCGCCGAGCCGCTTGAGCTGCGTATCCAGGTACGAGAAGTTGCGCCCCTGCAGCAGCGGGTCGTCGGTGAAGTCGATGCCCGGCACGATGTTCTGCGTGCAGAAGGCCACCTGCTCGGTCTCGGCGAAGAAGTTCTCCACCGTCTGGTCGAGCACCAGGCGGCCCACCGGACGCGCCGGGACCTGCTCCTCGGGGATGATCTTGGTCGGATCGAGCACGTCGAACTCGAAGCGCTCGGCGAAATCCTCGTCGAAGAGCTGCAGGCAGAGCTCCCACTCCGGATAGTCGCCGGCCTGGACCGCGTCCCACGCGTCGCGGCGGTGGAAATCCGGGTCCGCGCCGTTGATCTTCAGCGCCTCGTTCCACACCACCGACTGGAGCCCGAGCTTGGGCTTCCAAAGGAACTTCACGAAGGTCGATTCGCCCTTGGCGTTCACGAGCCGGAACGTGTGGACGCCAAACCCTTGCATGAAGCGGAACGAGCGCGGGATGGCTCGGTCGGACATGATCCACATCGCCATGTGCCAGCTCTCGGGCATGAGCGACATGAAGTCCCAGAAGTTGTCGTGTGCGGTCTGCGCCTGCGGAAATCCGCGGTCGGGCTCCTGCTTGGCGGCATGGATGATATCCGGGAACTTGATCGCATCCTGGATGAAGAACACCGGGATGTTGTTGCCGACCAGATCCCAGTTGCCTTCCTGGGTATAGAACTTGACCGCGAAGCCGCGAACATCGCGCGGCAGGTCCGAGGACCCCTTGTTGCCGGCCACAGTGGAAAACCGGACGAACACCGGCGTCTTCTCGCCAGCCCGCTGGAACAGGTCGGCCCTGGTGATATCGCTCAGCGACTCGTACGGCTCGAAATAGCCGTGCAGGCCGAACCCGCGCGCATGGACGACCCGCTCGGGAATCCGCTCGTGGTCGAAGTGAAAGATCTTCTCGCGGAAATGGAAATCCTCCAGCGCGGTCGGCCCACGCGCTCCGATCTTCAGCGCGTTCTGGTCGTCGCTGACCGGGATGCCCTGCTGCGTGGTCATCACCGGGCAGCCGCCGCCCGCGGTCTGATGCGATTCCCCGCCGCTGCCGCGCTCGACGTCGCGCTCGCCGAAGCGGGCGCTTGGGCGGTCCTTCGAATTCCCTTCTGCCATGACGAATCACCCGTCCTTGGGCACAGGCCCACTTGCCCCATGGTCGGCCGGCGCGGTGGGACCGCTCCGGCCTCGTAGTCCGTCCGAATGCCTCCGGAGGTTAGTAAGGCTCAACCGATGAGTAAGTGGTATGGAGGATAGGGCTCACCCCACGCCGGAGCGGCGGACGAATGGACCGGGATCGAAAGCTCGGCCCGGGCCAGCTGGCCGCTCCCGAGCCGCACGTTGCGGCAATCGGCGCTGCCGACGCATCCCGGCGCCGGCTTGCTACACTGATTACCCGGCTACCGTACCCGGCATGGCCCGGAGGTGATCGTGTCGTATCGCTGCAGCCGCCGCGAGCTGCTGGCCGCCGCAGGCGGCATGATGACCGCCGCCGTGTGGCCGTTGTCCGCTTGGGCTTCCCCGGCGCAGCCCATCGCGAAGCCGATCCCGTCCACCGGCGAGACGCTCCCGGTCATCGGCATGGGAACATGGCGCACCTTCAACGTGGGCGCAGACCCGGCGTTGCGCGACGCCCGCACCCGGGTGCTGCAGGCGTTCCTCGACGGGGGCGGCCAAGTGATCGATTCATCGCCCATGTACGGCTCGTCTCAGGCGGTGGTGGGTTATGGCCTCGAGAAGCTGGGCGCGTCCGGTCGCGTGTTCTCGGCCGACAAGGTGTGGACCTGGGACGGCGGCGCGACCCGGGAGCAGATCACCGCTTCCGCGCAAGAATGGCGGAGCCGGCGGTTCGACCTGATGCAGGTCCACAACCTCGTGGAGTGGGAATCGCATCTGCCGAAACTGCGCGCCATGACGGAAGCGGGCGAGGTTCGCTACATCGGGATCACGACCTCGGACGGCCGGCGCCACGATGAATTCGAGCGGGTCATGGAATCGGAGCCCCTGGACTTCGTCCAGCTCACGTACAACATGGTCGACCGCGAAGCCGAGAACCGGTTGCTGCCGCTGGCCGCCGATCGCGGCATCGCGGTGCTGGTCAACCGCCCGTTTCGCGGCGGCGCGCTCGTCGACCGCCTCCAGAGGGGTTACCCCCTGCCGGAGTGGGCGGCCGAGATCGGCTGTCGCAACTGGCCCCAGTTCCTGCTCAAGTTCGTCGTTTCGCACCCCGCGGTCACCTGCGCGATCCCCGCGACGACCCGCGTGGAGCACATGCGTGAAGACATGGACGCGGCGCGGGGGCCCTTGCCGGACGCCGGCACGCGTCGGCGCATGCTCGACTACGTCGCCTCATTGTGACGAGCACGCTGCTCACGTACTCGCTGGCCGATCTCTTCCCCGTTACCCCGGTGGTCTACGAGCGCCTCTTCGTACGGCTCAACGAGGCCGTATGGCCGGCGCACCTGATCGCGCTGGCGATCGGCGTCGCCGCCCTGGTTCTCGCCTGCAGCGGGCGGCCGCGAGCCGTGCCGGCGCTGCTGGCCGTTGCCTGGATCTCGGCTGGCTACGCGTTCTACATCGGCCTGTACGCCAACCTCAACTGGGCGGCCTGGTGGCTGGGCGTCATCTTCGTCGGGCAGGGGATTCTTCTGCTGGCTTGCATCCTGCGGCAGGCGGGAGAGCGGCGTGGGGCCGCACTGAACCGGATGGGTTGGGGGATCGCGGCCTTCGGCCTCCTCGTATGGCCCTTGCTCGCCCCGCTTATGGGACGGACCTGGTCGGGGATCGAGGTGTTCGGGCTGGCCCCGGGGCCCACGGTCGTCGTGTCCCTGGGCCTGATCATGACGCTGCCGCGGTTTCGCGTGCTTCTGCTGCCCGTGCCGCTCCTGTGGAGCGTCGTGGTCGCCGTGCCGACGGCCATGGTGCTGAACGACCCGGACGGGTATGCGGCGGGCGCGGTGGCGCTGCTTGTATTGGCGCTATCGGCCATCCGCGCCGTTCGCGGCAGGGACTGATCGAGCAGGTCAGGGGGCAAGAGCTCGCAGCGGTCCGGATGGCGGATCCAGCGGCTCGACGGCCCTAGCGCGTGTCGAACTGGTCGGACTTTTCGGCGGCTGCCTGGAACACCTTGGCGCTCGCGGGGAGATCGGCGGCGCGCGCAACCGCCTCGTCGTAGTCGAGGTCTGCAAGCTCGGGGAGGCCCAACTCGTCGGCGTATTCCGCCACCACCCGCTGGAGGTGATCGGTACTGCGAGCGACCAGGACGGCCTGGAAGGCGTTCTTGTGAACCCGCTCCCGGAGCGTCTCGCCGCGGCGGAACTGATTGAGCGTCAGCCCGTACTCATGGTCGCGCACGCTGTACACCGAGTCCGGTTCCGGTGCCGAGCGCTCGCGGGCGTCCGCAGTCGCCTCGCCGTAGGTCCCGAACTCGCCAACGGGCGCGCCGGAGTCGTCGTACACGGTAAAGCGCATGAGTGCAGCCTTCGAAGTTCGATGTCGCATCCCGTGCGGGGATCGATCTGGGGATGGCGCCTCAAGCCAGCCAGACCTCTCGCGCCGGCTCGAGCCTACAATAGCAATATTGGAGTGCGTGAGGAGAAGCCGTTGGCATGATGTCCGATCGCGCGAACACCGAGGCACGGCTCCGCATCGGCACTTCCGGCTACGAATACGACCACTGGAAGGGTTTGTTCTACCCGGAGGGGATGCCGAGGACGAAGTGGTTCGACCACTACGCGCGGCATTTCGACACGGTCGAACTCAACAGCACCTTCTACCGCGTGCCGGGCGCAGCGACGTTTGCGCGCTGGCGCGAGGCGGCGCCGCCGGGATTTGAGTACGTGCTCAAGTACAGCCGGTTCGGCGCTCACTACAAGCGTCTGAACGATGCCCCCTCCCATATCGCCTATTTCATGGAACGCGCGGGCGAGCTCGGGCCGACGCTCGGGCCCATCCTTCTGCAACTGCCACCGCGCTGGCGGGTGAACGCCGAGCGCCTGGATGCGTTTCTGAGCGCCTCGCCCTCGGGCCAGCGCTGGGCGGTCGAGTTCCGCGACGCTAGCTGGTTGTGCTCCGAGGTGTTCTCGGTGCTGCGCCGGCACAACGCGGCGCTGACGGTCCACGACCGGCTACCCGACCATCCGGACGAACCGACGGCGGACTGGGTCTACCTGCGTTTTCACGGCCCCCAGGGCGATTACTCGACCTCGTACAGCTCACAACAACTCGAGACGGCGGCTCGCCGGATTCGGCAGCACCGGGCGGCCGGACTCGACGTGTACACGTTCTTCAACAACGATGTCGGGGGACACGCCATCCAGAATGCCATGACGCTCAGACGATACGTCGAGGAGCGCCATTCATCTCCCTCGTCCGGAGGATCCGACTGACGGTCGCATAACTGCTCGACCCTCCATCACGACATCGAATCTACTTACGGCTGATTCGCCTCGTTGCTCGAGCCCGGTCGCCGCCACATAGCCGAGAGCAGCAGCCATATGAGCATCAAGGCGGTCAGACCCAGAAAGCCGGCAGTCACCGGCCGCTCGAGCAGCGCCAGATAGCTCCCGTCCGTAAGCACCAGGGCTCGGCGAAAGTTCTCCTCCACCATTGGCCCGAGAATGAAGCCGATCAGCATGGGCGCGGGTTCGAACTCCATCAGTTTGAGCGCATAGCCGAGCGCGCCGAAGAGGATCACGAGCCCGACGTCGAAGAACGTGTTGTTGAGGCTGTAGACGCCGATGCAGATCAGACACAGGATTGCCGGATACAAGAATCGATAGGGTATCTGCAGCAGCTTAACCCACAATCCGATGAGTGGGATGTTCAGGAACAGCAAAAAGACGTTGCCGATCCAGAAGCTCGCGATTACGCCCCAAAACAGCTCCGGTTCGTTGTTGATCAGTTGCGGTCCCGGCTGAATGCCATGGATCAGAAGAGCGCCCAGCATAACCGCCATGGTCGCCGCGCCGGGAATGCCCAGGGTCAGCGTCGGAATGAACGAGGTTTGCACGGCCGCGTTGTTGGCGGTCTCGGGCGCGGCGATGCCTTCGACAGCGCCGGTCCCGAATCGATCCGGATGCCGGCTGAGCCGTTTTTCGGTGGCATAGCCCAGGAACGAAGCAATGGTCGGCCCCGTGCCGGGCAGGGGGCCGAAAAAACTACCCACCGCCGCGCCGCGCAGCATCGGCTTGGTGGCGCGGCGCATGTCGTCGCGTGTGGGCAGCAGCTTCCGCATAGTGATGCGACCGGGATCGGCCACGTATTTGAGTCGGTTGATCGAGTGGATCACCTCCGCGATACCGAACGTCCCCATGGCCAGGATCACGATCGGAAAGCCGTCGAAGAGGTTGGGAGTGCCGAAGGTGTAGCGGTATTGGCCGGTGTTCACGTCGATCCCGATGAGCCCGAGAATCATGCCCAACACGACCATGGCCACGCTCTTGACCCGTCGCCCCTGCCCGATCGTGCCCGCGGCCACCAAGCCGAACAGCATGGCCGAGAAGTACTCGGCGGATTGGAAGGAGAGGGCGAAGTCCACCAGAGGCGGTGCCAGCAGCACCAATAGCAACGTGCCCACTGCGCCGCCCACGCAGGAGGCGATCGAGGTGATGAACAGCGCCGGTCCCGCGCGTCCCTGGCGGGTCATCGGGTAGCCGTCCAGGCACGTGATCGCGTTGGACGCCGTCCCCGGAAGATTGAGCAGTACGGATGCCGTAGAACCGCCGTACTCGGCGCCGTAGTACAGCCCGCCAAGCAGAATGAAGGCGGTGACCGGATCGAGATGGAACGACAGCGGCATCAGCAGCGCCACCGCGGTCAGGCCGCTGATGCCGGGCAGCACGCCGACGAAGGTGCCCAAAAAGACGCCGACGAAGCAGTACAGCAGATTGCTCCAGCTGAGCGCTGTCGGAAATCCGATCGTGAATAGTTCCATCAGGCTGGCCAGGTGAACGCAGGAATCGGTAAACGCAAGGCGACCCGGAACAAAAGCCAGAGCGCGAACGACAACGCGGCCATGAGGGCGATGGCGCCACGTGGGGTGATGTCCTCGTCCGCCATTGCGGAGATTCCGACCAGCGCCCAGATGGCGGGCACGAGCCCCAGCCAGTCCGCGAGCAGAAGAAAGCTCGTCAGCCCTCCGATCACGGCGATGAACGGCTTCCATGCGATTCGTGGCACGCTCGCCGGCTCCCTGAATGCCGGCATCATGATCAGCGCGCCGAGGCCGATGGCGCTGGCGCCGAGAAACATCGGATAATAGCCGGCCCCCATGCGTTGAGCCGAGCCGATCCCGAAATCGAATGCGGTAATCAGGACATACAGACCGAGCAGAACGAACAGCAACCCGCCGACGATGTCCTTGTAATTACGCTTCAGCATGCCCCCGGCTTTCGGGTTAGGGACGGGTTGCGCCTCGGGCGCTCAGGCGGTCAACGGACCGGCGGCCTTGGAGACCGCCGGCCCTTGGCTCGATCGCCCGAAAGAACCTCGGTTCAGTCGAGCTCCTCCGAAAGGGAGTGCAGTTCCAGCCATTGGTCGACGTCGTCGTTGACGAACTGGCGGTACTCCTCGGGCGTCATAGGTGCGGGCTCGCCGCCCTGATCCGCCATGGCCTCGACCACTTCCGGCCGGGACATGACCTCGCGCACGTCCTCGCTCAACGTCTCGATCCGGTCGTCGGAGGTCTCGACGTGGCCGAAGAGGCCGAACCAACCCGAGATGGAGAAGCCATCCACCGTGTCGGAGATCGTCGGCAGATCCGGGAAGAGCTCGGAGGGTTGGCCCAGCGTAACTGCGAGTGGCCGCAGTCCGTCCTCCTCGAAGTGCGGTTGCACCACCGGTGCCGGGGCGAAGAGCAGGTCGACCTCGCCGCCGACCAAAGCCGGGCCGGCATCGCCCATGCCGCTGTAGGGCACGTGGGTGAAATTGACATCGGCGCGCTGCTGGAACAGTACGCCCGTCAGGTGCGACGCGGAGCCGACGCCAGACGAGCCGTAGTTGATCTCGCCCGGGTTCTCTTCAGCGTACTCGATCAGCTCTTCGACGGAATTGACGCCGAGACTGGGATGAACCGTTGCGATGTAGGGTGGATGGGAGACCTGCGTGATCGGCTTGAGGATCTCCTCGACATTGAACTGGCCATCCTCCATGCCGATCCCCTCACGCGCCAGCGTGAGGATCGCCCCGGTCGAAGCCATTAGGATTCGATGGCCGTCCGTCGACTCCCGGGTGAACTCGAGGGTCCCCACTGCGCCCGAAGCGCCGGAGATGTTCTCGATCACGACCGACTGTCCCCAGGCGTCCTCAAGGTCATCCTGGATGATGCGCGCCAACGTGTCCGTGCCGCCGCCAGGCGGGAACGGCACGATCATGGTGACGGTTTCATTGGGAAATTCCTGCGCCGCCACATTGGTGAAGCCAAGTGCAGCGACCGGTGCGAGCAAGAGCGGTGTAATCAACCTACGAAGGCGTGTCATTAGCGCTTTTCCTCCTCGAATGCCTGTTTTTGGTGTTTTAGCGATGGTGGCGGATGCCAGGCCGGCGACCGACCGTGGGTCATCTGCCGTGCTCCGGGGCGACGATCATGTTGCGCAGCACCATGGTGGTGCCCAGATGCACTTCCACCACGTCGCCGGGTTTGAGATATAGTGACTCCGGATCCTCCTGTCCGACGGCGACGCCTGAGGCGGAGCCAGTCGCGAATAGATCGCCGGGCTGCAGCGGCACGTACCGCGAGAAGTGCTCGATGATGTCCGGAATCGTGAAAATCTGGTCCGATGTGTTGAAGCGGCTGCGCTCCTCGCCATTGACGAAGCACGCGATCTCGAGATCGCTCACGTCTCCAGCTTCATCGAGCGTGACGATGTAGGGGCCAACCGGCCCGAACCCGGGGATGTTCTTGCCCGTCCAAAAGCGCGTTCCAGCGCGCACCTCGCGCTTCTGGAGCTCACGCGCCGTCAGATCATTGAGAAGCGTGATGCCGGCGACGTAGTCCATGGCTTCCTCGCGCTTGACGCCATGGGCATGACGGCCGATCACGAAGGCGAGCTCCGGCTCGTAGTCCATCTGCGTGATATCCGCCGGTCGGACGACGTTCTCGTCATGGCCCGCCATCGCCGAATTGAGCTGGACGAACGCCGTCGGCTCTTCCGGAATCTCGCGAATCAAGTCGGCACGTACTAGCTCTTCGAGGTGTGCCCGGTAGTTCTTTCCGACACACAGGAACTTATCGGCGTCGGGTACGGGCGGATGGAAGCGAACGGCCCGCTCGTCGAGAAACGCGCTGCTGTACGTCGCGTCATCGGGCGCAAGCTGACGGACCCAGTCGATTAGCTGGCGCAATGCGCTCAATTCACCCTCGCCGCCCTCGAATAGCTCCTTCACGGTGGTCGCGGTCGGAACCCGCCCCGACTCGTCCTGGTTGATTCGGGCAAGCGCCGCGGCTTGGGGTACGTCGACGAGTCGGTGATCGCCGAGATCGACGGCTAGCCTGGGTAGCGCGTCATGATCTGGTGGGGAAACAAATGCGATCCGCATGGTTGATGCCCTTGAACGAGGAAGATAGACACGTGGCCCTCTGCGCCTGCTCTCAGGTGCTAAAGGGCGCCCAATTCGGCGCTCTCAATGTGCATATCGGAGCCTTCCACGTGCAAACGATAGTTGTCAAAGGGCCGCCAATCAACCTATATTCCCAAATGGGCGCCCAATATTGTGGCCGAGTGCTTGATTCAACCGATTGGGCGGGGCGAGCTGCTTGGAGTACAGTCACCCAGCCGCCCGGAGCTTGGCCGGGATACTCGCGCTGTTGCGAGGGCGTGCGAGAGCGCGCGGATTGGGACGAGCGGAAGCGCGCGGTCCCCCATACGCGCCGGGAGGACGCTGCAGAGCGCCACCGCGGTAGGCGTTTCCCCGTCCTGGTAAAGGCTCCACCGCATCCTCTGGTGGCGAGACATGAAAGCGCCAAATCCGATGACCGTAATACGCGACTTCGTCCGCGACGGCATTGCTCGGGGCGAACTGAGCCCCGGGCAGAAGCTCCCGCCGGAGCGTGAGTTGGCGGAGCGTTTTCACACGTCGCGGGCGGCCGTGCGCCAAGCGATGACCGTTCTGGAAACCGAAAGGTGGGTCCACCGGCATATTGGGCGCGGCACGTTCATCGCTCACACGGCCGGCGAGTTTGCGACGGCAGAGCGGGCCAGCGCGGCCGGGGTGTCTTGGAATGGCAGCGTAGGCAGCAACATGGACACGAGCCCGGCCAAGCTCATGGAGGCCCGGCTCGTGCTGGAGCCGCAGATCGCCGAATTCGTGGTGTCGAATGCTACCGAGAGCGACTTGGCCCGGCTCTCACAGCTTTGCGAGTCCCAGCAAGCCCTGGTGGACGCCGAGGAGTTCGAAGACAGCGACATCCGCTTTCACCGCGCACTCGCGGAGGCGACGAACAACGACGTGCTCGTCGCGACGTCGGAGCTGATCATCAGCGCCCGCCATAATCCGGAGTGGCACAAGCTCAAACAGGCGAGCCGCGTTCGCAACCGGGGAAGACGCGTCGATGTGCCGAGCGAGCACAGGGCGATCGTGGAGGCCTTACGGGCGCGTGACGCCACCGCGGCTTGCCTGGCCATGCGCAACCACCTCCTCAATATCCGCACGAATCTGCTCGGCTACTGAGCTGGTACTTCGCGCAAATCGCCGTCAGCCAAGCACGCGAGTCTACTCCACACGGCTAAGTCGCGAGACCGGCTTCCGCGAAGAGCCTGCGGGATGACAACGGGCAGGCGGCGAACCCGGCGCTTCAAGTCGTCGCGCGCGGGCTTGGCCTGGGTGAGGGATTTCGTCGAGCCGAGCGCGCGAATGCCCGAGATTTCCACCTCGGCTCGCCGGATTCGGCAGCACCGGGCGGCCGGACTCGACGTGTACGCGTTCTTCAACGACGATGTCGAAGGCCACGCCATCCGAATTGCCATGACGCTCAGGCAGTACGTCGAGGACCGCCAGCCGTCTCCTTCGCCCGGATAGCCCGACTGACGATTGCATAGCGGACGCCGAAATCGTCGGCGATTTCCTTCATCGAATAGGTGCCCGTGCCCTAGGTCGCTAGCACCCCCGTCTTGGCGTCGCATGACTCCAGGAATGGGACCGGCGGCGGCGCAGCTCGACCAGGATCGCTTCGTAGCGCCCGCGATAGACGTGTTCGACGCGTCGGTATGCGCGGCTGATATATTGCGGGCTGTTGATCTGGCGCATGCCCGTTGACCCGCACTTGCATTCAATAGCGGTAAGGCGCACTATGGTACTCGCAGCGTAAGTGTTCCTCCCGTAGGTCCTCCCGGTAGTCGATCCAGTAAATTGGCAGTCACTCCCCGAGGGCGTTCCAAGGAACGACCTGCAGCATCCTTTCTAACTGCATCTCAGGGAGATGACTCGCATGACGACTGGTACCGTTAAGTGGTTCGACGACGCCAAGGGCTTCGGCTTTATTGCGCCGGAAGACGGCGGCAATGATGTGTTCGTTCACCACACCGGCATTCAGGGCGACGGCTTCAAGAGCCTCTCCGAAGGCCAAAGTGTCGAATTCGAAACGGAGAATACCCCCAAGGGTCTTGCGGCGTCGAACGTTCGCGCCGCCTAAGATCGGCGATTACGCATCGCAGGTATTGAGAGGGCCCCGTTTCGGCGGGGCCTTCCTATTTTCAGCCCCGCTCGCTTCATTGCTCGTCCGGAATGGTGCTCGATCCGACCTAGGGCCTGTTAACCCTTCGGGGCGGGGCCTGTGTGGCGCAATGCGGCGTTGCGCCACACAGGCCTCCCGCCGCGGCGATCGCGGGAAGGGTTAACAGGCCCTAAGTCCCTCCGCCGCCGACAAGTCAAGCGTTGAAGTGTTCGATTGCACGATCTGAACCCGGTTGCGCTCATCCGGCGCGCGCAAATCGCGGGTGCGATCACAACGATCCGCCGCTACCCTCGACGTAAGGTCCGCGCGTCCGGAGAGTAGCCAATGGATACGTCATGCATCGTGGATATATGGAACGATGAAATTGCTGCGTCGTATCGGTCTGGGCGGATAGCAACGGAACGAACGTTGCAGGGCGAGATATATCGGCGACTATGTGAAAGCGGGGTTGGCACCGTGTATTTAGAGCCTGCTCTAGCTTATATCGAGCGCGGAGGACCGAAGTATCGCCCCGACCTTGTAATCGGGAATGGTGAGTCGATCAGCCTGATCGGAGAAATCAAATTCTTGCCGCATTGGTACCCGGACTATCGCAAAGACCTTCATAAGCTAGCAGCGATCGCTAGCGAGGTGGAGAGCGCTAATCTTGAGATCACGTCGTCTACTGGGGCGTCATGTTCTCCTCATCGGATAGACCCGGAAACGGAGTACGCACTGCTTTTCGTTGGAAAGTCGGATTCGGCATGTATGGACTTAGGGAACGTTCGGCGGGATGCCGCCAATCTCGGTATCAAGGGAAATCTATGGATTTTTATCGGACAGTCTGACGCTCCAGTGCGGCCGCATTTCTTTGCCCAGCCGCTCTAATCTTAGCAGTTGCAGCGAGCCTCCTATCTAGCCCGCACTGCTTAGCCTAGGCCATCCAACCGCGCATCGATAGCTGACGCGCCGACGCCAAGAAAGTTGGTCGTCGGCGTAACGGCCGGAGGACTTGAGCCGGGCCGCGACCCTTGCGCGGCCCGGCACATGGGACCGGCTCGTTCAGCCGCCGTACTTAGCGCGCATCGCGGACATGGCGTCACCGCCGTCGGCGGTCGGCACTCCGTCGACCCACTTTTCGACGATGGCGAGATTGTCGCGGATCCAGGCCGAGGCGACCTCTTCCGCGGGCTTCTCGTGGCGGCTGAAGCCGTCGATCCACAAGCTCTGCGCCTGTAGCGGCACGTCGAATTGCTTCAGGAACTTAGCCGCCTGCGGATTCTTCTCCGGCCAGTCATTGGCAATGACCGTGTAGACGGTCGTCTCCATGCCGGCCAGACGGCCACTCGGATCGGCCTCGAGAAAGCGGATGTCGTACGTGATGTCCATCCAGTGCGGCTTCCAGCCGTGGAAGACGATGTGCTGTTCGTTATTCGTGGCACGATCCACCTGCGACAGCATGCCGGCGGTACTGCTCGGCATGACCTTCCAGTCGCCGAGTCCCATGTAGTCCTCCTCCACGGAATCCTGGAACGCGCGCGTCATCGCCGCGCCCGAACCGATGGCGTAGATTTCGTGGTTGAACATCGCGCCCTTGTCGGCGAGATCCCCGACGCTCTTCACGCCGGCCTCGTACGTGTAGGCCGGCACGGCCAAGCCCTGTATCGCACCCTTCAGATTGGCTGCGTGCTGCACGGCGACACCGTCGTCGAGCAGCGGCTGGACCATATCCTCGTGCGCGGGCATCCAGGCGCCGAGCGATACGTCGACGTCATCGGTCCGAATGCCCTGGTAGACGAACTGGGGGCTGAGCTCCTGGAGCTCGGTCTCGTACCCCATGGTTTCGAGCAGCTGACGCGCGACTTCGGTTTTCACCGTCACGCCGGGCCAGGCCTGAATCGCGAAACGGATCGGTTCGGCTGCACCAGCGGATAGCGGGACCAGCGCGGCGCCGGCGATCGCGACTGCAACGATCAGTCCGCACGGTTTCGGCAGCATGCGTTTTGTCATCGAACTATCCCCATGGTTTTCGCGCCCGCCCGCACCGGGCGGGCGGGGCGGTAGGGCGGCTCAACCTGCCGCGTGCTTCGCGTACGCCTCGGCGGGCCGGTTCTGCTCGTCGAGCCGCGCCCGGGCCTCACGCTCGGCCAGCACCTCGCCGTTGCGGATGTACTGGTCGGCGGCGTTCGAGCGGGGCTCGTAATCCCAGGGCTGGTGCAACCCCTTTCGGAGCGCGTTGTAGATGAAGCGACGCCGCTTCTGGGTTTCCAGCACGCGCCGGCGTAGCTGGGCCGGATCCCAGCGCTCGTGCACGTGCCGGGCGAGCTCCCGCTCGATCTCGGCGTACTCGGGCTTGCCGGCGAGGTCCCCGAGTTCGTCCGGGTCGTTCTCGAGGTCGAACAGCTGCGCCGGATCGGCCGGGTCGCCGGCCTCGCCGTCGCTGTAGACGTACTTGTAGCGGCCGTGGCGCAGCATCAGGCACGGCCCGGCGGTGCCCTCGCCCATGTACTCGGAGTAGGCGCTGTCGTGCCAGCCGTCGCTCTCGCCGTGCAGTAGCGGCAGCAAGCTGCGGCCGTCGAGGTGCGGGGCGACGACGGGGTCGGGCTCCTCGCCGGAGGCGATGTCGACCAGGGTCGGGAATAGGTCGACCAGCGACATGGTCTGCTTGACGCGCTGGCCGCCGGGAATGCCGGGATGGCTGACGATGAACGGCACGGAGGCGGACCATTCATACATGCTCATCTTGTACCACATGCCGCGCTCACCCATCATGTCGCCGTGGTCGGCGGAGAAGATCACGATGGTGTTGTCCGCCATGCCGGTGCGCTCGAGCGCGTCGAGCAGCTCGCCCACCTTGTCGTCGACGTAGCTGATCATGCCGTAGTAGGCGTGCCGCGACCGGCGGATGTCTTCGTCGGTGTGCGCGACCTGATGCATGCCGTAGTGGTAGTAGAGCCGGGCGCTGTGGGCGTCGCGCTCCTCGACCGGCCGGTACCGCACGCGCGGCATGTCGATCTCGTCCTCGGCGTAGCGCTCGTAGTATTCGCGTGTGGTCAGGTACGGATCGTGCGGGTGCGTTAGCGACGTGCAGAGGAACAGCGGGCGGTCATCACGATTCTGCTCCTGCTCGCGCGTGACGTCGAAGATGTGGCGCGCGGACTTCCAGGTGGCCTCGTCGTCGTAGTCGATGGGCATGCTGCGTGCGACCACGCCGGAGTGCGTGACGCTCTCCATCGTATGGAAGAACTCGAGCTGCTCCTCCGGCTTCTCCCAGTCGGGGGTCCAGCCGAAGTCGACGGGGTAGAAGTCGGTGGTCAGGCGCTCCTCGAAGCCGTGGAGCTGGTCCGGTCCGACGAGGTGCATCTTGCCGCTCAGGCAGGTGCGGTAGTCGAGCGCGCGCAGGTAGTGCGCGAACGTCGGCACCTGAGCCGGGAACTCGGAGGCGTTGTCGAACGCATCGAGATCGGACGGCAGGCGACCGGACAGCATCGACACGCGCGACGTCGAGCACAGCGGCGAGTTGCAGTAGGCGTTTTCGAAGACGGTCCCGCCCTGCGCGAGGCGATCGATGTTCGGTGTCTTCACCACGGGATGACCATACGCCGGCAGCACGGGCGCGCCGAGCTGGTCGGCCATGATGAACAGGATGTTCGGGCGGTCGGTGGGCATGGGAACGGCTCCGTTCGGTCGTTTGTTGCGTCGCGTCTGACGCTGCCGAGTATCGCCACCGCCCGGACGGCGCGGCCAACGATGAATTCGGCGTGTTAGCCTTAGCTGGGCTAATCCGCGTCGGAGGCTGCGATGAGTCGTCCACTGCCGCCGCCTAGCTGGCTGCGCACGTTCGAAGCGGCCGCCCGCCACATGAGCTTCACGCGCGCCGCCGAGGAGCTGCACGTCACGCAATCGGCCGTCAGCCAGCAGATCCGGCTGCTGGAGGATTGCCTGGGCCTGCCCCTGTTCAACCGCCTGCCGCAGAGCCTGTCGCTGACCGAGGCCGGGCGCGCCTACCTGCCGGTGGTGCGCGACGCTTTCGACCAGCTCACGCGCGGCACGCAGGAGGTGTTCGGCTGCACGCGCAGCGAGCTGGTCACCCTCCGTTCCACGCCGGGCTTCGGCGAGTACTGGCTCGCCCCCCGGATGGGCGACCTGTTCGCCAAGCACCCCGACATCGAGCTGCGCGTGACCTCGACCATCTGGAACGCGGAGTTCGTGGAGTCCGGGGTCGACCTGGAGGTGCGCTACGGTGTCGAAGAATGGCCCGAGCTGGCGACCCGGCGCCTGACGGAGGACCAGCTCGTGCCCGTGTGCTCGCCGACGCTGGCGGCGCAGCTCGGCGAAGACCCGGCGGCGCTGGCGGATGCACGCCTGCTACACGTCGACGGCTTCCGCAGCGGCTGGGCCGAATGGCTGCAGTACGCCGATGTGAGCGAGCAGGTCGAGGCTGGGGCCGGTTCGCATTTCGACACCGCGATCCTGCCGCTCAAGCTCGCGCAGGAGGGGCTTGGCGTCGCGCTCGGGCGCCGGCCGATGATCGATCCGTTGATCGAGGATGGCCGACTCGTGGCACCGTTCGGGCTGCCCATGCCGACCGAGGAGGCGTTCTACCTCGCATGGCCGGCGGACGAGGAGCTGGCACCAGCGGTGGAGAAGGTTCGTGACTGGATGATCGAACAGGGGGAACGCGGGCGGGATGACCACGGTTGCCGCGGGTGAGCGCGTCCACGACAATCCTCCAAAGTTCCATTTCTTCGTTTCTTTTAAGAGGCGGGGCGGATCAGCCTCCAATCTTCGATTTGCGCCGTGCCTTCGGAACCCGAAGAGCGCGCTGCCGGTCACCCTCGAGCGTCTGCGGGTGTGTCTCCCCGCAGAGTGCCTGCTGTAGGCGATCCGCTGAGCCAAGCGCCGAAATCTTGGATTGCAACACCTGAGCCCATTCGCCCGCGAGCGGACTCTGAGCGACGCACAGCGATTGTGGAGGCCCTAATGCGAAGCGTAGCTCCGCTGAGGTGGTCGGCCGTCCTCGCACTCGTTTTGTCGTGGTCGCCCTGCGCGATCGCGCTGGAGTATCGGCCGCAGATGGCGCAGGTCATACGGGTCATCGACGGCGATACCTTCGTAATGAGCTTTCCCGCCGAGCGCGAGGACGTCGAGCATCGTGCCAATCTCATCGGCGTCGATGCGCCCGGGCGCGGCGAGTCGGAGTGCGAGGCGCAACACGTCACGTCAATCGCCAAGCGCCTGCTTGCGGGCAAGAAGGTCTGGGTCGATTGGGATAGCGGCGACAAGCGCACCAGCGACGGCCGCCTTCTAACCTATATCGCTCATCCGGACGATCGCACGGCCGATCTGAACGCGCTGTACATAGAGCAGGGCTGGGGCTGGGTACCGCGCGCCTATCCGGCCGACCGCAAGAGCGAATACCTCGAACTCGAGCACAAGGCGCGCCAGCAAGAGCGGGGAATCTGGGGAGGGCCATGCCCGCCCGGCGTCACGGAGGGGAGTGAGTCCTAGGAATCAGGGCGTTGAGTGGGGCTAGCGCCGGCTGTTGCATTGGAAGGCCTTACCTCGCTCATGGCCGGTCGTCCCGTGGCCCCGTCGCCCATTCCGGTCGCATGCGCATTCGCGTCACTGCCCGGTGCGTCGCGGGGCGAACCGAGCCGCGGACGATCACTGGTCGCCCGCGGCTCGGGTTGCCGGGCCGGGTTACTCGCCCGCGTTCTGGATTCGCTCGGTCAGCTCCTGATCATTGCGCGAGGCTTTGGCGATGCGGTTGTACTCGTCCACTTCGAGGCCGGCTTCCTCGACGGCTGCGGCCATCTCCTGCTGCGCTTCCTGCTGCAGCTGCGCCGACTGCTCCTGATCGGCCTGCTGAATCTGCGAGGCGTATTCCTGCTGGATCTGTTGCAGCTCGGCCTGGGCGGCAGCAAAGGACTCGATCTGTTCCCGGTCGAAACTTGCGTCATCGGTGCCGGCGTTCCCGTTAGCGGAATGGGCGCCCGGTGCGATGGCGATGAGTGCAGCGAATACGCCGACTGTCAGGGACTTGCGATTCACGATCGTCATTGTCGAATCTCCGGTGGTCCGGTGTAAGAGTTAGTGACCGACACGGCGCCACGCGCATCGTGACGTGGAGCGATCGACCGCTATGCTGAAGGGGATCGGGTTGCAGGGAACTGTGCGCGGCATTACGAGATCGTAATGGGGTGGCCGACCATCGGGGACGGCGAACGTCGATCGAGGTCGCGTCGCGGGAATGTTGCGGACCATGCGCGTGCGTGCCGCGCGGCGACGCTCGGACAGGCTCCTAGCGCTAGCATGTCGTCGTCCAAGATCGGGCCCCGTTCGCACGTGTGACCCTGTTCGCACGCCGATGAGATCAGCCCGGACAATCAGCGCCGCCGCCATCGGCCGGTCGTGGGGCCGGAGCGCCGTATCTTGCGTCGGCCATCCGGTTGCGCTGCTACGATGATAGACTGGCCGCTGGGCTCTTGTTCGACTCGTCCCTCCGCTTCATCGCTCGTTCGGGTGCGGCTCGACCACGCAGGTCCCTCGGTGCGAGGATGAAGACGAGATCGTGGCCTGTCCCCATCTATTTCCCGGCGTTCGCTGGCGTCTGTATGATGTCTTTGTGAGCCATACGCCACTGTGAGCCCGACGTCTTTGATGGGGCCTCCACCGAGGCGTTATAAAGATGCGCGCGACGCAGCCGCTGCTCGCCAGAGTGGGCCGGTCTCGGCGACCCGCGCCCCTATCGACGGATCAAAGACGCCCACGCATGACGACGGCTCCTGCTAGCAAGCCAGCGCTCGAGTTCAAGGGTCGCATGACGACTCTGACCATCCTGCGTCTGCTGGAGCCGTCGGTCGAGGTGCTTGCGCGCGAGCTGGACCACCATGTGGAGAAAGCACCGGGTCTTTTTCAAGACCTGCCCGTGATACTTGACGTCAGTCAAGTTGCGTCGAGCGACCTGCACCTGGACCTGCCGGGCTTCGCCGCCCATCTACGGTCCCGGAATCTCATCCCGTTGGGCATTCGCGGCGGCGATGCGCGCTGGACCGAATCGGCCGAGACCGCCGGGCTTCCGATCTTGACCGGGGAGAGCGATCCGGAGGCGCGCAAGCAAGCCGGCCCGGCGCAATCTCCCGGCCGGTCGGCGCATGCCAACGACGACCCCGAAGCCGCTACCTGCGGCAGGGTGATTACCGAGCCCGTGCGTTCCGGACAGCAGGTCTACGCCCGCGGCGGGGATCTCGTCGTGATTGCGGCGGTGAGCCCCGGAGCGGAGCTGCTGGCGGATGGGCACATTCACGTTTACGGTGCGCTCAGCGGGCGTGCTCTCGCCGGTGCGCAAGGCGACACCAGCGCGCGAATCATATGCCGAAGCTTCCACGCCGCGCTCGTGTCAGTCGCCGGTACCTTCAGCGTCAGCGAACAGTTTGACGAAGAGCTATTGGGCAAGCCGGTGCAGGCGTTCCTGCAACAGGGCACCCTACGCATCGAGCGCATGTGATTGGAACATCGACCGGCCGTCGTCGCGGGCCGGCCTACGCCTGAAGGGGAACCGAATTGGGAAAAATCGTTGTGGTGACTTCCGGTAAGGGCGGCGTCGGCAAGACGACGAGCTGCGCAGCCCTCGGTACCGGCCTTGCCCGAGCGGGGCATCGCACCGTTGTGATCGACTTCGACGTCGGTCTGCGCAATCTCGACCTGATCATGGGCGTCGAGCGACGCGTCGTTTACGATTTCGTCAACGTCATCAACAATGAAGCGACGCTGAATCAGGCGTTGATCCGCGACAAGCGCGAAGAGAACCTCTACATCCTGGCGTCATCGCAGACGCGCGACAAGGAAGCGCTCACCGAAGAGGGCGTGGACCGCGTCCTGAGCGAACTCGTGGAGGACTTCGACTACGTCGTCTGCGACTCGCCGGCCGGCATCGAGCATGGCGCCATGATGGCGATGTACTTCGCCGACGAAGCCATCGTCGTCGCCAATCCCGAAGTCTCTTCCGTGCGCGATTCGGACCGCGTTCTCGGCATGCTCTCGAGCAAGACGCGCCGCGTCGCAAACGGCGATGACCGGGTGCGCGAGCACTTGCTTCTGACGCGCTATTCGCCGGAGCGCGTGGAGCGCGGAGAGATGCTCAGCGTCGAGGACGTGAAGGACATCCTCGCGATCGACCTCCTCGGCGTCATACCCGAAAGCGAGTCCGTGTTGAACGCATCGAACGCAGGCCTGCCGGTCATACGGGAAGAGGATTCCGACGCCGGCCAAGCGTACCAGGATGCCGTTGCGCGATTCCTCGGCGGGGAACGCTCACTCCGGTTCGTCGACGTCGAGAAGAAGGGCATTCTCGGCCGGCTGTTTGGGAGCTGAGAGCCATGAGCTTGCTCGACTACTTCCGCTCGCAACGCAACAAGAACTCGGCGGGCCTCGCAAAAGAACGCCTGCAGATCCTGGTCGCGCACGAGCGCGCCGCACGCGACGGACTCGATT
>CAZVBX010000039.1:0-25702 GCA_964625925.1 uncultured Ectothiorhodospiraceae bacterium | reverse complement strand
CGGCCAGCGGGTAGCGCATGTGCCAGATGTGGCCCTGCTCCTCCTCGGAGACCACTTCGAGGTCGGAGACGGCCGTATGCAGCTCCGGGTCCCAGTTGACCAGGCGCTCGCCGCGATAGATCAGGCCCTCGTCGTATAGCCGCACGAAGGTCTCAACCACCGCGCGTGACAGACCCTCGTCCATGGTGAAGCGCTCGCGGCTCCAGTCGGGCGAGGCGCCCAGGCGACGCAGTTGGACCGAGATCTGGTTGCCGGACTGCTCCTTCCACTCCCACACGCGCTCGACGAACTTTTCGCGGCCGAGATCGTGGCGCGTGACGTTCTCCTGCTCGAGCTGGCGCTCGACCACCATCTGGGTGGCGATGCCGGCGTGGTCGGAGCCCGGCTGCCACAGCGTGCGGTCGCCGCACATGCGGTGATAACGGGTCAGCGCGTCCATGATCGTGTCCTGGAACGCGTGCCCCATGTGGAGCGTGCCGGTGACATTGGGCGGCGGGATCATGATGCAGAAGGGATCGCCGTCGCCTTGGGGCTGGAAATAGCCGCTACGTTCCCAGCGGTCGTACCAACGTGACTCGATCGCTTGAGGGTCGTAGGTCTTGTCGAGCGTGGTCATCGGTGTCGGAGGGCTTCGCCGGGCGGCAAAGCGCCACAAGGTAGCACACTCGCCGCGCGACCGGATAATGGCGCGGCGGCGATCCGGCCGGCCGCGGGTTACTCGTCGCCGCCCGTGGCGGAGCCCGCCTGCTTGGCCTCGAGCGCCTTGCGGATGGCGCGCGCGACGGCTGCCTCGATCTCCTTGGTGTGGCGCTCGACCACGCGCGCGGCGATGGCCTCGATCTCGGCCTCGGACAAGCCGCCGCTGCCCCTCTCGGAGGCGGCGCCGGCCGAGCGGCCGGTGCGAACGATGTCGTCGAGCAGGGGGATGCCGTCTTCGTCTTGCTCGCTCATGTCAGCTCACGTTGTGATAGTGCAGCTCGTAGCCGCGATCACGGTAGAACGCGTAGCGCGCGCGCCCCGTCCGTTTGCGCTCGGGTGACTGGTTGATCACCTCGGCGACGCGCTCGAAGCGCGAGAAGAACGGTGGTACCTCGTCATCCTCGTTGACCAGGAGCTGCCGTGGGTCGCCGGGTTCGCCGGTCCCGAGGATGACGGGGCAGGCCGCATCGTTCGTCGGCTCGCTGGCACGCTCGTGCGGCAGGAAGCTGCCCTGGCTGAAGGTCCACAGGCGCTCGTCCAGCGCATCGGCGCGCGCGCCGGCCGGCACGTGGATCCAGATGCGATGGCCCATGCGCCAGGCCTTGTCGACCAGGCGGCAGAGGTAGACCTGGCGGCGGTCTTCGTCCTCGTCGGGCAGGATGTAGAAGTCGACGCGGGTCATCGTGGCCGGCGCATCAAGCGCTCACGCGATCGAACAGGTACTGAATCAGCAGCGACACCGGCCGCCCGGTGGCGCCTTTGGACTCGCCCCGGTTCCAGGCGGTGCCGGCGATGTCGAAATGGGCCCAGCGCTCGTAGTCGCGCGCGAAACGCCACAGAAAGCAGCCGGCCGTGATCGACCCGGCCTCGCGTCCGCCGACATTGGTGAAATCGGCGAACGGACTGCGCAGCTGCTCCTGGTAATCCTCCCACAGCGGCAGCCGCCAGCAGCGGTCGCCGCTCTTCTCACCCGCCTCGGTGAGCTCTTGCGCCAGGGTGTCGTTGGGCGTCATCAGCGCGCTCGCCTGGCTCCCCAGCGCGACGATGCAGGCGCCGGTGAGGGTCGCGATGTCGACGATCGACTCCGGCTCGTAGCGCTTGGCGTAGGTCAGCGCGTCGCACAGGATCAGGCGGCCCTCGGCGTCCGTGTTGATGACTTCGATGGTCTGACCGGATAGCGACGTCAGGATGTCGCCCGGCCGCGTGGCGTTGCCGTCCGGCATGTTCTCGACGGCCGGGATGAGGCCCACGACATTGGCCGCGAGATCCATCTCCGCGCAGGCGCGCATTACGCCGAACACGCTGGCGGCCCCGCCCATGTCGAACTTCATCTCCTCCATGCCTGCGCCCGGCTTGATGGAGATGCCCCCGCTGTCGAAGGTCACGCCCTTGCCGACGAAGACGTAGGGCTTGGCCTGATCATCGCCCGCGCCGCGATATTCCATCGTAATCAGCTTGGCCGGCAGGCGGCTGCCCTGACTGACCGCGAGTAGCGCGCCCATGCCGAGCTCGGCCATGTCGGCCTCCTCGAGCACGGAGGTGCTCACACGGTCGTAAGCGTGCGCCAGCGCCTCGGCCTGCTCGGCCAGATGGGCCGGCGTGCAGATGTTGGCGGGGCGATTGGCCAGATCCTTGGTCGTCGCCAGGCCTGCGACGATGGCGCGTGCATCGGCGATGCCGGCCGCGGTCGCGTCGCGCAGCTCGTTCCCCACTGCCAGCGTGACCTTGTTCAGCGGCTGCGCCGGCGCGTCGGGCTCGCTCTTGAACTCGTCGAAGCGGTAGCCGCTGCCGGCGCTGGCCTCGACCACGGCGCGCGCCTTGCGCCGGGCGTCCGCATCCTGCACCTCCAGGCCGGCCAGGCAGCTCACGGCCGCGCCGGCGCCGCTGTCCTGGAGCACCCGCGCGGCGAGTGCATTGGCCTGCTGGAAGCGCCGCAGATCGAACGCCTCGGCTGCGCCGCAACCGACGAGCAGGACGCGGCGCGCGGAGAGGCCGGGCACGTTGTGCAGCAGCAGGGAGCTGTCCGACTTGCCGTCCATGTCGCCCGTATCGAGGATCGCCTGGAGGTAGCTCTCGCTGGCGCGATCGAGCTCCACCCCCGCGGCCGAGAGCTGGCGGCGGTCGAACACGCCCACCACCAGGGCGTCGGTCGCCTCGGTCTTCGGCGCGGCGGTCGTGACGCTGAATTCCATCGAGGCTCCTGCGTGGGAAGTGGGCGTGCCGGGCGAGGGCCGAGCCGGCTTCTCATCCCGGGCGCATGCTGGGCGGATTGTACTGCCGGGGGGATCGCCCTAGCCACACCGGCAGCCCGGTCACGGATCAAGCCCGGAAACGACCCACCCCGAGGGTGCCATCGCCGATTGGCTGCGTTCTCTGATCCGTGCCCATCCGTGTTCATCCGTGATTCCCCGCCAGGGCGGACCGCTGGCGATCGCGTCAGCGAAGCATTCCTGGGAAGGCGAACGGGGCCCGCCGGCGGGGTGACGCCGGCTGGCGCTTTTGCCAGTGCTCGGGGCAGCGGGCAAAATCGGCCGATCACAACCACCGCCCCCTCTCTATGCGGCTTACCCTGATCGATCGCTATTTACTGCGCGAGGTCGTCCAGACCTCATTGGCGGTGACGGCGGTTCTGCTGCTGATTCTGCTGACCAACTCGCTGGCGTACATGCTCGGCAAGGTCGTCGAAGGCGAGCTGACCGGCAGTGCGGTGTTGCCGCTGTTTCTGACCAACGTCTCGGTGTGGGTCGTCACGCTGGTGCCGCTGGGGATTTTTCTCGGTGTGTTGCTGTCGTTCGGGCGGCTCTACACGGATAGTGAGATGGCCGCCTTGGGCGCCTGCGGCGTGGGCCTGACCGGATTGTTTCGCCCCGTCTTGATTGCAGGGGTGATCGCCGCCCTCATCACCGGCGTACTGAGCGGATGGATATCGCCGTGGGCCAAGCGCGCCGAGCACGACATCACGGCGCGCATGGCCGAACGGTCCGAACTGGCGGCGGTCGCACCGGGCCGCTTCAATCGATCGGGCAGTGGCGATGTCGTGTTGTTCGCGGAGGGAAGAGACGACGACGGTGATCTCAGCGAGGTATTCGTCGAGGCGCGCGGGCCGAACGGGGAAACGAGCCTGATTCGTGCGAGCGGGGCCACGCAGCGCACCGATGCCGACACCGGCTGGAGCTACCTCGAGTTCGAGGACGGATTCCGCTATAGCGGCACGCCCGGCACAGTCGACTTTCGCGAGGTCGAATTCGCCGAGCACGGGGTGCGTGTGCCGCGCCCGCCGGCCCAGGGCGGCGAGGTCGGCCGCGAGGGCCGCCGGATCAGCCAGCTTTGGCGGGCCGGCAATGCCGCAAGCGCGGCGGAGCTGCAGTGGCGCGTGTCCTTGCCCTTGAGCTGCCTCCTGCTTGCGCTCGCGGCCGTGCCGCTCAGTCATACCACGCCGCGCAAAGGACGCTACGGCAAGGTCGCCGTCGGCCTGGTCATCTACCTGGTGTATTCGAATCTCATGGTATTCGCGCGTAACGCAGTGGCCGATGGCGTCATTGCGCCCGAGATCGGCATGTGGTGGGCCCACGGGCTGACGATCGTGATCATCGTCGGGTTGATCGTGCATCGGGCTGGTTGGCGCTGGACGCGCGCGGTCCTGACGGGCCGCCCGAGGCAGGCTTCATGAGCCGGTTGCTGACGCGGTATGTCGTGCGCGCGGTCGTGCTCGGCGCCGTGCTCGTGCTGGCCGTGCTGGTCTCGCTCGACAGCGTGTTCACGTTCATCGGCGAAGTCGATGAGGTCGGCCAGGGCGATTACAGCCTCGCCGTGGCGGCCGTGTACATCCTGCTCACGCTGCCGGCGCGGATGTACCAGCTCTTCCCCGCCGCCGTCGCCATCGGCGGTATCCTCGGGCTCGGTGGGCTGGCGGCGCATTCCGAGCTGACGGTGATGCGCGCTGCGGGCATTTCGTCGCGGCAGATTGCCGCCATGGTGCTCCAGGCCGGCCTGCTGTTGATGCTCGCGATCGTCGCCATCGGCGAGGGCGTGGCTCCGGGCGCGCAACAGCACGCCGAGCGCATGCGTGCCAGCGCGATTGCCGGCCAGGGCGATAGCCGGGGCGCCAGCGGCGTGTGGGTGCGCGATGGCGATCGCTTCGTGAGTGTGGGCGTGCTGCTACCGGATCACGTGCTGCGCGACATCGATATCTACGAGTTCGCGGACCATCGCCTGCAACGCGCGCTGAGCGTGGCGCGCGCCGTCTACGTCGACGGACGGTGGCGGCTTCAGGACATCGAGAGCACGCGCATCGATGAGGACGGCCAGCTCGTGACCGAGCACCGCGAGCAGGCCGTCTGGCAGAGCCTGGTGCGCCCGGAGCTGGTGGATCTGCTCGCGGTGAGTCCGATGAGCCTGTCGATCTGGCGGCTCGCCGGTTACGTCGACTACCTGCGCGCGAATCGCCTGGAGTCGGCCCGTTTCGAGCTGGCGTTCTGGCAGAAGATTGCGACCCCGCTGTCGACGCTGGTCATGCTGCTGCTGGCCTTGCCCGTCATCTTTGGCTCCTTGCGTACCTCGGGAGTAGGGCAGCGGGTCTTCATCGGCAGCCTCATCGGTGTCGGCTACTACGTGCTGTCCGAGCTCTTCGCCCACGTCGGCATCGTCTACGGGCTCACGCCGGCGGTAGCCTCGCTGGCGCCGGCCGCGCTGTTCACCGTCGTCGGGCTCGTGCTGCTGCGTCGCAGCGCGTGAGCCTTTGGCAGGCTGTTCTTCAGCAGCCCGCTAAAAAGTGCGGTGTAGCTCGGTGTCGGACCAGCGGTCATGCCAAGCCAGCTTGTCGCGATCGAACGCCGCCCACCAGAACCCCGTTCCAAGCGCCAGCCACGAGACGATCGCCGCCAGATAGCGTCTTGCGGCATCGCGCCACTGCACCGGTTCACCATCGCGCCGGACCAGGCGAATATGCCACGCGCGCATGCCGATCGTTTGTCCGCCATGGGTCCAGAAGCCGCCATAAAAGGCGAAGGCGACGAGCAGTAGATAGACCCCCATCACCAGGCGGAAAGCCCCCGAGTTCTCCTGCATGGTTTCGCTGAGCGATACCATGGCCACGGTCGGCGGTATGGCGGAGAAAAACAGCACCGCGATCACGACGATGCCGTCGTAGGTGATCGCGGCGAGGCGGCGTAGCAAGCTGCAGCGGATCACGGTGGCGGGCTCGTCGTTCATCGGGTCTCCGAGGTGCGCAATCGAGGCTTTTCGGTCCGTTACACAAGCGGCCAACAGAAGGCGTGCGATCGGGATTTCGTGGACGTTCTACGCGTGCGCAGCGTCGATATTCGGGGCGAACATGCGCTAGCAGCGGCATGCACAATACACGAAGAATTGCAAACGTGTGTTGCGTCCCTATAATGCGGGGTGCGTTGCCACCCATAAGGGAGTCTGCAGTATGCCCCGCATGAAAGATAACGGTTCCAGCGATACGACTGTGGCCGCGGCGATCTCGCCGTCCGGCACGCAGAGCGTATCGGGGAAGAAGACTGCGTCCAAGAAGAAATCGTCGGGCAAGAAGGCTGCCTCGAAGAAGACTGGCTCCAAGAAGAAGGCGGCTTCCAAGAAGAAGGCAGCTTCGAAGAAAAAGGCGGGCTCCAAGAAGAAGGCCGCTTCGAAGAAGAAGGCGTCCGCAAGCGCGACCACAGAGCGCCTGCGGGAGCAGGTCGCCGATCTGCGGCAGCGCCTGAAGGAGACCTCGGAGGAGCTGAAATCCACCCAGAAGCGCGAGAAGGCGCTGCGCAATTTCGCGGAGAAGAAAGAGAAGGCCATGGCCGACTTCGGCGAGAAGTGGGCCAAGAACGAGATGGCTCGGATCGACAAGGCCACGGCGTCGACCGCTCGAGCCAAAAAGAAATCCGCAAGCAAGAAGCGTGGCGCGCGCAAGAAGACGGCGGCCAGCAGCCGCTAGCTCCGCGCGTGCTGGATAGGGCATCGCAAGGGACGGCCCCCGGGCCGTCCCTTCGTGCTCTGGGCCGCCCGCAAAGCGGCCGCCACGGCGGGCGGGAGCGCGCACAATGGCGCTGACGATCGATGCCGATCCGGGGCTCGCGCAGGATCGCGACCTGATCGAACGCTTCGTCGATGTGTTGTGGATGGAGCGTGGGCTGCGCGCGAATACGCTCAGCGCGTACGCGACCGACCTGCGTGGGCTGGCCCGCTGGCTTGCGGGGCGCCGCCGCAGCCTGTTGCAGGCACGGCGGGAGGATCTTCAGGGCTATCTCGCCGACCGGGTCGCCGCCGGCATGCGTCTGCGCAGCATCCGGCGCAAGCTGACCACGATCAAGCGGTTCTACCAGTATCAGGCGCGCGTGGGCGCGCTCCAGGGCGATCCCAGCGCCCGCATCGAGACACCGCGGCTCGGACGCCCGCTGCCCGATACCCTTTCCGAATCCGAGGTCGAGGCGCTGATTCGCGCGCCCGATACCGCGACCGCGCGCGGGCTGCGTGATCGTGCGATGCTCGAGCTGATTTATGCCTGCGGCCTGCGCGTAAGCGAGCTCGTCGGTCTCACCGCCGGTTCGCTCAATCGTGCCCACGGCGTCGTGCGCCTGATCGGCAAGGGCGGTCGCGAGCGGCTCGTGCCCGTGGGCGAACAGGCGCTGGATTGGATCGAGCGCTACCTGGATCAGGCGCGCCCCGATTTGCTGCACGGGCAGGGCACGGCGGAGGCGCTGTTCGTGACGACGCGCGGAGCCGGGATGACACGCCAGGCCTTTTGGTACATGGTGAAGCGCTACGCACGTGCCGTCGGCATCGAGCGTCCACTGTCGCCGCACACGCTGCGCCATGCGTTCGCCACGCACCTGCTCAATCACGGAGCGGATCTGCGCGTCGTGCAGATGCTCCTGGGCCACAGCGATCTATCGACCACGCAGATTTACACTCATGTCGCTCGAGCGCGTTTACAGGAACTCCATGCCCGCCACCACCCCCGCGGCTAGGCGCCGCTCCTATGCTGCCCGGCGGCCGTATGCGGCCTTGCCGGTCGTCCTGCTCGCCATGCTGTTCGCAGCCCCGGGCTGCGCCGCCGAGCCGGAAGGCGAAGGCGAAAGCGAGGGCTCGCTGCGCGCACACCTCGAGCGCGAGTATCCCGATTTGGCAATCGACGCCGTGCAGCCGACGCCGCTCGATGGGATCTACGAGGTGGTCTCCGGCACCCGCGTAATGTACGTATCGCAGGACGGGCGCTATTTGATCCGCGGCTCGCTGATCGATCTGAATACCGAACGCGATCTTACGGAAGAGCGTCGCAGTGGCCTGATTCGCGACGCCGTCGCCGCCGTCGGCGAGGACCGCATGCTCGTCTATGAGCCGGCCGACGGTCCCGCAGAGCACACCATCACGGTCTTCACGGACACCTCCTGCCCGTACTGCCAGCGGCTGCACGAGGAGCTATTGAGCATCATGGAGCGCCATCCGGTCCGAGTGCGTTACCTGCTGTTTCCGCGCGCCGGGGTCGACGCGGGCCCAGCCGACACCATGCGCGACGTCTGGTGCGCGCCCGACCCCCAACGCGCCCTGACCGCGGCCAAACGCGGCGAGTCCGTGCCGGCACGGGGCGACTGCGCTGCGCCGGTAACCGCGCACTATGAGCTGGGCCAGCGTATCGGCGTTCGGGGAACGCCGTACATGCTCGTGGGCGACGAGGGCCCGGCCATACCCGGCTATCGCCCGAAGGATCAACTGCTGTCGCTGCTCGGCCTGTCGTCCTGAAGTCGCCGCCGCGCTGAGCGCCGCTTCCCCCGCGCGTATCGAGCGGCGGTTTTCGTCCGTGATCGGCTGCGTTACGCCGGTCACAGCACTCCGTTACAATATATTGCGGTCCATCGCGCCCGATGCTCCCATATCGGGTACCCGCGAGTGCATCCAGCGAGGATTCGACCCTTCATGACCAGCTCCGCATACACTTCTTCGGCGATCGAGGTTCTCTCCGGTCTGGAGCCGGTACGCAAACGCCCCGGCATGTATACCGATACCCACCGCCCCAATCACTTGGCGCAAGAGGTGATCGACAACGCCATCGACGAGGCACTGGCGGGCTACGCCACGAAAGTCGCCGTGACCCTGTATGCGGATGGTTCGCTCGAAGTCTTCGATGACGGTCGCGGTATGCCCGTGGACGCGCATCCGCAGCTGGAGAAGCCCGGCGTCGAGGTGATCCTCACCACGCTCCATTCGGGCGGCAAGTTCTCGGAGGGACACTATCGCTTCTCGGGTGGACTCCACGGCGTGGGCGTGTCCGTGGTCAACGGGCTCTCGCGCCGGCTCGATGTGACGGTCCGCCGCGACAGCCGCGAGTACCACATGGCGTTCGCCGGTGGCGAGAAGCTCGGCGATCTCGAGCAGATCGGCACCGTCGGCAAGCGCAACACGGGAACCTGGCTGCGCTTCCTGCCGGACGCGCAGTATTTCGACAGCGTCAAGTTCCAGGCCGCGCGTTTGCAGCAGCTACTGCGCGCGAAGGCCGTGCTCTGTCCCGGGCTGACGGTCACCTGGCACGACGAGGCGGCCGAGGAGACGATCGAGTGGCGCTACGATGACGGCCTGACCGATTATCTGATGCAGGCGGTCAGCGGTGTGACGGCGCTGCCGGAGCAGCCGTTCACGGGGCACATGACCGGCGAGCAGGAGGCGGCGGACTGGGCCGTGGTCTGGCTGCCCGACGGCGGTGAGGGATTCTCGGAAAGCTATGTGAACCTCGTGCCCACGCCGGCCGGCGGCGCACACGTCAACGGCATGCGTTCCGGACTCACCGACGCACTGCGCGACTTCGCCGAGCGTCGCGGTTTGCTGCCGCGCGGCGTCCGGCTCACGGCCGATGACGTCTGTGAGCACATCGCATTCGTGCTGTCGGTGAAGCTTGCCGATCCCCAGTTCGCGGGTCAGACCAAGGAAAAGCTGGCGTCGCGCTCGTGCCAGGCATTCGTGTCGGGCGTCATCGGCGACGCCTTCGCGCAATGGCTCAACCGCCATCCGCAATCGGGCGATGCGATCTGCCAGTTGGCCGTGACGAGCGCCCAGCAGCGCCAGCAAAAGGCGCGCAAGGTGACACGCAAGAAAGTCGCCTCCGGGCCGGCACTGCCGGGTAAGCTCGCCGACTGCACCAGCCAGGATGTCGCCCGGACCGAGCTGTTTCTGGTCGAGGGCGACTCCGCCGGCGGATCGGCCAAGCAGGCGCGCGATCGCGAGTTCCAGGCGGTGATGCCGTTGCGCGGCAAGATCCTCAACACCTGGGACGTGAAGCCGGAGGACGTGCTGTCGTCGCAGGAAGTCCACGACATCACGGTCGCGCTGGGCGTGGAGCCGGGCAACGCCAATCTCGACCGGTTGCGCTACGGCAAGATCTGCGTGCTCGCCGATGCCGACTCGGACGGAGCCCACATCGCGACACTCTTGTGCGCCCTGTTCGTGCGCCACTTCCGCCCGCTGGTCGCTGCCGGCCACGTCTACATGGCGATGCCGCCGCTTTACCGGATCGACATCGGCAAGAACGTCTATTACGCCATCGACGAGGAGGAGAAGGAGGGCGTGCTCGAGCGCATCGCCGCCGAGAAGCAAAAGGGCGCGCCCCAGGTCACCCGCTTCAAGGGCCTCGGCGAGATGGAGCCGCTGCAGCTACGCGAGACCACCATGGCGCCCGACACCCGCCGCCTGGTCCAGCTCACGATCGAGGATGGCGACGACACCAACAAAATGCTGGACATGATGCTCGCCAAAAAACGCGTCACCGACCGCCGCCGCTGGCTCGAAGACCGCGGCAATCTGGCCGAGATTCTCGGATAATGGGATTCCCGAGAGTCGCCGGAGAGGGCGGAGTTAGAAAATAAAGAACCACGGATGCACACGGATGCACACGGATAAGAACGAAAATAGACTGATCTGCCGGAATGAGACCAAGCAAATAATAGGATGTGCGATCGAGGTGACCAATACGCTTGGACACGGGCTGCTCGAAAAGCCGTACGAAAATGCACTACGGGTCGAATTTGGAAGCGGTCGAATCCCCTACGAGCAGCAGCCACGGTTCCCGGTGGACTACAAGGGCGTACGAGTCGGAGAATTCGTCCCGGATTTGGTCGTATTCGGTCGCGTAATCGTGGATACGAAAGTGGTCGAACGGCTCTCGGACTCGGAGATAGGACAGATGATGAACTACTTGCGAGTCACGAAGCTGCGAGTGGGATTGCTCCTAAACTTCGCGCATCCCCGCCTACAGTGGAAACGAGTTGTACTATGACATCCGTGTTCATCCGTGTTCATCCGTGGTTCCTTCTTGTGACTCGCGATGGCAGTTGATCTGAGTCAGTATTTGGTCGTGGGGATCTCTTCTCGGGCGTTGTTCGATCTTTCGGATGAGGACCGGATCTTCCGTGAGGAGGGGCTCGAGGCGTATCGGCAGTATCAGCTGGCGCACGAGAACGACGTGCTGCCGCCCGGTACGGGCTTCCCGCTGGTCAATGCGCTGTTGCGGCTCAACGAGCTCGATCCGGATGGGCGCCGGGTCGAGGTGGTGATCATGTCGCGCAACTCGTCCGAGACGAGCCTGCGCATCTTCAACTCGATCGACCATTACGGGCTCGATATCACGCGCGCGGCGCTCACCGGCGGGGCGCCGCTGGCGGCCTACCTGCATGCCTTCGATGTGGACTTGTTCCTGTCGCAGGACCCCGGCGACGTTGAGCGCGGGCTTGCCTCGAAGATCGCGTCGGCCTTGCTCTACGACGTGCCGGCTGAGCCGTATGAGCATATCGACCAGATCCGCATCGCCTTCGACGGGGATTCGGTGCTGTTCTCCGACGAGGCCGACCGCATCTATCGCGAATACGGCCTCGAGGCCTTCCAGGCGCATGAGCGCGAGCACGCGCGCCGGCCGCTGCCGGAGGGCCCGTTCGCCAAGCTGGTCAAATCGCTCGCGGAGATCCGCGCTGCGGAAGATCCGAGCGTGCCGTCGATTCGCACCGCGCTGGTTACTGCGCGCAACAGCCCGGCGCACGAGCGCGTCATTCGCACGCTCATGGACTGGGGCGTGAGCGTCGACGAGACCTTCTTCCTGGGTGGCATGTCGAAGCAGAACGTGCTCCAGGCCTTCAAACCCCATATGTACTTCGACGACCAGCCGCGCCATTGCGACTCCGCGGCCGGGCGCGTGCCCACCGGCCGCGTCCCCAGTTTCGACGAACCGGACGGATCATCGATCGATGACGGATACCACTGACGACCTGCTCGAACCGCGCAGCGAGAGCCAGCCGCTGGCGCAATTCGCCGAGAAGGCGTACCTCGACTACTCGATGTACGTCATCCTCGACCGCGCGCTGCCGCACATCGCCGACGGCCTCAAGCCCGTGCAGCGGCGCATCATCTACGCGATGTCCGAGCTCGGTCTCTCCGCCGCCGCCAAGCACAAGAAATCCGCGCGCACGGTCGGCGACGTGCTGGGCAAATTCCACCCGCACGGCGACTCGGCCTGCTACGAGGCCATGGTGCTCATGGCCCAGCCGTTCACCTATCGCTATCCATTGGTGGACGGGCAGGGCAACTGGGGCTCGCTGGACGATCCCAAGTCGTTCGCCGCCATGCGCTACACCGAGGCGCGCCTGGCGCCGTTCTCGGAAGCGCTGCTGGGCGAGCTGGGCCAGGGCACGGTCGATTGGACCCCCAACTTCGACGGCTCGCTGAACGAGCCCGCGCTGCTGCCGGCGCAGGTGCCGCACGTGCTGTTGAACGGCACTACCGGCATCGCCGTGGGCATGGCCACGGACGTGCCGCCGCATAATCTGAACGAGGTCGTCGAGGCCTGCGTGATGTTGCTGGAGAAACCGAGCACGAAGGTCGTCGACCTGTGCTCGGTGCTGCCGGGTCCGGACTATCCGACCGCGGCCGAGATCATCACCTCGCCGGCGGACCTGCAGAAGATCTACGAGACCGGCGGTGGCAGCATCCGCGCCCGTGCGCGCTGGGAGCGCGAAAACGGCGACATCGTGGTCACGGCTCTGCCGTACCAGGTCTCCGGTAGCCGGGTGCTGTCGCAGATCGCCGAGCAGATGCAGGCGAAGAAGCTGCCCATGGTCGACGACCTGCGCGACGAGTCCGACCACGAGAACCCGGTGCGCCTGGTCATCTCGCCGCGCTCCTCGCGGGTCGACTACGACCAGCTCATGGACCACCTGTTCGCCACCACCGACCTCGAGCACAACTACCGCGTCAACATCAACCTGATCGGCACAGACGGCCGGCCGCAGGTGCGCAACCTGCGCGATCTGCTCAAGGAGTGGCTCGAGTGGCGCACCGAGACCGTGCGCCGGCGTTTGAACTGGCGCCTGGAGAAGGTCACCGACCGCCTGCACGTGCTCGAGGGCCTGCTGACGGCGTACCTCAACATCGACGAGGTGATCCGCATCATCCGCGAGGAGGACAAGCCCAAGCCGGCGCTGATGCAGCGCTTCGAGCTGTCCGATCGCCAGGCCGAAGCCATTCTGGAGCTGCGGCTGCGCCACCTGGCCAAGCTCGAGGAGATGAAGATCCGCGGCGAGCAGGACGATCTCGCGAACGAGAAGGCGGATCTGGAGAAGACGCTGGGCTCCGAGCGCCGCCTCAAGACGCTGGTGCGTAAGGAGCTGCAGGCGGTGGCGGAGAAGCACGGCGATGCGCGCCGCTCGCCCATCACCGAGCGCGGGCCGGCGAAGGCCCTGCAGGAGACCGATCTGGTTCCGAGCGAGCCGATCACCGCGGTGCTCTCGCAGCAGGGTTGGGTGCGCGCGGCCAAGGGCCACGACGTCGATCCCGAGCAGCTGGGCTACAAGGCCGGCGACGGGTTCCAGGACGCCGCCTGGGGCAAGACCAATCAACCGGTCATGTTCCTCGATTCGACCGGCCGCGTGTACACGCTGCCGGCGCACAAGCTGCCGAGCGCACGCAGCCACGGCGAGCCGTTGTCGACGCGCCTGAAGCCGCCGGATGGGGCCGGCTTCGTCGCCACCCTGATGGGCCGCGACGAGCAGCCGTACCTGTTCGCCACCGACGCGGGCAACGGATTCATCACTCGTCTGAGCGAGGTCCAGGCCCGCACGCGCACGGGCAAGGCGGTGCTGAGCGTGCCGAGCGGTGGCCGCGTGCTGATCCCATCCCCGATCTACGACCTGGAGACGGACTGGATCTGTGCCATGCACTCCAATGGCAATCTGCTCGTCTTCCCCGCCAGCGAGATCCCGGAGATGGCCAAGGGCAAGGGCACGCGGCTGCTCGGCATCCCGGCCAAGAAGTTCGCCGCCGGGGAGGAGCGCATGGTCGCGCTCGCCTCCGTTCCGGAAAGCGGCAAGCTGACCGTCCATGCCGGTAAGCGCCACACGACGCTGAAGCGGGCTGATCTCGCCGGCTACCTGAGCGAGCGCGGCAAGCGCGGTCAGCGCCTTCCGCGCGGCTTCCAAAAGGTCGACGACGTTACGGTCGAGCTCTAGGGTCTGTTATTAACCCTGCGGCGGGGCCGGCCAGGCGAGCGCCCGGCGGTCCGCCCGGGTGGGGGTAGGGCATCGGTCTGCCCGCCGCACTCTCGCGGTCCTTCCCTGTCACATAGGGGCAAGATCCTAAGGCGAGGGACCGCCATGACCCGCAACGTGTTCGTGTATTCCTACGATGCCTTCAACATGGAACTGCTCGAGTCCGTGCGGCAGGCCGAGGACTGCCGCTTCCATGGGCTATTGAGCTACGAAGAGGTCAGGCGCAACGAGCTGCAGCCGCGCCCGTGCCTGGAGAAGGCCGCGGACCAGCTCCGGGAGTTCGACGGCTCGGTCGACGCGATCGTCGGCTACTGGGACTTCCCCGTGACGACCACGGTACCGCTGCTGTGCCAGCGCCACGGTCTGCCCGCGCCGTCGCTCGAGAGCGTGCTCAAGTGCGAGCACAAATATTGGAGCCGCCTGATCCAGCAGCGAGTTCTCCCCCAATACACCCCGGCGTTCGACAGGGTCAATCCGTTCCACGACGACGCGCTCGCCAAGCTCGGCATCCGGTTTCCCTTCTGGATCAAGCCGGTCAAGTCGTTCAGCTCGCACTTGGCTTTTCGCGTCACCGACGCGGACGAGTTCGCCCACGCCATTGCCCGCATTCGAGAGGGCATCGCTCGCTTCGCCGAGCCGTTCAACTACTTTCTCGAGCAGGTGGAACTCCCGCCCGATGTCGCCGGCATCGACGGCCACTATTGCATTGCCGAGGAGATCGCGAGCGGCGATCTGTGCACTGTCGAAGGCTACGTGCAGCACGGGCGCACGCATGTCTACGGTGTAGTCGATTCGATCATGGACGAGACGGGCAACGCGTTCGCGCGCTTCCAATATCCCTCGTCGCTGTCGGAGCGCACGCAAGAGGTCATGGGCGATGCGGCCGCGCAGCTCATCGAGCACATCGGTCTCGACGATTCCACCTTCAATATCGAGTTCTTTCACGGCCCGGACGGGGTGCGGATCCTCGAGATCAATCCGCGCCTGTCACAGTCGCATTCATGGCTGTTCGAGAGCGTCGACGGCATCTCGAACCATCAGGTGATGACGGCCGTCGCGCTGGGCCGTGTGCCCGGATTCACCCGGGGCTCGGGGGAGTTCAATGTCGCCGCCAAATTCTTCATGCGGGCCTACCGCGACGCGCGGGTGGTCGCCGTGCCCACGGAGGCCGACATCGAGCATCTGCAGCGCGAGGTCGATGGCGTCTCGGTGGTCACGCAGGCGGAACGCGGCCGCGAGCTCTCCGAGCTGCCCGAGCAGGCGAGCTATAGCTACGACCTGGCGGACATCTACATCGGCGCTCGCAGTCAGCGGGAGCTGATGCGCAAATTCGAGCGCTGCCAGCAGGTGCTCCAATTCCGTTTCGAGCGCAAGCGCATGCGAATCGCAAGGGACTTGCCGCACGCGGTCGAGCAGATCGAGAACATCTGGATCACCCTATCCGATGGCACGCGGCTGGCCGCGAAGATCTGGCTGCCGGAGGGCGCGCGCGAGCAGCCCGTGCCTGCCGTTCTCGAGTACATCCCCTACCGCAAACGCGACGGGACCGCGGCACGCGACGCCATCAACCACGGCTGGATGGCCGGCCATGGCTACGCCTGTGTGCGCGTGGACATTCGCGGCAGCGGCGATTCCGATGGGCTACTGCCTGACGAGTATCTGCCGCAGGAGCTCGACGACGGCATCGAGATTCTGGAATGGATCGCTGCCCAGCCCTGGTGCGACGGCGGGATCGGCATGATGGGCATCTCCTGGGGCGGCTTCAACGCGCTGCAGATCGCCGCGCGCCAGCCGCCGCAGCTCAAGGCCGTTATCGCCCTGTCGGCCAGCGACGATCGCTATACGGACGACGTCCATTACATGGGCGGCTGCCTGCTCGGCGACAATCTGTCGTGGGCCTCGAGCATGTTCGCGCACGTTACCTGTCCGCCCGATCCGGCGATCGTCGGCGAGCGCTGGCGCGACATGTGGATGGAGCGGCTCGGCAACGCCGAGCCCTGGGTGGAGCGGTGGCTGCGCCACCAGCACCGGGACGAGTTCTGGCAGCACGGCTCGGTGTGCGAGGACTACAGCGCCATCCGCTGCCCCGTGATGGCGGTGAGCGGTTGGGCCGACGGTTACTCCAACGCCGTGTTTCGGCTGATGGAGAACCTGCAGGTGCCGCGCCGGGGTCTGATCGGGCCCTGGAGTCACATGTATCCGCACCAGGGCCTGCCCGGACCGGCCATCGGCTTCCTGCAGGAGGCCCGCGAGTGGTGGGACCACTGGCTCAAGGGCAGCGATCACAGCGCGATGCGCGAGCCCGTCCTGCGGGTCTGGATGCAGGAGAGTGTGCCGCCCACCATGCATCTCGATCAGCGCCCCGGACGCTGGGTGGAGGAGTCGGCCTGGCCGTCGCCGAATATCCGCCGGCAGCGCCTGGCACTCTATGACGGCTGCCTGGTGCCCGAGCATCGGAGCTCGCGCGAGGATGCGGTCACGCTGCAGTCGCCGCTGAGCGTCGGCCTGTTCGCGGGCAAGTGGTGCTCGTTCTCCGCCACGCCCGATCTGCCGCACGACCAGCGTGAGGAGGACGGCGGTTCGCTGGTATTCGACAGCGAACGCCTGGACGAGCCGCTGGAGCTCATGGGCGCTCCCATCGCCGAGCTGGAGCTGGCGGCCGACCGCCCGACGGCGATGGTGGTCGTGCGCTTGTCGGACGTGGCGGCCGACGGCAAGGCCACGCGCGTCACCTTCGGGCTGTGCAATCTCACCCACCGTAACGGCAGCGAACGCCCTGAGCCGCTCGTTCCCGGTCGCCGCTACCGGGTGCAGGTGGCGCTCAACGGGGTCGCGCAGGTGTTTCCGCCGGGCCATCGCCTGCGGCTGTCGATCTCGACCTCCTACTGGCCGTTGGCGTGGCTGCCGCCGGCGCCGGCCATGCTCACGGTCTTCACCGGCGCCAGCAAGCTGAGCCTGCCGGCACGCCCGCCGCGGAAGGAGGACGAGCATCTCATCTCGTTCGACGATCCCGAAGGCGCGCCGCCATTGGAGGAAACGACGGTGCGGCCGCGCCATTACGATTGGCTGGTGCATCGCGACCTGGCACGCGACATGTCGACGCTCGAGGTGGTCAAGGACGAAGGCGTCGTGCGCAATGAGGCCATTGGCATGGCCATGCAGCGCAAGACGGTGGAGCGCTATTCCTACCTCGAGGACGATTTCCGCTCCCCGCGGGGCGAGGTCTACACTGAGCGCGGATTCGAGCGCGGGGATTGGTCCGTGCAGGTCCGAGCGAACACCGTGCTGACCGCGGACGAAGAGCACTTTTTTCTGCGTGCGGACCTCGATGCCTACGAAGGGGAGGAGCGCGTGTTCTGCCGTAGCTGGAAGCGCAAGATCGCCCGCCGTCTGCTGTGACCGGGCCTCAATGCGCGTCCGGCGCTATACTCGGTGGACGCAACGGCAGGGCGATTCATGGCAGCGCGCGTAGGGATCCGCCCCGGCACCCCGGCGGACGGCCGGTTCCTGGCCGAGCTGATGAATGCCGCAGGCGAAGGTATTCCAGCCCATCTCTGGGCCGAGCTGGCCGGGCCCGGGGCGGATTCGATCGCCTGCGGCGCGCAGCGCGTGCAGCGCGGCGAGGGTGCGTTTAGCTACCGCAACACGCATGTGGCCGAGGTCGACCGGGCGCCGGCGGGGATGCTGCTCAGCTACCGCCTGCCGGACCCATACGAGATCGAGGCCCAGGGCGATGTCCCGGCGATCGTCCGTCCGGCCCTGGAGCTGGAGTCGCTCGTCCCCGGGTCCTGGTACGTCAACGCGGTCGCGACCGCCACTGCGCTGCGCGGCCAGGGAATCGCCACCGAGCTGATGCAGTACGCGGAACGGCTCGCGCGCGAGGCCGGGGCGGAAGCAGTGAGCCTGATCGTCGCCGAGGGCAATACGCCCGCGCACCGCTTGTATGTCGGGCTCGGTTATCAGCCCGTGGCGCGGCGCGCCACCGTGCCCTTTCCCGGCTTTCCTCACGCGGGCGATTGGCTGTTGATGCGCAAGGTCGTGGCCTGAGGCGCAAGGATGAAGCGCGCGATATGCCCGGCCGCCCCTTCGAACGTTGCGCTACCGCGCGCGCTTGGCGGGCGGGGACCGGCGGATTGATCGGGCAGCCCGATAGCATGGATTCGGCGATCGCGGCGAGCGGCGGCCGGCTCGAGGGCATCGATCTGGCCCGGGCCCTGGCGATCGTCGGCATGCTGATGGTGCATGTCGGACCGAATTACGGCGACACGCTCGGCGAGTGGCTGTACGCCTGGCCGCATGGCCGCGCCTCGGTGCTCTTCATGCTGATCGCCGGCGTCGGCGTGTCCCTGCTGGCCGCGGGCCGGAGCGCGACGCCGGCGACGCGGACGAGCCGTTTCCTGTGGCGCGCGCTACTGTTGTTGCCGGCTGGCCTCGTACTGCAGGACATCGACTCCGGCCGGCTGGTCATCCTGCAGACCTACGCCGCCATGTTTCTGCTGGCGCCGCTGCTGATCTACCTGCCCGATCGCTGGCTGCTGGCGATGGCGGCCGCGTCCGCCGTCGGCGGTCCGCTCGGCTTCCTCTACGGCGAGATGCACGCAAGCCTGCAGTTCAGCCGCGCGCCGATCTCCTGGGGCCAGGCGCCGGGCGAGATCCTCCATGGGCTGGTGCTCTCGGGCCCGTACCCGCTGATCACCTGGCTGGCCCCGTTCGTGCTCGGGATGTGGCTGGGCCGGCGCGATCTACGTCGTTGGGGGGTGCGCATCGCCCTAGTGGTCGCCGGCGCAGGAGCCGCGCTGGCGGCCGCCGGTGCGGCCGCTGCACTCCAGGCGGCGCTGGGCGACCCCGGCTTCGGCGCCGGCTGGGCGCATCTGGCCGAGACCGGCCCCCATAGCCAGATGCCGTTGTGGCTGGTCGGCGCGACCGCGAGCGCCGTGGCCGTGCTGGGGCTGGCGCTGTTCGCGGCCGATCTGGGCGGCCGCGCGTTCTGGCCGCTGGTGGCCACCGGCCAGCTCGCGCTGACGTTCTATGTCGCCCACCTGCTCGTGCTGACCGAGTGGCCGCGCGCCATGCAGTCGGGCGACGCGGCCGGGGCGTTGTGGATCTGCTTCTGGTTCACCGCGGTCGCGGCCGTGCTGGCCGTGGCCTGGCGCCGCGCGCTCGCGCGCGGCCCGTTGGAGATGCTGTTGCAGCCCCCCTGGCTCGCCGCGGGCCGCCGGGCTCCGGCGCCGTGAGCAAGTCGTGGAGCGGAAACGGGTCCGCCGTCCGGGGCGGTGTAGCGGCCACGGATGCGATGGTCGGATTCCTCGTGTTCGACGGGTACACTTGAATGTCCTGTTTCGTAAAGGTCGTCAATTCGTTCGGCCATGGCGCGGGGTGAGGCGCGCAACGTCACCAGGCGAATTCGAACCTTGTGCGGAACGGGAAACTGGCAGATGCTGAAAACGGACTCCTGTCCGTAGGTCACCGGGATTCGAGCAAGCGGAGTCGACCATGCAACTCGAAGGAATCCATCACTTGACCGCGGTCACGGCGCGCGCCCCGGAGAACGTCGCGTTCTATACCCAGACGCTGGGCATGCGGCTGATCAAAAAGACCGTGAACCAGGACGATCCCACTGCCTATCACCTGTTCTACGGTGACGGCATGGCCTCGCCTGGCTCGGATCTGACCTTCTTCGATTTCCCCGTGCCGCCCGAGCAGCGTGGCATGCACAGCATCACGCGCACCGGCTTGCGCGTGGCCGGTGGCGAGACGCTGGCGTGGTGGCAGGCGCGTTTCGCCGAGCTCGGCGTGGCGCACGGCGAGGTCGACGAACGCGGCGGCTGGGCCGCGCTCGACTTCGAGGACTTCGAGGGCCAACGCCTGCGCCTGGTGGACGACACAGGGCAGGGCAGCGCCCGCCCCTGGGAGGGCAGCCCGATTCCGGCCGAACACCAGATCCGTGGGCTCGGTCCGATCACGATGAGCGTGCCCACGCTGGAGCCCACCGAGCCGATTCTGACCGAGCTCATGGGCATGCGACGGGAGCGCGAGTACCCCGCCGACGACACCGCGGGCGGTACCGTCTACGTGTTCGCCATGGGCCCGGGCGGCGCCGGCGCCGAGCTGCACGTCGCGGTGCAGCCGGAGCTGCCCATGGTCCAGCCGGGCGCCGGGGGTGTGCATCACGTCGCCTTTCGCATCCCCGATGCCGATTACGAGGCCTGGACCGAACGCCTGCGCGGCCTACGGTTGCCGCAGAGCGGCCCGGTCGACCGCTTCTACTTCCGCAGCCTCTACTTCCGCGAGCCCAACGGCATCTTGTTCGAGCTGGCCACCGACGGGCCCGGCTTCACGGTCGATGAGCCGCTCGAGTCCCTGGGCGAGCACCTGGCGCTGCCGCCCATGCTCGAGCCGCGGCGCGCCGAGATCGAGGCCAACATCAAGCCGCTGTAGCCGGCTGGCGCGGCGTGCACAACATGTTGAATATCTCCGCCTGCCGCAATACGATGACTGCTGCACTACGGTCGCACCCGGCTCCCACCGGGTGCCAGGGAATCCGGTGAGAACGCCTTGCGTTCGAGTCCGGAGCTGCCCCCGCAACTGTGAGCGGCGAGCCGCTGTCGCGTAGGGCCACTGACGCCGAGCGTCGGGAAGGCCAGACAGCGGTGTCGACCCGCGAGCCAGGAGACCTGCCGTAGGGGCCTGTCCGAGCGAGCTCGGGCGGGCTCCGAGTGCATGACGATGACCACGGGCGGGGTGTCCCGGGGGTTCGCCTGCACGTCGCGGCAGTCCAAGCCGCCTCTCCGCATGCGATCACTCGGCCTTGCCCCAACGACGCACATTGGGGTTGGCATATGTTGTTCTCGCACAAGACGCCGAGCTCGTCCGAGTCGGCGACGATCCTGGAGTTTCCGAATGCGCGAACGCGCTCGGACCGCCGCCGCGGCGAACGCGTCGTCGCGGAGACCTACTGGATGATCGTGGCTACGGCCGCGGACGGATCCACGACCTGCGCGAAGATGCGCTCGCCGCGGTTTCTCAGTCCTCGCCGCGCCTACACGTCGTCCGAGGGGGCGCGCTGCGGCGTGCGCAGCCTGTTGCTGTACAAGTTCAGGCGCAGGCCGGCGGCGCCGCAGTCGGATCGCACCCGCCGCGACCGGGCGGCATGACGCTTCGCCGGGGCCGCGCAGCGCGCGGCCCCGGTCGGGCTCACCGCTCGACCGCACGCGCCATGCGCAAGAAGTCCGCCACATAGTCGATCGGCCGATCGGTCTCCCGTACGCCCAGGAAGATCTGCTTGGGTAGCCCGGCTTCGCCCAGGCGGATCGGCACCAACGGCATGCGTTCGGCGTACTCGTCGACCAGCCAGCGCGGCAGGGCGGTGACGCCGCGATTCGCCGCGACCAGCTGCAACATGATGTCGGTGGTCTCGATGGTCTTGTGCTGACGCGGCGTGCAGCCGGCGGGCAGCAGGAAGGCGTTGAAGACGTCGAGGCGCTCGGTCTCGACCGGGTAGGTCACCAGCACCTCCTCGGCGAGATCCGCCGGTGCGACCCAGGCGCGCCCCGCCAGTCGATGGCGGCGGCTGACGACCAGCACCTGCTCGTAGTCGTAGACCGGTTCGAACACGAGGCCCGATCGCTGGAGTGGATCGGGTGTCACGAGCATGTCGATCTCATGGCCGAGCAGCGCCCCTAGCCCGCCGAATTGGAACTCCTGTTTCACGTCTACGTCCACCGTTTGCCACGCTTCCATGAACGGAGCGGCGACCTTGAGCAGCCACTGGTAGCAGGGATAGCACTCCATGCCGATGCGCAGGGTGCCGCGCTGCCCAGCGGCGATCTGCTGCACGATCGCCTCGGCGTGCTCGAGCTGCGGCAGCAGGCGGTGGGCGACCGACGCCAGATGGGCGCCCGCCTGGGTGAAGCGCAGCCGGCGTCCCTCGCGCAGCCACAACGGCGTGCCGAAATGATGCTCCAGCTTCTTCATCGTGTGACTCAACGCCGATTGCGACAGGAACAGCTCTTCGGCGGCTGCGGTCATCGAGCCCTGGCGCTCGATCTCGCGCAGGATGGCGAGGTGATGGCGCTCCAGCACGGTGTTCCCCGGTTACTTACCTAAAATAATCATCGATCAATGTAAATTTACCATTTTATTTCATGGAACGGGCCGGCCTACGCTATCGGCCAGTTCACACGGGAGCCTTCAATGGCCACGACGCACAATCTCGGAATGCCCCGCATCGGCCCCAACCGCGAGCTCAAGTTCACGCAGGAGGCCTACTGGCGGGGCGAGTACAGCGAATCCGACCTGGTCGGGATGGGCGCAGAATTGCGCCGCCACAATTGGGCGCGGCAGGGCCGGCTGGACCACGTGCCCGTGGGCGACTTCTCGTTCTACGACCAAGTGCTCGACATGAGCTTCGCGCTGGGCAATGTGCCCGAGCGCGCGCATCGCGCGGGCGGCTCCGAGCTCGATCGCTACTTCCGTGTCGCCCGCGGCCGCTCCGCGGGCGACACGGATGCGACCAGCGTGCGCGCGGGCGAGATGACCAAGTGGTTCGATAGCAACTACCACTACATCGTCCCGGAACTGGCCGCGGACACCGAGTTCGCGCTCAATCCGGAACGCCTGCTCGCCCAGGTCAACGAGGCGCGCGCTCAGGGCGTGGCCTTCAAGCCCGTCATCATCGGTCCGGTGACTTATCTGTGGCTGGCCAAGGCAAAGGACGGCAGTGACCGGCTCGCGCTGCTCGAGCGCCTGCTGCCGGTCTATGCCGAGCTGCTGGAGTCGCTGGCGCGCGCGGGCGCCGAATGGGTCCAGGTCGACGAGCCCGTGCTGGTGACCGAGCTCGGTCGCGAATGGCAGCAGGCCTTGATCGAGAGCTACAACGTGCTCGAGCAATGCGCGGCCAAGCTGCTGTTGACGACGTATTTCGGTCGCCTCGAGGACAACCTCGTGCTGGCCGCGGGCCTGCCCGTCGCCGGGCTCCACGTCGATGTCGCCCAGGCCGGGGAGGACGTGGCAGCGGTGCGCGCACGGCTGCCGGCGGACAAGGTCCTGTCCGTCGGCGCGATCAACGGCCGCAACGTGTGGAAGTCCGACCTCGGCGCGTGCCTCGACTGGCTCGAGCCGCTGCATGCCGAACTGGGCGACCGCCTCTGGCTGGCGCCGTCGTGCTCGCTGCTGCACGTGCCGGTGGATCTGGCGAGCGAACAGACCATGGACCCGCAGGTCCGCTCGTGGCTTGCGTTCGCCATGCAGAAACTGGACGAGCTGGATGTGTTGGCGCGGGCACTGAACCGCGGCCGCGATAGTGTCGCCGCCGAGTTGGCCACCAATGCCGAGGCGATCCGCAGCCGGTGTGAGTCCGATTGGGTGAGCAACCCCGAGGTGCGCAAGGCCGCGGCCGCCATCTCGCCGCAAATGGGCCAGCGCGACAGCGCCTATCCGGAGCGCGCCCGGCAGCAGCGCGCGCATCTGAGCCTGCCCGCGTACCCGACCACGACCATCGGGTCGTTCCCGCAGACCCGCGAGATCCGCCAGGTGCGGTTGAAGCATCGCCGGGGCGAACTGGATGCGGCGAGCTACAGCGCGCAGATGCAGCAGGAGATCGCACGCGCGATTCGCGAGCAGGAGGCGTTGGGACTGGACGTGCTGGTGCATGGCGAGGCCGAGCGCAACGACATGGTCGAGTACTTCGGCGAGCAACTCGAGGGGTACGTATTCAGCCAATACGGCTGGGTGCAATCCTTCGGCTCGCGCTGCGTGAAGCCGCCGATCCTGTTCGGCGACATCCGTCGTCCGCGGCCGATGACGGTGGACTGGGTGCGTTACGCCCAGTCGCTCACGGACAAGCCGGTCAAGGGGATGCTGACCGGCCCGGTGACCATGCTCAACTGGTCTTATGTGCGCGATGATCAGCCGCGGCGCGAGACCTGCGCGCAGCTGGCGCTGGCCATCCGCGACGAGGTGCTCGACCTCGAAGCCGCGGGCATGAAGATCATTCAAATCGACGAGGCGGCGCTACGCGAAGGTCTGCCGCTACGGCGCTCCCAATGGTCGGACTATCTCGCATGGGCGATCGAGTGCTTTCGCATCGCGGCCAATGGTGTCTCGGACGACACCCAGATCCATACCCACATGTGCTATTCCGAGTTCAACGACATCATCGATGCCATCGCGCGGATGGACGCCGACGTGATCACGATCGAAACGTCGCGCTCCGACATGGAGCTGCTCGAGGCGTTCGACCGCTTCCGATATCCGAACGAGATCGGTCCGGGGGTGTACGACATCCATTCGCCCAACGTGCCGAGCGAGGAGGCGATCGTCGATCTGATGCAGAAGGCCGCCGAGCGCATCCCGCCCGAGCGTCTGTGGGTCAATCCGGACTGCGGGCTCAAGACCCGTGCATGGGACGAGGTCGTGCCGGCGCTGCGCAACATGGTCAGCGCCGCGCAGAGCCTGAGAGGCTGATTCAAGCGCGATCTAGCCTGGATGGAGGCGAAGCCGTAATCCGGGGCGAACCCCGGATTACGCTTCGCTCCATGCAGGCCACCAAGGTTTCCTTCCTCGCTCCGACCTTCCGGAGGGGAGCGGTGGCTCCCCTCCGGCTTCCTCACTTCACGATTGCTGGTAGAGTTCCGATCCGCTGTCGCGGAATTTCTCGGCCATCTCGGCCTTGCCCTGCTCGGCGGCTTCGTCCACGTCCTCACCGCGTGCCGCGGCATACTGACGCAGCTCCTGCGTGATCTCCATCGAGCAGAACTTCGGTCCGCACATGGAGCAGAAATGCGCCGTCTTGGCGCCTTCCTGCGGCAGGGTCTCGTCGTGGTATTCGCGCGCCCGCTCCGGATCGAGACCCAGGTTGAACTGGTCCTCCCAGCGAAACTCGAAGCGCGCCTTCGACAGCGCATTGTCCCGCATCTGGGCCGCCGGATGGCCCTTGGCCAGGTCGGCGGCGTGGGCCGAGATGCGGTAGGACACCAGGCCCTCGCGCACGTCATGCTTGTTCGGCAGACCCAGGTGCTCCTTGGGCGTGACGTAACAGAGCATGGCGCAGCCGTACCAGCCGATCTGGGCGGCGCCGATGGCCGAGGTGATGTGGTCGTAGCCCGGCGCGATGTCCGTGGTCAGCGGCCCCAGGGTGTAGAACGGCGCCTCCATGCAATCGGCCAGCTCCCGGTCCATGTTTTCCTTGATGAGCTGCATGGGGATGTGGCCCGGCCCCTCGATCATCACCTGCACGTCGTATTCCCAGGCGATCTTGGTCAACTCGCCCAGCGTCTCGAGCTCGGCGAACTGGGCGCGGTCGTTGGCATCGGCGATCGAGCCCGGGCGCAGACCATCGCCCAGCGAGAACGACACGTCATAGGCGCGCATGATCTCGCAGATCTCGCGGAAGTGGGTGTACAGGAAGCTCTCGGTGTGATGCGCCAGGCACCACTTGGCCATGATCGAGCCGCCGCGCGAGACGATGCCGGTGA
>CAZVBX010000038.1:0-25864 GCA_964625925.1 uncultured Ectothiorhodospiraceae bacterium | reverse complement strand
TGAGGCGCAACGCCGCATTGCGCCACACAGGCCCCGCCCCGAAGGGTTGTGGCCCCCAATCCGGGCCGCGCTGCGTTGCTCGTCACTCGTGTAGTGCCGCTACACTCGCTCCTCGCGCCTTGCGGGGCCCGGATTGGGGCCACAACGCGACGACCGCGGGAAGGGTTAACAGGCCCTAGCGCCGAGCACACCGGGCCGCTGTGTCCCGCTGTCGCCGTCCTCCAGGGCCAGGTTCAGTAAGACTCCTCGGAAAGTAGCCGCCGTCGGGCAGCTGGCGCCCAGCCGTCGCACCCGGCCCACGCCCGATCTATGCTCAGGAGTCCCAAGAGTGATGACCCCGGACGCGCCGCGGCGGGGCCGTAACGCGAGACCATGCCCATGCCGGCGGACGACTGGCCCAAGTACACACTATCGCAGCGCCTGGTCCACTGGGCGGTGGCCCTACTCGTGCTCATGACGTTGCCCATCGGTCTGACGCTGGGCTATCTCGGTTTCGAGGGCGCACAACAAACCTTTGGCCCCGGGACGACCGATACGCTCTTCATCGCGCATAAGACCATCGGCGTACTGCTTCTCGGATTGATGGTGGTGCGGGTCGTGCTGCGCCTGACCTTGGGCAAGCCCCCGTACGCGGTCGCGCTGGCGCGGCCCCAGAAGATCGCCAGCGAAACCGTGCATGGCCTGTTCTACCTGCTCTTGCTCACAATGCCGGTTCTCGGATGGCTGGCCACGGCCGCCGGCGGGTTCCCGATCAATTTTTTCCACTGGAATCTGCCGCCCCTGCTGGGCGAAGACGAGGCGCTGTCCGAGATGCTGTTCCAGTGGCATCTCGGCGTCGGCCTGGCGGTGTTGGCGCTGATTCTCCTGCACGTCGCCGGCGCCCTGTACCACTGGCTGATCCGGCGCGACGGCGTCATGTTGCGCATGAGCCTGTGGCCCTGACTGGCGCCGCCTCTGCGGATCACTCCAGCAGCTACTGGCGGATGGCCTCGAACTCGAACGTCAGCTCCACCTCGTCACCCACCAGCCCGTTCTCCACGGCGTAGGTCATGCCCCACTCGCTGCGCTCGATCGTTGTCCGGGCGGATATGCCCAGTGTGTACTGCCCATGACCGAAGGGGTATTCCGCGGCCTTGTTCACGGTGGTATCCAAGGTCACGGGGCGGGTCTTGCCCAGCATCGTCAGCTCGCCGCTCAGCTTGCCGGTGTTCTCGCCCGTGGGCTGGTACTCGGTGGCTTCGAAGACGACCGTCGGGAACTGCTCCACGTCGAGGAAGTCCCCACCGCGGAGGTGCTCGTCGCGCTCCTGGTGGTCGGTGAATACGCTGCCAGCGGTAACCTCGACGCGCCCGGATTGAAGCTCGCGCGTTTGCTCATCGTAGACGAATTCGCCGCGGGCCTCCCGGAACATGCCCAGAGTCCGCGCATAGCCCACGTGCTCCACCAGGAAGCCGACCGAGAAATGCGCCGGGTCGATCCGGTAGGTGCGCGGCTCGGCCATCGCGGAACTCGAAGCCGCTGCGAGCAGAACGGCTGCGATCGTCGCGGCGAACGCGCGCTTCGGTCGAAGGGACGAGGCTTGCAGCATGGACACGCTCCCTTTTTGCGGAGATCCGGGCAGTGGGCAGGCGTCAGCGCAAGCCGGACGCCTTCGCCAATGTCGCCTGCCGGTAGAGCCAGCGTACGTCGAGCGCGAAGGATAGCGCCAGCCCGACCAGCGCACTGACCACAACGCCGGTTTTGATGGGGCCGCCCACGACCGGCGTAATCGCCAGCATGAGCGCGGCCACTTGCCACACGCAAATCGCCTTGCGACGGCGACTCTCCGGCAGCGGCGCAGCGAGGTAGTCCCAGCGCAGCGCCGCCAGCACGAACCCGTAGCGCATGCCGCCCAGGGCGAGCACCCAGGCGCCCATTTCTCCCGTAACCACCAGCCACACGCACAGGACGGCGATCAGGAGCGCATCCAGCTCCATGTCGAAGCGCGCCCCGAAGTCGCTGACTTCCCCATTGTACCGCGCCAGCCAGCCATCGAGCCCGTCGAGGACGAGCGCCGCGAGCACCAGTCCCACGATCGGCCATTGCTCGGGTCCCGTCCCTGGCGGCGCGACCAGATGTCCCGCCACGTAGGAGATCAGCATCCCCCGCAGCAGGGTCACGCGGTTCGCCCAACCGAGCCCCGCGCCGTTTCGCGGCAGGCCTTGCAGAACCAGCATCGCCATGAGCCCGTACACGGCCACGGCGCCGGCCGCCGGGCCGACGCCCGTGTCCAGCGCGGCACAAACGGCCACCAGCAGGCTCAGTCCGGCCAGCAACTCGGCCGGAATCAGGATTCGGGGGCGTGCCTGCAGAGTGTTTGGCTGCGTCATGGTGGCGCGCGGTACGCTGGCATGGCCGCGATCGATCGCAGGTGGACGTCACTGCCGCTATTGTAGTCACTCGCGTCGGCACCTCGCGTCCTGGGGAGTAGCGATGTCGGTTTCCGAGGCCCATGCTTTCTGGATCGTCGAACCCGGACGCGGGGAGATTCGCCCGGAAGAGCTGCCCGCCCCGGCCGGCGGCGACGTGCTCGTCCAGACGCTCTACAGCGGCGTAAGCCGCGGCACGGAGGCCCTGGTCTTCCACGGGGAGGTTCCGCCCACGGAAGCCCAGCGCATGCGTGCGCCCTTCCAGGCGGGCGACTTTCCCGGCCCGGTGAAGTACGGCTATAGCAGCGTGGGGCGCGTGGAACGGGGGCCGGCCGAGCTGCAGGGTCGGACGGTGTTCTGCCTGTATCCGCACCAGGATCGCTACGTCGTCCCGGCCGAAGCCGTCGTGCCCCTGCCGGACGGGGTACCGCCGGAGCGCGCCGTGCTGGCCGCCAACCTGGAGACGGCGGTGAACGGGGTCTGGGATGCCGCACCCGGCGTGGGCGATCGCGTCACCGTCATCGGTGCCGGCGTCGTTGGTCTGCTGACCGCCTGGTTGTGCGATGCCGTGGCCGGCACCCGCGTGCGCTTGCTGGACGTGGCCCCCGACAGGGCGCCGGTCGCTCGCGCCCTCGGTCTCGACTGCATTCACCCCGAGGAGGAAACCGAGACGGACGTCGATCTGGTGATCCACGCCAGCGGCCAACCACAAGGCCTGCGCCGGGCGCTGGAGCTGGCGGGGAACGAGGCCACGATCGTGGAGATGAGTTGGTTCGGCGGCGACGAAGTGGGCCTGCCCCTGGGGCAAGCGTTTCACTCCAAGCGCCTCACGCTGCGGGCGAGTCAGGTGGGCCACATACCGCCCGGGCGACTTCCACGCTGGACTCACCGCCGCCGCCTCGAGCTGGCGCTGCGGCTACTCAGCGACGACCGGCTCGACGCCTTGATCAGCGGCGAAAGCCCGTTTCGCGAGCTGCCGTCGGCGATGCCGCGGCTGACCGGGGACGCCCCGGGCGTGCTCTGTCATCGCTTGCACTATGAGCGGGCTTCGTGAACAAAACGGTGTGCTCGTGCGGCACACGGATGGACCATCCGTAGGCAATCGAGCCCCGCTTCCGGAAGAGGTAGCCGCATGTACCGAGTAACGGTCCGCGACCATTGCATGATCGCCCACAGCTTCACCGGCGAAATCTTCGGTCCCGCCCAGCGACTGCACGGCGCCACGTACACCGTGGACGCCACTTTCCGCCGCCCGGAGCTGGACGCGCATGGCTTGGTGGTGGATATCGGCCGGGCGGCGGAGACGCTCCAGGCCGTGCTGGCGGCGTTCCACCACCGCAACCTGGACGAGATGACGGAATTCGCCGGCTGCAACACCACCACCGAGTTCATGGCCCGGGTGATATTCGACCGACTGGCGCAGGCGATCCGGCGGGGCGATCTGGGGCCAGGCGCGCAGGGGCTGGACAGCCTCGAGGTGGTGCTGGGCGAGTCGCACGTGGCCTCGGCCGGGTTCGAGGGCAAACTTTGAAAACGACCAACGCTCGCCGGGACGTGACGCTCTTGGTCGCCGGCGACCCGGGCCAGCGGACGGGAGGGTATATTTACGATGCCCGGATCGCCGACGCATTGCGCGCGCTCGGCTGGACCGTGCGCGTGCAGGGAGTCGACGGGACCTTCCCCCTGACGGACGACCGTGCGCGGGCCGAATTGGAAGGGACACTGGACCAATTGCCGGATCGTGCCCGGGTGGTGATCGACGGGCTGGCGCTGGGCGGACTGCCGGATGCCGTCCGCCCCCACGCGAAGCGCCTGGACCTGACCGCCCTGGTGCATCACCCGCTGGCGGACGAAACGGGTCTCGACGCGGACGCGCGGGCGCGGCTGCTCGACAGCGAGCGCCGCGCGCTGGCCGAGGTCGACCGGGTCGTCGTCACCAGCGCCTTCACCGCCCGCCGGCTGCGGGAGCTCGACATGCCGTGCGAGCGGGTGCACGTGGTCGAACCCGGGGTCGAGCATGGGGTCGACGCTCCGGCCCGCCCCCGCCGGACCGTGCCACGAGACGCGAGCCACGAGCGGCAGCGGTTGCTGTGCGTGGCCACGCTCACCCCGCGCAAGGGCCACCCGATCCTCCTGGAGGCCCTCGCCGGGATGACCGATCGCGCCTGGCATTGCCGCTGCGTCGGTAGCACTGCCCGCGATCCCGAGCACGCCGCCGCCGTCTTCGCAACAGCCCGGACTCAAGGGCTCGGGGACCGCCTGACGTGGCTCGGCGAGCTGGACGATACCGCGCTGGCGGCAGCCTACGAGGAAGCCGACGTGCTCGTCGTGCCGTCGCTGTACGAGGGCTACGGCATGGCGGTGCCCGAGGCGCTGGTCCACGGTCTGCCGGTGATCGCCACCGACGGCGGAGCCCTGGCCGACACGCTGCCGGCCGAGGCCGGTCTGCAGGTCCGGGCCGGAGACGCGCCGGCGCTGCGGCGCGCGTTGATCCGCTGGTGCGACGATACCGCGCTGCGCGACCGCCTGATCCAGGGCGCGCAGCAGGCCCGGCAACGCCTGAGCGACTGGACGAGCGCCGGAGCCGCGTTTGCGCGCGCGCTCGACGCGCCGGAGCGCGACGCGGCCGAGGTGGCCTCGTGAGAGCGGAGACCCCCCGGCGGTGAACGGCCGCGAACACTCCCGGTTCGAAGCCGCCTGGCTAGCACTGCGCGAGCCGGCGGACGCGGCCGCCCGCAGCGACCGGCTGACGGCCAGAGCCGGATCCTGGCTGGCGTCGCGAACGGCGCCCCACACGCTGCTCGACCTGGGCAGCGGCACCGGCAGCAACGTCCGTTTCCTCGCGCCCCGCCTGCCGGGGCCCCAGCATTGGCGGCTGGTCGATCACGACGGCGAACTGCTAGCCGGGGCGCGGAAACGGCTTCATGGCCTGCTGGACGAGGACGGCGGCCATCCCGAGATCGCGGCCGCATGCCACGATCTCGCGGCCATCGACAGCGACCTGGTGGAAGGCGCCGATCTGGTGGCGGCCTCAGCGCTGCTGGATCTCGTTTCGCGACGCTGGCTCGAAATACTGGCGGAGACCTGCGCCGCGGGCGGGCAGGCCCTGCTCATGACGCTCACCGTGGACGGCGACTGGGGGTTCGTGGACCGGACGGACCGAAGGGTGGAAACGACGACGGACGCGAGGGTGCGCCAACGGTTCCGGGCGCACCAGGGTCGGGACAAGGGCCTCGGCGCCGCGCTCGGCCCGGATGCCTCGGAGCAGCTCGCCCGCAGGCTGGAGGACGCCGGCTTCGACGTGGAACGCGAGGCCAGCCCGTGGCGCCTGGAGGCGGGCAACGCGGCGCATCACCCACTCGCCGGGAAGTTGCTCGCGAACTGGCGCGATGCGGCGATCGAGCATGCGGGCGGTGACGATGCGTCGATTCGGCGCTGGCATGACCGCCGTCTCGATGCCGTGCTCGCCGGCGACCTGGGCGTCTTCGTCGGCCACGAGGACCTGTTTGCCGCACCCCAAGGCGCCACGGCGTAACCGGCCCGCGCGCGTGGCGGGCCTGAGCCCGTGGGGGATACCGGCGGGCCGTCGCGGGTCTCTCGTGGTAACCCCGGGGCATTCTGGCTCATACGTCCTGGCAGTGGATCGGCGCCTTAGGCCAAGTTCAGGTCGAACAGCGTATCCGCGCCGAGATCGAAGCGCCGGACGCCGGGCCGCAGTGCGTCGTCGAGCGTATCGATGGGCGCCGTGCTGATCCCCGGTCGACCCGAGCCGATCAGCAACGGCGCCACCAGCAGATGCAGCCGATCGAGCGCGCCCGCATCCAGGAACCATGAAACGGTGACCCCGCCACCCTCGATCAGCACGCGCGTGAGCCCCTGGCGGGCCAGGGCGTCGAGCACCGTGCCCGGGGGGAAGCGGCCGTCGGCATCGCAGATCAGGGGCACACGGCGGACGTGCCCGTTCGCCGGCTCGGAAACTCCGGTGCGGTCACTCACAACGTGCAGCGTAGGTGCATCGCCGGACCGTAGCAGGTGGGTGTCGTCCGGCACGCGCGCCGCGGGGTCCAGGACCACCCGCAGCGGCTGCGGGCCATCCACGTGCCGCACCGTCAGGCGCGGATCGTCCGCGACGGCGGCGCCCGCGCCGATCACGACGGCATCCACCAGCGCGCGCAGACGATGCAGATGGACCCGGCTTTCGAAGCCGTTGATGTAGTGAGAATGGCCGCTTGCCGTGGCGATACGGCCATCCATGCTCTGTCCGAGTTGCGCGATGACCAGGGGGCCAGGCGCGGCCACCAGCGGCGCAAGGCGATCCAGGAGGTCGCGGGCGTCGGGGCTGATGGCCCCGCGCGCCTCCCACGTCCCATCCGCGGCGAAATCGATGCCGCTCGCCGGCGCCTCGGCGCCGGGATCCCGCAATCGGCGCCTGGCGCCACAGAGGGCGCGCCAGGCAGCATCGGGTGTGAGTTCGTCCGGGGGCATCCGGGCTCGCGACTGTAGCCTCGACTACACACCATAATGTGCAGGGGCCAGCCGGTGCACCACAAGGTCAAGAAGGAAGGCGTCATGCATCGGATTCAACGGGCAATGTTCGATCTCAGACGCGGCCTGCCGGTGGTCATGGCCGGCAGCGCCGGATACATCCTGGTGCAGGCGCTCGAAGCCGGGAACGACGAAACGGCCTGGCTGCAGGAGCTAGCGGGCACCCGACCAGCACTGTTGTTGACCGCTCGAAGGCTGGGCCTCCTGGGTGCGGATGGCCGTGTTGCCGAGGACGATGCCGCACGTCTCTCGCTGCCGGCCGGTCTGTCGGCCGCACGGATCCAGGAGCTGGCGTTCGGCGCCGATCCGGCATCGGCGGTGGCAAATATCGACCTGCGGAACGATCTGCGCACCGCCGACGACGCGGAGCGCGCTGGGCTGGCGCTGACACGGCGTGCGCTGCTGCTGCCGGCGGCGCTCGCTGCGCAGGTCACGAACGAACGGCTCGAGGCCGTGCATGCGGCCATCACCGACGAGCGGCTCCTGACGGTGCCCGCGGCACAGGCGCTCGACCTCGCTAGCGGGACGCACGACGCGCTCAAGCGCGTGAGCGAGGCGAGCATCCCCCTGGAGCACGCGCCGCAGAGCCGATTCGTCGTGTTTCGGGAAGGCGACGGACTGCGCGAGCACCTCGCGGTGGTCATCGGCGAGCCCGGCGCATGGAACGGCCCGGTGCCGGTGCGGCTGCATTCCGCGTGCCTGACGGGCGATCTCTTCGGCAGCCTGCGCTGCGACTGCGGTGAGCAATTGCGCAACGCCGTGGCGCAGATCGACGCCCTCGGCGGCGGCGTGCTGCTCTATCTCGCCCAGGAAGGCCGCGGCATCGGCCTGGCCAACAAGCTCCGTGCCTATGCGCTGCAGGATCAGGGTCTCGATACCCTCGAGGCCGATCGCGTGCTGGGCTTCGATGAGGACGAGCGTCACTACGGCGCTGCCGTGGACATGCTGTCGGACCTGGGCATCCGCCAGGTGCGGCTGCTGACCAACAATCCGACCAAGCTGCGGGCCCTCGCGGAAGGGGGCATTGAGGTCACGGAGCGGCAGGGCATCTACGGGCGGCTGAACGGCCATAACTACCGCTACCTCAGTGCCAAGGCCGAGCGGGCCGGCCACCTGCTGGACGAGGTCTTCGTCCAGCGCCCGCCTCAGGATTGATCCGGGTTCGCGGGCAGCGGGCGGGTGCGGACCTCGTGCAGCAGACGCGACAGGCGCCCGGCGTAGTGACGCACCAGCCGATCCCCCAGCTCCGCGGTCCCCAGGCGGGCATCACCCGCCAATCCATTCGGGTGGAGGTCCTCCGCCAGCCATGCGAGATCGCCCTCCCCCTCGGGGCCGATCAGGGCACCCGCGGCAGCGGCCCGTTCGCCGCTGGAGGGATGCCGGTCGAGCTGATCCGTGCGCACGCGCTCGGGATGCAGATGCCGCATGATCGCCGTCTCCACGGCTCCGCCGTGCAGGCCGTGGCGTAGCTCGTCGCTGGGCAGGCTTTCGGCCGGCAAGTCCGGCTCCGGGGAATAGAGGTAGTGATATTTGACCACCAGCATCCCGTGGCGGCGGCGCAGGCGCAGCGCGGTGATGTCCATCGCGGCGGTGTTGCCGCCGTGGGCGTTGAGCAGGACCAACCGCTTGATGCCGGACCGGGCCGCCGCAGCGCCATGGGCTTCGAGGATCGCGATCACTGTCTCGGGAAGCAGGCTCATGGTGCCGGGGAAGCTGGCGTGCTCGTCGCTGGCGCCGACCGACAGCGGCGGCAATATGACCAGCGGGAAGCCGTCCGGGAGCGCTGCGCGTGCCGCGTCCAGCAGACCCTCGCCGATGTCCAGATCCGTGGACAGGGGTAGATGGCCGCCGTGCTGCTCGACGGCGCCCAGCACCATCACGGCCACGGCGTCGCCAGGCAGTCCGGCGATCTCGTCGCGGGTCAGATCCTGCCAGCGGCAGGGCAAACGAACGGACATGGGTCGGACCTCCGGTCAGGCCGCGTCCGATGGGCCGGTCACGAGGCGCGCGTACAGATCGCCCGATGCCAGGTCGCCGGCACCGTCGTCGAGCCAGCGCACGGCATCGGCCGGCGTCCGCCAGGCCGTCCACAGGAAGCGCCGCCCCTCACCGCCGATCACGTTGAATTGGTACGGACCCAGCTGCGCGAGCCGGCCCACGCAATCCCGCGCCACCTGCAGCGCCCCGGCGACGAACTCCACCGAGAGAGCCGCCAGCGGCTGGCTGAGGCCAGCGAGGACCTCGGCTTCGTACCCTTCCACGTCGATCTTGCAGAAACGGGGCACGCCGTGTTCGCGAATCAACTCGTCCAGCGTCGTGAGGCGTACGGTCGTCCCATGATCCCACCGAACGTTCCGAAAGCCGCGGTTGCGCCGGCCGATCGTGTCGCGCCAGTCGGCCGCCAACGTCGAAACGGCCGGGGTGGCGGCGCTGATCGCCATCCTGGCCTCACCGGTGGCGGGGCCCACGGCCAGCGCCAGCGCGGTCACCCCCTGTCGGCGGCCGGCGAGCCGGTCCAGCCATGTGAAAAGATGGGGCTGCGGCTCCAGTGCCACGACGCGTGCACCCAGCGCGCTGAAGGCCAGCGTGCGATCGCCGAGATGAGCGCCGACATCGAAGACCAGGTCGCCGGGGCCGACGAACTCGGCGTACAAACGTCGGAGGCCCCATTGCCGGAACGGGCGCTGGTAGATCGCCAATGACCGGGCCAACCCCAGCGTATGGCGCAGACGACTCCGACGATCCGTCATCAGGGACGTTCCGGCGACCTGGTTGCCCCTAGACACGCGTTCCTCGCGCCTTGCGGCGCGAGGGTACAGCACCGCAGAGGGTAACCGACTCCCGCATGGCCCACTAGGAGTAGCATATGACTCGCCTGCTGATCGGAACCCTGGCGGTCGATCTGCTGCTGCTGGCGCCCGTCTGGCTGCGGGCCCTGTCCTTCTCGCCCTGGCTGGCGCTCGAGGCGCTGGTGATCGCCCCGCTGCTCGCCTTGCCGGCCCTTCGCTGGGCGCGTCCGTTGCGACTCGTTGCGGTCGCCGGGGTCGTGCTGGCGCTGCTGCTCGGTATCGGCGACGCGGCGACTCGGCACACTTTGGGCCGCGCGCTGAACGTCTATCTGGATATGCGCCTGTTGAGCGGCGCGTACGATCTGATGACCGGCGCGCTGGGCTCACTGATTGCGGTGCTGATCGTAATCGCGGCCCTCGGTCTTACGGTCGCGGCTTTCCTCGGGCTGGAGCGCGCTGCGTCGCGGTTGCAGGGCGCCGCGAGCGCGGGTGCGCCGCTGGCCGTCGCGGTGCTCATGCTGGCCGCCGGGTCCGCGGGGCTGGCTGCCGAGCTCACCCGGGATCGGGGCGTGCCCGTCACCCGGGCACCGATGGTGGATACGCTCGCCTTCCAGATCCAACAGGTCGTGGAGACCCGGCGAGCCCGGGTGGCCTTCGAAGCGGACCTGTCCGACAACGATGGGCCCGTGCGAGCGCTGAACGGGCTTGCCGGCCGGGACGTCCTGCTGGTGTTCGTCGAATCGTACGGCGCCGATGTGCTGGACCGGCCGCCCTGGCGTGACTGGCTCGCGCCGCGCTTGGCCGACATGGAACAGCGGCTCGCCGGGGCCGGGCTCAAGGTCGTCTCCGGAACGATGCGGTCGCCGATTCGGGGCGGCCAGTCCTGGCTGGCGCATTTGACGGCGCTGAGCGGCGTCGTGGTCGATAATGATTACCGCTATCGCCTGTTGCTAGCCGCCGACCGACCCACGCTGGTGGACGATTTCCGGGCCACCGGCCACCGAAGCGTGGCGGTCGCGCCGGCCATCACGAAGGCCTGGCCCGCGGGTCGGGCCTACGGCTTCGATGCCATCCACGCTGCCTCCGACCTCGACTACGCCGGCCCCTCGTTGAACTGGGTGACCATGCCCGACCAGTACACGCTGCATCGTTTTCAGCAGGACGTGCGGCCATCGCAGGCCCCCGTGTTCGCGATGGTCTCCCTGATCAGCAGCCACGCCCCCTGGACCCCCATTCTCCCCGTGCTGGAGGACTGGGAATCCGTGGGCGACGGCCGCGTGTTCCGGCAATGGCGCGATGCCGGACAAGCCCCGGAGGCGCTGTGGCAGGATCTCTCCCGGGTCCGGGCGCATCATGCCCGGGCGCTGGACTACACGCTGAGCGTCGTCGCGCGCTGGGCGGCCACGTTCCTGGACAAGGACGATCTCCTGATCGTCATGGGCGATCACCCCGCGGCGCCATTGATCAGCGGCGAGGAAGCCGGTCATGCCGTACCGGTGCACCTCATCTCCGGCGACCCCTCCCTCCTGTCGCCGTTCTCGGCGCGTGGATTCGTACCAGGGACCCGGCCCCCCCAGCCCGCACGACAGGACCCGCCTGGCATGGAGGCGCTGCGGGACTGGCTGCATGCCGGCTTCGCCGGGGCGGGCGGCGCCCGCTAGGGAGGACCTCTGCTTTAATCGGACGTTCCCGCGGCACATGGATGTGCCGCCATGTTCAGCGAGCGTAACTCGCTGAACACGGGGGAATCCGGGGGTCGAGGTACGCGTCGAACCTGCTGCTCAGGCGCTATCGCCGGCAGCCTCCGAGGAAGCCTCTCCCTCAAGCTCGTCGCCGACGCCGAATTCGAAAGCGACGATCTCCTGCACGTCGACATCGCTCTCGCCAGGGTCCAGCACTCGGCGCACGTGACGTGCGTGCGGCGCTGTGCCCTCCAGGTCGTCGACCGCGAGATTGAGGACGAGCCGCTTCTGGTAGTATCCGCCGTCGGGCGTTCGCACCAGCAGCACGGTCGGCCGCAGGCGGGTGTCGGGCGAACTGCCGATTACGATGGCCTGGGCCCCGTTGTCGAGCTCGACCAGGCTCCCCACCGGATAAATGCCCACGCAGCGGATCAACGCCCGGAAAATGTCCTCGCCGTAAGTGCGGGACGCGTCCGCATACAGCTGGTTCAGCGCCTGATCGGGCCTGAGCGCTGGACGGTTATAGCGCTCGCTGGTCAACGATTCATAGGCGTTGGCGACCGCCACCAATCGCACGTGAGTGGGGATCTGGTCGCCCGACAACCCGCGCGGGTAGCCGGTCCCGTCCAAGGTCTCGTGGTGCATCCACATGATGTCGCGCACCCAGCGCGTCATGTCCTTGGTCTCGGCCACCAGCTTGCGCCCGAGCCAAGGGTGCATGGCGACCATCCGGAGCTCGTCCTCGGTCAACGCCCCGGCCTTGGTCAGGATTCGACGCGGAATCTTGACCTTGCCGATGTCGTGCAGCAGCGCGCCGATGCCGATTTCCTCGATCTGGTCCGGCGGCAACGCCAGATAGGTTGCGAGCGTCAGCGCGAGCACGCAGACGTTGACCGAGTGCGTGGCGTTGAGCTCGTCCTTGTCGTGCAGGCTGGTGAGCCACATCGCCGCGCTACCATTGATGGCGATGTCCTGCGCGAGCGCCTCCACGATGGGCCGCGCCGCCCGGGTATGCACGCGATGACCCAGCGTCGCTTCCTCGAGCGCATTCTTGAAGAAATGGGACGCCGCTGAGCGCTGACGCGCGGCGGCGCGCACGCTGGCAGCGAAGCTGCCGAAATCGGGGATCCGCTGGCTGCCGATCGCGCGCGCGATATCGGTGGTGGGCGTCTCCAGGCTCTCGCTGAGCACGACATCCTCGTCACGCTCCGTGCGATCGGGCAGCACGAACACGAAGCGGCAATACTGTTGCAGCAGAGCGAGTTCTTCGTCCGTTCGAATCTCCAGCCCTTGAAACACCACCGGCAAATCGGTCCATGGACGGTCGAGACGCTCGACGTACAGGCCCTTGCGTAGGAGACGGGTCGGAATGCGGACCAGATCGTCGGTGTTCATTCTAGCTTCGGCCTGTGTAGAACTCACGGCGAAGACCATGGCGCCAGCTGCCGCGGCAAGGCCTTCCGGCCAGGCGCAATGCCCGAGTCCATGATGCGACGCGCACGGCGATGAAGATAGAGTGTGGTGGGCCGTGCAGGGTTCGAACCTGCGACTCACGGATTAAAAGTCCGGTGCTCTACCAGCTGAGCTAACGGCCCGTTGGTTTGCGTTGCCTGGATCGTGCTGTGGTTGGCTGCGGGTGATCGCCGGGCCGATCCTGTCGCGGCGCTCGATCGGGCCACGCTTGGCCGGGCAGTCCGGGAGATCTGCAGCGCGCCCCGGTGGTCTGGACGCGATCATACCCGTGCCGGGGCCGTCGATGCCACCTTGCAGCAGGAGCCGACGTCCCCGCCGCCGGCGCGGCGCCGAGCGGCACGAAAAAAACGCCCCCGGCAACGGGGGATTGCCGGGGGCGGGGATGGTCCTGCACCGCCATCCCTGCGGTGTCGCGTCCATGTGATTGCGGACTCCTGTCCGCCTCGGGTCACGTTCCTCGACCACGTCCCAAGGCGCGGAATGTACCGCCGTGCGGGGACGCCGGACATCGGGCTTTCACCCTAAACGAGAGTCGGCCGTTTCCCTAATGGGATGTTGGAAATGGGCAGTTCTGCCCATCTTCAACGCGCCGGGTCCGACGCATGTCCGGATCAGGCTAGTAGGCTGTCCGGGAAATCTGCGCCGTAGCGAGCGCGTGGCACAGCGAGCGGACTTGCGTGATCGTGAAACGAGCATGGTGGTTCCCATGCGAGTTGAGGGATCGCGCACAAAATCGCCGGGAGCGATTTTGCGCGCCAGCCGCGCAGCGGCCGGGCGCAGGGATGCGCCCGGCAAAGCCGCCGCTGTGGGACGCGCGCAGTAGGCGCCGGGTTTCTCGGATCCTCTCAGCGTGGCTGCGACTGCGCGCCACCATGAGCGCGGCTACGCCGCGGCGGGATGGTGTCTTCACGCAGGCCCCGCGCCAGCCCCCAGCACATCAGCACCAGGACAATCGAAAACGGCAGCCCCGAGGCGACCGAGGCGGTCTGGAGCGCGCTCAGGGCATCGCCACCACCGAGGGCGCCGGCGACCAGCAGCACGGCGGCGACGACGCCTTCGAGCACGGCCCAGAACAGGCGCTGTTGCCACTGCGGTTCCGGGTCGCCTCCGTTGGTCAGGATGTCGATGACCAGAGAGCCGGAGTCCGAGGAAGTGGCGAAGAAGATCGCCACAACCACCACGGCGAGCAGGGAGGCCACTCCGGCCAATATCGGCGCAACCGACAAGTGTTGCATCAGCACGAACATGGCGTCGGTCGTGCCCGCCTCCGCCAGTGCCTGGCTGCCCTGTCGGAGGATGCCGTGGAGCGCCGTGCCGCCGAAGGTGGTAAACCAGACGATCGACGCCCCGAGAGGCGCGAGCAGCGTACCGAGGATGAACTGCCGGATGGTGCGTCCGCGCGAGATCCGCGCGATGAACAACCCGACGAACGGCGACCAGGAAATCCACCAGCCCCAGTAGAACAGCGTCCAGCTCTGGAACCACTGGTCGCCGGCCTCCGAGAAGGTGAACATCTGCAGGCTGGTGCCGGGCAGATTCTGCACGTAGGTGCCGGCGCTCTGGACCATGAACTCGAGGATGAAGAGCGTTGGCCCAACGATGAAGACGAACGCGGCCAGCACAATGGCCAGGTACATGTTGAGCACGGACAGGCGCCGAATCCCGGCATCGAGACCGGCCAGCACCGAGCCCACTGCGACCGCGGTGATCGCGGCGATGATCAGCACCTGGGCCGTCGGGCCGGTGGGAACGCCGAAGACCTGGCTCAGACCCGCATTGATCTGCGAGGCCCCCAACCCGAGGGACGTCGCCAGGCCGAACAAGGTGCCGAACACGGCCAGGATGTCGATGACATGGCCCACGATGCCATGAATGCCTTCGCCGATGAGGGGGTAGAACGCGGAGGCCGGCCGTAGCGGGAGATCGTGGCGAAACGAGAAGTAGCCCAGCGACAGGCCGAGAACGATGTAGATCGCCCACGGATGCACGCCCCAGTGGAAGAACGTCAAGTTCATCGCCGTCGTGGCCGCCTCCTCCGTGCCGCCCTCGCCCACGGGCGGTTCCGTGAAGTGGAAGATCGGCTCGGCCACCCCGTAGAACACGAGGCCAATCCCCATGCCGGCCGTGAACAGCATGGAGAACCACGACCAGGTGGGCCACTCGGGCTCCTCATCATCCTTGCCCAAGCGTATGCGGGCCCACGGGGAGAGCAACAGGATGATCACGAACACGAGGAAGCCCGTGACGCTCAGGATGTACCACCATCCGAAATACTGCGTGATCCAGGCGTTGACGGCGTTGGCGACGTTGCCCAGCTGCGCGGGTGCGACAATGCCCCAGAGCACGAACACGAGAATCAGGAGGGCCGATGTGAAAAACACCGGCGGATTCGTATGGCGCTGGAAATATCCCTGGCCGTTGGTCATCTATCCTCTCCTTGGACGGCCTTCGTGCCGGGTCGCCGGTCCCGCGGCGCTCCCGCTCCCTTTACTTGGCGTACGGTTGTAGCGAAGTCAAGCGCTGCTCCCGGGTGCCGCGGCAACCATGCCACGGCTTCAGGATGCCGGCGTTCCGACATCCGGCAGACGATAGCGGGCTCAGGCACGGCCCGGGCATGTGCCCCGCACGGAAGGCGCCGAAAGGATCTCCCGCGCGCCGCCGCGGTTCGATCGGCTCGCCCGCGGCGTATGCAGCCTTGCGGAACGGCGGGGACGCCGTCGCGTTCGGCCGCGGTTTCGGCTATACCCGTGGGCTCGCCCGCGCCGCCGAGTTGACCGGTATAATCCCAAGCCATCCACGAGTGGCCCGGCACTCGCCTCCGGCGGGCATCCGACACACGGTTTGCCATGGGCACCACCCATCGCCGATCACCGCGTCCACCGCAGAGTGGGCGTGCGTCGGCTGGACGGAGAACAAGCGGTATGCGCTTCCTGGTTACCGGCACCGCTGGTTTCATCGGCAACTTCGTAGCCGAGCAGCTTCTGGCGCGCGGCGACGAGGTCGTCGGGCTCGACAACGTCAATGACTACTATGACCCGCAACTCAAGGAAGACCGGCTGAGCCGCATCGCCGACCAGCCGCGATTCAGCCAGGTGCGCGCCGGACTCGAGGACAAGGCCGCCCTCGAGCGGCTGTTCGCCGAGCACCGCTTCGACCGGGTCATCCACCTCGCCGCACAGGCGGGGGTGCGCTACAGCCTCGAGAATCCGCACGCGTACGTCGACAGCAATCTGGTCGGCTTCATGAACATTCTCGAGGGCTGCCGCCATCACGGCGTGGACCACTTGGTCTTCGCCTCGTCCAGCTCGGTTTACGGCGCCAACACGCACATGCCGTTCTCGGTCCACGACAACGTGGATCACCCGGTCTCGCTCTACGCCGCGACCAAGAAGGCGAACGAGCTGATGGCGCACACCTATTGCCACCTGTACGGCATTCCGACGACGGGTCTGCGCTTCTTCACCGTATACGGCCCCTGGGGCCGGCCGGACATGGCGTTGTTCAAGTTCACCCGTGCGATCCTGGCGGGCGAGCCGATCGAGGTCTATAACTACGGCCGGATGCGCCGCGATTTCACCTACATCGACGACATCGTCGAAGGCGTGGTGCGCACCGCCGACCGCCTACCCGAGCCGGACCCGGAATGGTCCGGGGAGGTGCCGGATCCGGGGACCAGCTACGTGCCGTACCGGCTATACAACATCGGTAATCACAGTCCGGTCGAGCTGACCGATTTCATCGCGACGCTCGAGTCCGCGCTGGGTGTCGCGGCCGACAAGCGGCCGATGCCGATGCAACCGGGCGACGTGCCCGCCACCTATGCCGACGTCGCCGATCTCCAGCGCGACACCGGCTTCGCGCCGGACACGCCACTGGCGACGGGGATCGAGCAGTTCGTGCACTGGTATCGGCACTACTACGGACACTGAGTCCGCCGGACAGGCGTTTACAAACCATCGCGATAAGGGTGTCGCACCGTGCAACTACCCGATTCCAAGGATTGGCGTATCGGGGTCGTCGGGCTGGGCTATGTGGGGCTGCCACTGGCCGTCGAGTTCGCCCACCGAATCCCCGTGGTTGGCTTCGATATCGACGCGCCGCGCATCGAGGAGCTACGCCGCGATCACGACCGCACCCGCGAGGTCGAGCCCGAGGAGCTGCACAACACCGAGCTTTTGCAGGTGAGCAGCGACCTCGAGGCGTTGCGCGACTGCAACATCTACATCGTCACTGTCCCCACGCCCATCGACCGCTTCAAGCAGCCCGATCTGCGCCCGCTTCTCGGCGCCAGCGAGACCGTCGGGCGCGTGCTCGCGCCCGGCAACGTCGTGATCTACGAATCCACCGTCTACCCGGGCGCCACCGAGGACGATTGCGTGCCGGCGCTCGAGCGCGTGTCCGGACTCACCTGCAATCGCGACTTCTCGGTCGGTTATAGCCCCGAGCGGGTCAATCCAGGCGACCGCGAGCACCGCATTCCCGACATCGTCAAGATCACCTCGGGCTCGACCCAAGAGACGGCCGAGTTCGTCGATGGGCTCTATCGAGGCATCACCCGCGTCGGCACGCATCGAGCCGCCTCCATCCGCGTCGCGGAGGCCGCCAAGGTGATCGAGAATACCCAGCGCGACGTGAATATCGCGCTAGTCAACGAGCTGGCCATGCTGTTCCAGCGCATGGGGCTGGACAGCGAGGCCGTGCTGCGTGCGGCCGGCACCAAGTGGAATTTCCTGCCGTTCCAGCCCGGTCTGGTCGGCGGCCACTGCATCGGCGTCGACCCTTATTACCTGACGCAAAAGGCGCAGGGCATCGGCTATCACCCTCAGATGATCCTGGCCGGCCGGCGCATCAACGACGCCATGGGTGGCTACGTGGCCGAGCGCCTGATGAAGCTGATGACCCAGCGGCGCATCCAGGTGGTCGACAGCCGCGTGCTGATCCTGGGCGCCACCTTCAAGGAAAATACCCCGGACCTGCGCAACAGCCAGGTGATCGATATCGTGCGCGCGCTCCAGGGGTTTGGCGCCCGGGTGGAGGTACACGACCCCTGGGTCGACGACGCGGCCCTGCGCGAGGAATTCGGGGTCGAGCAGACGGCCGAACCGGCCACCGATGCCTACGACGCCGTCGTGCTGGCGGTCCCGCACGAATGCCTGCTTGCACACGGAGCGCAGGGGCTGCGCGGCTGGCTGCGCGATCCCGGCGTCCTCTACGACGTCAAATCGGCGCTGGTGGCCGCGGCGTCCGACGAGCGCCTGTAGCGCCCACGCCCGCGGGCGTGATCCGCGCGCGAGCCTTCCACCGGACATAGCGGCGACCCGGCCCTTCGGCGCGCGGTGTCGTCGGCGAGCCTCTCAGTTCCGGTAGCGGGTGGGATCGGCCCGCCCGGCCTGGGCGAAGCCCTGGGCGCGCAGGTGGCAGGCCTCGCAGCGGCCGCAGGCGCGACCGGATTCATCGGCTTGGTAGCAGGAAACCGTGAGCGTGTAGTCGACGCCTAGCGCGCTGCCCCGGTCGATGATTCCGGCCTTGCTCCAGTCGATCAACGGCGCGCGGATGGCCAGCCGGTGACCCTCGACGCCGCGGCGCGTCGCGAGATTGGCCATTTCCTCGAACGCGGCCACGAATTCGGGCCGGCAATCCGGATAGCCCGAGTAGTCCACCGCGTTGACGCCGATGAAAATGGCGTCGGCGGCGAGCACCTCGGACCACGCGAGCGCATAGGACAGGAAAACGGTATTCCGGGCGGGGACATAGGTCACCGGGATGGTGTCCGGGTTCGCCGGCTGGCGTCCTTCGGGGATCTCAATGTCGGGATCGGTCAATGCGGAACCGCCAAACGCCGCCAGATCGATATCGACGATCCGGTGCTCGGCGACCCCTTGCTGCGCCGCCACGGCTTGGGCTGCGCCCAGCTCGGCCGCATGGCGCTGGCCGTAGCGGAAGCTCATGGCGTGGCAGCGATAGCCTTCGGCGCGAGCGAGCGCCAGTACCGTAGCCGAATCCAGCCCGCCGGACAGCAGGACCACCGCGGCGTCGCTCATCGGCCGGGCTCGTCCCCCCAGAGGACCTTGTGTAGCTGCAGCTGCATGCGCACGGGCAAGCGGTCGGCGACCACCCAGTCGGCGAGATCACGGGCCGGCAGCGTCTCCCACACAGGCGAGAACAGCACCTCGCAGACCTGCGCCAGCCCCTCGCGGGCAACGACGTCACGGGCCCACTCGTAGTCGGCGCGATCGCAGAGCACGAACTTGACCTGGTCGCGCGCGCCCAGTTCAGGCAGGTTGGCCCAACGGTTTCGATGCTGCTCGCCCGAGCCCGGCGTCTTGAGATCGACCACGCGCACCACGCGGCGGTCGACCGGCGCGATGTCGAACGCGCCGGAGGTCTCCAGCGACACGTTCAGGCCGGCCTCGCATAAGCGCTCGAGCAGCGGCAGGCAACCGCGCTGCGCCAAAGGCTCGCCGCCGGTCACGCACACGTGCTGCACACCGTAGGCGGTGACCTCCTCGATCACCGCATCGAGCGGGCGGCTCTCACCCCCGTGAAAGGCGTACGCGGTATCGCAGTAGGTGCAGCGCAACGGGCAGCCGGTCAAGCGCACGAACACGGTGGGCCAGCCCGCGGTGTTGCCCTCGCCCTGCAGCGAGCAGAACACCTCGGTGAGGCGCACCCGGTCGGTCGCGGGCAGCTCCCGGGGATGGTCGACGACGGCCTCGCCCAATGCGTCAGTTCCCTTGCTGGTTCTGCAACCGCAACAGCCGTTCCTCGGCCAGGCGCGCGACCGTGCCCGACTGCTCCGAGATCACCTCTTGCAGGACGGAGCGCGCCTCGTCGTAACGCTCGAGCTCGTGCAGTGTATAGCCGATCTTCAAGCGTGCATCTGGCACCTTCGCGCTATCCGGATAGCGCTCGGCGGTCTGACGAAACGCCTGGAGCGCCTCCTCGAAATCGCGCGTGACGTAGTACGACTCACCGAGCCAATACTGCGCGTTATCCGAATAGGGGCCATCGGGATACTGGCCCAGGAAGCCGCGAAATTCCTCGGCCGCCGCCTCGTAGCGGCCGTCCTTCAGCAACTCGAACGCGGCATTGTAGGCCTCGCGCTGCGCCTGCTCGTCCGCGCCATCGTCGGACTCACTGCCGCCGCTGCCGCCGGCGTCGGCGCGCTCGGCGCCGCTCAACGGCGCGCCCGCTTGTCCCGGCGCCAGTCCCGGCTGGTCCGCGTTGCTGCCCGAGCCGTCGCCAGCCGACTGATTGCCGGAGCCCTGGCTATCGGCACCCTCGCCGGAGCCACCGTCGGACCCGGACTCCTGCGGGGCGCCCTGGCGCCCGGCGACCTCCAGTTCACGCAGGCGCCGGTCGAGATCGCTGTACAGGTTCCGTTGCCGGTCGCGCATCTCCTCGAGGCGATGGCTCTGGGTCTCGATGGACCCGCGCAGTTCGCGGATTTGCTGGTCGAGCGCATCGATCTTCTGCATCAGGCGGACCAGCTGCTCGCTATCGAGCACGTTCTCCAGCCGCCGGACACGCTGCTCGAGCCGGTCGGTTGCGCTGCGCTGGGCGCCGGATTCGCCGGATTGGGCAAGCGCCGGCGCCGAGACGGTCGCCGCCAAGGCGCAGGCGACCGCTACCGCGAGCCTAGTTAGCGGACGCATGAGCGTTCCCCTCAGTTGCCGTCGGCACTATCCGGATACACCAGCTCGACGCGACGGTTCTCCGCCCACGCCTCTTCGTTGTCCCCGGTTTCGGCCGGCATCTCCTCACCATAGCTGATGGTCTCGATCTGCTGCGATCCCACGCCGTGGACCTGCAGCAGCTGCTGCACCGACTCCGCCCGGCGCGCGCCCAGGCCGATGTTGTACTCGCGCGAGCCGCGCTCGTCGGTGTGGCCTTCCAAGCGTACCTGGACGTCCGGGTACTGCGACAGATAGGCGGCATGGCGCTCGATCAGCTCCATGAACTCGTCCTGCACCTCGCTCGAATCGAATTCGAAGTAGATGGTGCGATCAGACAGCACGCCAGTCGGTTGGTCGATCGCGCTGCGCGCAAAATCGCAGGTCGGCGGGCAGTCGGCAGCGCCCGTGGTCGCGGCCGGAGCGCCGTCGGGCTCGGCAGTCTCGTCCTCGGGGGCCTGGTCCTCGGCTCGCGCCTCGGACTCGTCCGGCGCCTCGGATTCGCCCGGCGCGGGCGTGGGTGCGGGCTCGGGCGCCGTAGCACAGCCCGCGAGCATGAACAGCGCGACAAGCGCCAGTGGCCAGATCGTTCGTTTCATTGTCCGGTCTCCATCGGAGGAATAGGCCTGCATTGCCGCCGGGACGCGCGTGTCCCGGATGTCGTCGCGGCCGGACGTCCCGGGCGCTGGCCCGGCCCGTCCCCGCGGATCGATGCGTCAGTCCTGGAACGGACCCCAGGCGGGCTCGCGCACGTCGCCTTCGGTCTGCGACAGGCGTGCGACCGCCTCGCCGTCGGCGGAGACGAGCCCCAGCACACCCCGGCCCTGGTTCTCGGTCCCGAACAGGACCATCTGCCCGTTGGGCGCAAATGAAGGCGACTCGTCGAGCTGGCCCTCGGTCACCACCCGCATCTGGTCCGTTTCCAGGTCCAGCACCGCGATGCGGAAGTCGCCGTTCTGGACCCGATGCACGTAGGTCACCCGCTCGCCGTTCGGGGAGACATCGGGGTCGGCGTTGTAGCGGCCCTCGAACGTAACCCGTTGGGCCCGTTGCGAGCGGCCGAGCGGGATGCGGTAGAGCTGGGGGCCGCCGGAACGATCGGAGGTGAATATCAGCTCCTCGCCATTCGGCATCCAGGCGGGCGACGTATCGATAGCGCCGCTCCGGGTAATGCGCTGGAGGCCGCCCCCGGCCAGATCCAGGATATAGATGTCCGGATCGCCCTCGTGATTGAGTGTGACCGCCAGGCGGTCCCCGTCGGGCGACCACGCGGGCGCGCCGTTGATGCCCGGACGCGCCGAGACCTGCTGGCGCTCGCCGGTGCGGATTTCCTGGACGAAGACGGCCGCGCGGCGCCGCTCGAACGAGACGTAGGCGACACGCTCGCCGTCCGGCGCCAGCGCCGGCGACATAATCGGTGCCGGCGAGGTCAGGATCGTCCGCGGGTTGTAGCCATCGTAGTCCGCGACCTGCAGGCGGTACTCGGGCTCCTCGCCGCTGTCATCGACCGAGACCATGGCCACGCGCGTATTGGCGGCGCCGCGATCGCCGGTAATCTCCTCGAAGATCACGTCGCTGATCTCGTGGGCGACCCCACGCATGTTGTCACCGCTGGCCTCATAACTGTAACCCGCGACCTGGCGCTCGCGCAGCACGTCGAGTAGCTGGAATTGCACCCGGTAGCGCTGTTCGCCGCTGGGGGCGATACGGCCGACCACCACATGATCGACCCCCAGCGTGCGCCAGTTGCCAAAGCGCACTTCCTCGCCGGTTGTCGGGCGCGACACCAGATCGCGCTCCTCGGCGGGCGCGAAATGGCCCGTGCGCGTCAGATCGGCCTTGACGATGTTCGTGATCGCTTCCGGGGGCTCCCCCGAGCCCTGCCAGCCAAATGGCACGACCGCAATCGGACGCGCATCGGGCGCGCCCTCGGTAATGGTGATCTCGAGCACCGCGGGTAGCGGCGGCGCGAACAGCGCCAACGCGACGATCAGCCACAGCGAAGCACGGCTACGCATCAAGAACCCTCCGGCTCGAAGTTGAATCGGATCTCGCGGTCGAATACCTCGGGATCGGGCGCTTCGGGCAGGGGCGAGGCGCGATGCACGGCGGAAATCACCGAATCGCAGAACGCCGCATCGCCCGAGCAGCTAACGAGTTCGACGTTGGTCACGTCGCCGCCGGGCACCTGGGTGACCTCGACATGCGCAGTATCGCCGTTGCTGAACGAACCCGGTTGCCGCCAGTTGCGTGTCACCAGTTGGGTAATTGCGGCGACATAGGTTTCCCGCATCCCGGCCAGCCGCTCCTCCTCGGCGCGCTCGGCCGCGGCTTGAGCCTCCTCCTCGGCCTCACGACGCGCTTGTTCGGCCTGCTCCCGGTCCTGCTCGGCCTGGCTGCGTGCGGCTTCGGCCTCCTCGCGCGCCGCCGCGGCGGTGGCTTCGGCCTCGCGGCGCTGCTGCTCCAGCTGATCCAGTCGCTCCTGCTGCCGCTGGCGTGCTTCCGCGAGTTCCTCCTGCTGACGCGCCAGCTTGTCACGTTCGGACTCTAGCTGCTGCACCCGCTCCTGCTCGCTTTGGCTCTGCTGCTCGAGCTGCTCCTGTTGCTGGCGCAGCTGCTCGCGCTGGGCTTCGAGCTGCTCGCGCTGGGCGCGTAGCTGATCGAGCTGCTGCGCCGCCTCCTCTTGCGCCTCCTGACTCTGCTGGCGCGCCTGCCGCAGCTCCGCGAGCTGCTGCTGCTGCTGCTCGCGCTCCTGGCGCAGCTCCTGGACCTCGTCGGCCTGCTGGTCCTGCTGCTCGTGCAGCTCTTGGACTTGCTCGGCCTGCTGCGCCCGCTGCTGCCGTAGCTGCTGCAAATGGTCGGCCTGGCGCTCGCGCTGCTGCTCGAGTTGCGATAGCTGTTGCTCGAGTTCTTCCTGGCGACGGACCGCCTCGGCCTCCTCGGCACGCTCCTGCTCCTCGAGCTGCTGCATCGCCGACTCGATCTCCTGCTCGTCGACGGCGACGGCCTGCATGGCGTCGTCGCCCGGCGAGGGCGAGGTCGGCATCTGCGAGCTGCCCATGCTCACGCCCAGCACCAGACCCGCGGCCAGGCTGCCATGGGCCACGACCGCGAGGATCAGCGACTCGGGATATTCGCGCAGCACGCCCATCGCCTAACGCCTCTCCGCCACCAACCCGACCTGGGGCACGCCGGATTGCTGCAGCAGCGTCATTACGTGCACGACGCGCTCGTAGTTGACGCCCTGATCGCCCCGCACCAGGACCTGCCGCTCCGGGTTGCGCCGGACCACAGCCGTGGCCAGGGTGACCAGTCGCTGCTCGTCGATCGCTTGTTCCGGGTTCTCGCCCACATTGAGATAGAACCTCCCCTCGCTGTCGACGGTCGCGACCAGCGGCTCGGTTTCGACCTCTTGCGGGTTGGCGTCTGCATTGGGCAGATCCACCTCGACGCCCGTCTTCAGCAAGGGCGCCGTGATCATGAAGATCACCAGCAGCACGAGCATGACGTCGATGTACGGCACGACGTTGATCTCAGCCATGGGACGCCGGCGCCGGGCCATCGTCACGACTCCGCCGCGCGCGCATGCACCTGTCGGTGCAGCAGCGCCGTGAATTCCTCGACGAAATTATCGAAGCGGTTCTCCATGCGCGTGAGCTCATGCGTGAACCGGTTATAGGCGATCACCGCCGGGATCGCCGCAAACAGGCCCATGGCGGTGGCGATCAAGGCCTCGGCGATGCCGGGCGCGACCAGTGCCAGCGTGGCCTGGGACACGTCGCTCAGGGCCATGAAGGCATTCATGATGCCCCAGACGGTCCCGAACAGGCCCACGTAGGGGCTCACCGAGCCGACCGTCGCCAGGAACGACAGATTACCGTCGAGGCGATCGGCCTCGCGCGCCAGGGAAATCCGCATGGCGCGGCGCGCGCCCTCAAGCACGTTTTGCGGCCCGTGGCCCTGCTTCTGCAGGCGCGCGTATTCGCCGAATCCGGCCGCGAACAGCCGCTCGGTGCCGCCGGCCGAGTCCTCGTTCGCCTGCACCTGGCGGTAAAGGTCCGAAACCGCGCCGCCCGACCAGAAACGGGCTTCGAATTCGCTGGAGGAACCGCGGACGGCGCGCAACTGGCGCCACTTAGCGTAGATCAGGGCCCAGGAGAACACCGAGGCGAGCACCAGCAACAGCATGACGAGCTGCACTACGATACTCGCCTCGGCGATCAGATGGACGAAAGACAAGTCAGTGGTCACCGGCAAATACCCCCTTCAAATCGGCGGGAAGCACCCGCGGCCGGAATGTTTCGGCGTCGAGGCAGGCCACAGCAATCCGGGCTCGGCAAAGCTCGACGGCGGCGCGCTCGACCCATTGCTCGAAATCGATGCTGGCGCGCCCGAGCCGCTCGAGTCGCGCGACCGCGTCGAGCCGGTCGTCGAGGCGTGCAGGCGCTCGATATTCGATCGAGACCGCACGCACCGCGAACAGCAGTCCGCGCTCATGGGCAATCTCGGCTTGTTCGTATCCGGCCGCCCGGAGCCATTCGGTCCGGGCCCGCTCCAAGTACTTCAAATAGTTGGCGTAATATACGACGCCTCCGGCGTCGGTATCTTCGTAATACACACGCACCGGCCAACGAAACGCCGCCGCGCCGATTGCGCCCGGCGTATCGCTCATTCGGCGTCGAACAGTTGCGCAGTTTCCGCTGCGCGCGGCGGCTTCAGCCCGAAGTGGGCGAACGCGGTCCGCGTGGCCACGCGGCCCCGCGGAGTGCGCATGAGCAATCCCTCCTGGATCAGATAGGGCTCGATGACTTCCTCGATCGTGCCGGCGGCCTCGCCGATGGCGGCGGCCACGTTGTCCAGGCCCACGGGCCCACCGGTGAACTTGTCGATGATCGTGCGCAAGAGCCGATGGTCCATGCTGTCGAGCCCGAGCGCGTCCACGCGCAATAGATCGAGCGCCTCGTCGGCGACACCGGCGCTGATCGCGCCGTTCCCCCGCACCTGGGCGTAGTCGCGCACGCGGCGTAGCAGCCGATTGGCGATGCGCGGTGTGCCGCGGGCGCGGCGGGCGATCTCGTGGGCACCATCGGCATCGATGGGCACGCCGAGGATGTCCGCGGAGCGCTCGACGATCGCGCTCAGATCGGCCGCGCCATAGAACTCGAGGCGCTGAACGATCCCGAACCGATCCCGCAACGGCGACGTTAGCAGGCCCGCGCGCGTAGTGGCACCGATCAGCGTGAACGGCGGCACGTCCAGCTTGACCGAGCGCGCCGCCGGCCCCTCGCCGATGA
>CAZVBX010000037.1:0-27304 GCA_964625925.1 uncultured Ectothiorhodospiraceae bacterium | reverse complement strand
ACGTCTCGGCCAAGGACAAGGCGACCGGCAAGGAGCAGTCGATCGAGATCAAGGCGTCCAGCGGACTGTCCGAGGACGAGATCGAGAAGATGGTCAAGGATGCCGAGGCGCACGAAGAGGAGGATCAGAAGGCTCGCGAGCTGGTCGAGGCGCGCAACCAGGCGGATAACCTGGTGCATGCGACCGAGAAGTCGCTCAAGGACTACGGCGATCAGATCGACTCGTCCGAGAAGCAGAAGGTCGAGCAGGCGATCGAGGCCGTGCGCGAGGCCATGAAGGGCGACGATAAGGAGGCGATCGAGGCCCGCACGCAGGAGCTGTCCCAGGCCTCGGCGGAGCTGGCCCAGAAGGCCTACGGCCAGGGCGACGCCGAGCAGGGCGAGCAGGCCTCCGGCCAGCAGAGCTCGGACGACGAGGTCGTCGACGCCGAGTTCGAGGAAGTCAAGGAAAACAAGAAGTAAGCTCACAGCCACCCGCATGGCGGGTGGCTGCCCATTCTCGATACTGCCTCGCCGGGTTTCGCCCGGCGAGGTCGTGCCCGAACCGCGCTCGAACGAGGGGAGCAGCGTAGCCGATGTCGAAGCGGGACTATTACGAAATCCTAGGGGTGGACCGCAACGCCAGCGAAGCGGACCTCAAGAAGGCCTATCGTCGCATGGCGCAGAAGTATCACCCGGACCGTAATCCCGACGACGAGGAGGCGCTGACCCGGTTCCGTGAAGCCAAGGAAGCGTTCGAGGTCCTGTCGGACTCGCAGAAGCGTGCCGCCTACGATCAGTTCGGCCACGCCGGCGTCGACCAGGGCGCCGGGGGTGGCGGCGGCTATGGCGGTTTCGGCGGTGCCGATTTCTCCGACATCTTCGGCGACGTCTTCGGCGACATCTTCGGCGGTGGGCGCCGTCGAAGCGCGCGCGGCGCGGACCTGCGCTACAACCTCGAGATCTCGCTCGAGGAGGCGGTGCAGGGCACCGAGACCGAGATCCGCATCCCCACGCTGGTCGAGTGCGAAACCTGTCACGGCTCCGGCGCCCGCCCGGGCAGCGAGCCCAAGACCTGCAGCACCTGCAGCGGCATGGGGCAGGTGCGCATGCAGCAGGGCTTCTTCTCGATCCAGCAGACCTGTCCCACCTGTCGCGGTGAGGGCCGGACCGTCGACGATCCATGCCCCGGCTGCCGTGGCCGGGGGCGGCGCGAGGAATCCAAAACCCTGTCCGTCAAGATCCCGGCCGGCGTCGACACGGGGGACCGCATCCGTCTATCCGGCGAGGGCGAGATGGGCGACCGCGGGGCGCCGCCGGGCGATCTCTACGTCGAGGTGCGCGTCAAGCCGCATCCGATCTTCGAGCGGGACGGCGCCAACCTGATCTGCGACGTTCCTATCGACATCGCCACCGCGGCGCTCGGCGGCGAGGTCGACGTGCCCACCCTCGATGGACGGGTGAAGCTCAAGATCCCCGCCGGTACGCAATCCGAGCGCACCTTCCGTCTGCGAGGCAAGGGCGTGCGTCCGGTGCGCGGCGGTAACCCGGGCGACGTGCTCTGCCGCGCCCGCGTGGAGACGCCCGTCGACCTCACGGCGCGCCAGAAGGAGTTGTTCCAGGAGCTGCAAGAGACCCTGGGCGAGGGCTCGACCAAGCACAGTCCACGGCAGAGGAGCTGGCTGGACGGCGTGAAGAAATTCTTCGAAGATATGCGCCTTTAAGCGCGGCGACTGCCCGGTCCTGCGTTCTGGTACCATAGCGCGCCCGATGACGGCGCCCGCCCTGTGCGCGGGCGTGCGGATCGGCGGCTGGGAGCCACGTATGGTTGGTTGTGATCCCAAGCCCGAGGTGCAGCTGGCCGCGATCGCGGCTGCCGGATCGCCCCGCGCAGGAGCCTGATCATGACACGCGTCGCCATCCACGGTGCTGCCGGACGCATGGGGCGTAGCCTGCTGGCGGCGTGCATCGACGATCCCGGCGTCGACCTGGCCGCCGCGCTCGAAGAGCCTGACCACCCCACCCTGGGCGAGGACGTAGGCGCCCTGATCGGGCGTGCGCCGGTCGGCGTCGCGGTGTCGTCCGACCCGGCCGCCGCGCCGTTCGATGCAGTCGTCGACTTCACGCATCCCGAGGGGGCGCTGAGCTTGGTCGAGCATTGCCGCGCCGCCGGTAGCGCCGTCGTCATCGGCACCACCGGCTTCACACCGTCGCAGCGCGCCCGCGTGGCAGCGGCCGCGAACGATATCCCGGTCGTGCTGGCACCCAACATGGGCGTGGGCGTCAATCTGCTGCTGGGGCTCGTCGAGCGGGCGGCCCGCGCGCTCGGCGACGACTACGATGTGGAGATCATCGAGGCGCATCACCGCCACAAGGTCGATGCCCCCTCCGGCACGGCGTTGCAGTTGGGCGAGATGGCGGCCGCCGGGCGTGGTCAGCGGCTGGAGGACCGGGGCGTATTCAATCGCCAGGGGAATACCGGCGAACGTACGCCCGGTTCGATCGGCTTCTCGACTGTCCGCGGCGGCGACATCGTAGGCGAGCACACCGTCCTCTTCGCCGGCAGTGGCGAACGCATCGAGCTGGTCCATCGGGCGAGCAGCCGCATGGTCTTCGCCCAGGGCGCGATGCGCGCGGCCGCTTGGCTGCCGCAACAGCCGCCCGGCCTCTACGACATGGGGGACGTGCTCGGGCTTTCCGACGCCTGAGCGCAGCGTCCCCGCAACCCCGCATTCGACACCAGAACTGGAGAGCCGTAGTGACTCGTATCGCGGCCGTTTTCCCCGGACAGGGGTCGCAGAGCGCCGGCATGCTGGCCGCGCTGGCCTCGGAGTGGCCCGAGGTCGAAGCCACGTTCGCGGAAGCCTCGCAGGCGCTCGGCGAGGACCTGTGGGCCATCGTGCGCGACAATCCGGATGGGCTGCTCGACCAGACCGAGTACACTCAGCCGGCCATGCTTGCGGCGGGCGTGGCGACGACGCGCGTGTGGCAGGCGGCGGGCGGCCCGGCACCGGCGTTCGCGGCCGGTCACAGCCTGGGCGAGTACACCGCATTGGCGGTTGCGGGTGCGATCGCGTTCCCCGATGCGATCAAACTGGTCGCGCGCCGCGCGCGACTCATGCAGAATGCCGTCCCTCGCGGGCAGGGGGCGATGGCCGCCGTGCTGGGTCTGGACGACGAGACCGTCGAGACCATCTGCGAATCGGTCCCGAGCGAGCATGTGGTCGAGCCCGCGAATTACAACGCGCCCGGCCAGATCGTGATCGGCGGCCATGCGGATGCGGTCGCGCAGGCGCTGGAGGCCTGCCGCGAAGCGGGTGCGAAACGGGCTGTCGAGCTGTCCGTCTCGGTGCCGTCGCATTGCAGCCTGCTGCGCGAGGCCGCCGACGAGCTCGCCCAGGTGCTCGACGGGGTGCCGTTCTCGGCGCCGCAGATTCCGGTCGTGCACAACGTGGACGCGAGCCCGCACGAGGGCGTCGAGGATACGCACGCGGCGTTGCGGCGCCAGCTGTACAACCCGGTGCGCTGGAGCGAATCGGTGCAGACTTTGCGCGGCGCCGGCGCGGAGATGCTGGTCGAGCTGGGTCCGGGCAAGGTGCTGGCGGGGCTGGCGCGGCGCATCGACCGGCGCTTCCCGGCGGCCGCGGTCGAGGACCCGGACACGCTGGCCAAGGCACTCGAGACCGCGGCGGGAGGAAACGAATGACGCTCGAAGGCAGCGTTGCCCTGGTGACCGGCGCTAGCCGCGGCATCGGGCAGGCCATAGCGCAGGAGCTCGCTGCCCGTGGCGCGACCGTGATCGGCACCGCGACCACGGAGGAGGGCGCCGGGGCCATTACGCAGGCATTCGCGCAGGCCGGGCTACGCGGCGAAGGGCGCCGGTTGGATGTGACCGACGGCGCGGGCGTCGATGCCCTGGTGCAAGCGATTGCGGCGGATCACGGGCCCGTCACGGTGCTGGTCAACAATGCCGGCATCACGCGCGACAACCTGCTGATGCGCATGAACGAGGACGACTGGTCGGCGGTGATCGACACGAACCTGAATTCGGTCTATCGCGTTTCGAGGGCCTGCCTGCGCGGCATGATGAAGGCGCGCGGCGGGCGTATCATCAACATCGCCTCGGTCGTCGGCGATACGGGCAATCCGGGCCAAGCGAACTACGCCGCCGCGAAGGCGGGGATCAATGCGTTCACGCGCTCGCTGGCGCGCGAGGTGGGCTCGCGCAGCATCACGGTCAATTCCGTGGCGCCCGGGTTCATCGATACGGACATGACGCGATCACTCGCCGATGAGCAGAAGCAGGCCTTGCTCGACCAGATCGCGCTGGGCCGTTTCGGCGATCCGGCGGAGGTCGCGCATGCTTGCTGCTTCCTCGCGTCTGCGGAGGCGGCCTACATCAGCGGTCAGACGCTGCATGTCAACGGCGGCATGTATATGGGCTGAATGCCCGTACGCCGGATCGTGTAAAGCATAAAAATGTTTTTCTAACTTGTTGTTGTAACCGTTTTTTCTTGTTGCGTTCGGTCGCCGTGTGGGCGGCCTCGGCGGGTAGATCGGTGGGGGTGATTCCCCTACAATGAGCCGGCGCAACTGGGCTGCACCACCTGAGTTCGGAGGACCGACCCGACATGAGCAGTGTTGAAGAACGCGTAAAGAAGATCGTCGTCGAGCAGCTCGGCGTCAAAGAAGAAGAAGTGACCAACGCCGCGTCGTTCGTCGACGACTTGGGCGCGGATTCCCTGGATACGGTCGAGCTGGTCATGGCCCTCGAAGAGGAATTCGAGTGCGAGATTCCGGACGAGGAGGCGGAAAAGATCACCACCGTTCAACAGGCAATCGACTACATCAACCAGAACCTCGGCTGATACGACCGAGGCGTCCACGGCCGGTCGTAGCCGGGGCGTGAGGTTCGCTCGCGTGGGAGGCTCGCAGGCGAAGCCCGGTGCGGTGTTGATCCAATCGGCATGGGTCGAGCGGGTAGGAGAAGACTTTGAGCAAGAGGCGCGTAGTGGTCACCGGACTCGGGGCGGTCTCGCCCGTGGGCAACACGGTCGACGCCTCGTGGGCCGGCATTCTCGAAGGCCGATCCGGTGCGGCGACGATTACGGCTTTCGACGTCTCCGCTTACCCCGTGCGGTTCTCGGCGTCGGTCAAGGACTTCGACGTCTCGGACTATCTGCCCACGAAGGACGCGCGCAAGATGAGCGCCTTCGTGCATTACGGCATGGCCGCCGGCATTCAGGCGATCGAGAATGCCGGCCTCGAGATCAGCGACGAGAATCGCCAGCGCATCGGTGTGTCGATCGGATCCGGCATCGGGGGCCTGCCCGAGATCGAGCATTCGGTCGAGGTCCTGCAGAACGGCGGGCCGCGTAAGCTATCCCCGTTCTTCGTGCCGGCCACCATCATCAACATGGTGGCCGGCAATCTATCGATCCGCTTCGGTTTGCAGGGGCCGAACATCTCCATCGCCACGGCCTGCACCACGGGGACGCACAACATCGGCGAGGCCGCCCGGCTGATCGAGCACGGGGATGCCGATGCGATGGTCGCCGGGGGCGCGGAGATGGCGACATCGCCGCTGGGGCTCGCCGGCTTCGCTGCCGCCCGGGCTCTGTCCACGCGCAACGATGAGCCCGAGAAGGCAAGTCGCCCGTGGGATGTGGAGCGCGACGGTTTTGTCCTCGGTGACGGCGCCGGCATGCTGGTGCTCGAGGAATACGAGCATGCCAAGGCGCGCGGCGCCAATATCCTGGCCGAACTGGCCGGTTATGGCATGAGCGCGGACGCCTACCACATGACTCAGCCGGCCGAGAACGGCGCCGGGGCCTACAACTGCATGGCCAACGCCTTACGCGATGCCGGACTCGAGCGTGAGCAGATCGACTACGTCAATGCCCACGGCACGTCGACGCAGGTCGGCGACGTGGCCGAGATCCAGGGCGTCAAGGCTTTGTTCGGCGACCACGCTTATCGCCTGGCCGTGAGCTCGACCAAGTCCATGACCGGGCACCTGCTCGGCGCGGCGGGCGGCGTCGAGGCCGTATTCTCGGTGCTGAGCTTACGCGATCAGGTCGCCCCGCCGACGGTCAATCTCGACGAGGCGGCGGAAGGCTGCGACCTCGATTTCGTTCCCCACGAGGCGCGTTCGATGAAGATCGACGCGGTCTTGTCCAATTCGTTCGGATTTGGCGGCACGAACGGGACCCTCGTGTTCCGGCGGGTCTGATCGCCCCGGCTGGCGCTCGTGTCCGCTCCTGCCGAGCCGCCCCGCATCCTCGTCAACGGTCGGCGCGAGGCGACAGTCAGCGCGTTCGATCGCGGCTTCACCCTGGGCGACGGCCTGTTCGAGACCGTCGCTGTGCGCCACGGCGCTCCGGTGCTGTGGGAGGGCCATTGCGAGCGGCTCGAGCACGGCTGCCGCGCCCTCGGCATCGACGCACCCCCCCGAAGTGAACTGAGCGCCGAGATCGCACAGGTGCGCGGCGACGACGCGGACGGCACGGCGCGCGTGACGGTCACGCGTGGCGCCGGCGCCCGCGGCTATGCGCTGCCGGACGCGGCCGGGCCGACGCGCGTGGTCAGCTTCGACCCGGTGGGTCCGTTTTTCGACGCGCGAGCGCTCCGGTTACGCTGGTGCGAGATGCGCATCGGCCTGCAACCGAGCTTGGCCGGGATCAAGCATCTGGGGCGGCTCGAGCAGGTGCTGGCGCGGGCCGAATGGTCCGATCCGGCGATCGACGAGGGCGTCGTGCAGTCCGTCGACGGCCGGGTGATCGAATGCGTGGCGGCGAATCTCTTTCTCGTGCGCGAGGAGCTGCTGATCACGCCCATGTTGAGCGACTGCGGTATTGCCGGAGTCGCGCGTCGTCAGGTGCTCGAAACGGCGGCGCTGCTCGGCCTCGAGATCGAGGAGCGTGATGTCGGCGCCGGCGAGGTCAATACGGCCGACGAGCTGTTCGTGACCAGCAGCTTGCGCGGGATCGCGCCGGTCGAATGGCTCGGGCAGTATAATTATCCTGCCCCGGGGCCTGTCACCGAGCACCTGATCCGGAACAGCGGCTGGCTGCAATGAGCAAACGACGTTGGCGTTATGTGGGCCTATTGGCCTTGGGAGCAACTGTGGCGGCCGGCGTCATCACCGCCGATTACCTGCGGTTTCTACATGGACCCATCCGCGGGCAGCCCGACTCCGAACATACCTTCGTGATCGAGCCCGGCACGTCCGTGCATCGCGTCGCGGACCAGCTCGCGCGGGCTGAATGGATCGCACGGCCGCTCTACTTTCGCATCACTGCCCGCGCGACGGGGGCAGCGACTCGCATCCAGGCGGGCGAGTACGTCATCGAGCCGGGGACTACGCCGTACCGTCTGCTGCAAAAATTCGCCGCCGGTGAGGTCAAGCAATATCAGCTCACCTTCATCGAGGGCTGGACGGTCGCCGAAATGCTCGACGCCTTGTGGTCCCACGACGCGATCGAGCCGACGCTGGAGGGCCTGGAGCCCGAGGCCATCATGCGGCGCCTCGGCCATCCGGAGCTGCACTACGAAGGCCGCTTTTATCCGGATAGCTATCAGTTCCCGCGCGGGACGCGTGATATCGATGTGCTGCAACGCAGTTTCGAACGGATGGCGCGGGTGCTCGAGCGCGAATGGGCCGATCGCGAGCAAGACCTGCCGCTGGACGAGCCGGCGGAAGCGCTGACACTCGCCTCGATCATCGAGCGCGAAACCGGCGTGCCGGACGAACGCGCCCGCATCGCCGGCGTGTTCGTCGAGCGGCTCGAGCGCGGCATGCGGCTGCAGACGGACCCGACCGTCATCTACGGCCTCGGGGACGATTACCAGGGCGATATCCGCTACCGCCATTTGCGTCGGGACACGCCGTACAACACCTACACCCGCCACGGTCTGCCGCCTACGCCGATTGCGCTGCCGTCGCGCGCGGCCATCCATGCGGCGCTGCATCCCGAGCGCCAGGGTGAGCTCTACTTCGTTTCCACCGGCGACGGCCGTCACGTCTTTTCCAAGACGCTCGAGGAGCACAACGAAGCGGTCGTCGAGTATCAGCTCGACGGCAACGCGAATCGGCTTCGGAAGCGGTGACGCGATGCGCGGTCGCCTGATCACGCTGGAGGGGATCGAGGGCGTCGGCAAATCCAGTCACGTCGAGGCCGTCGTCGCCGCGCTGGATGCGCGCGGCCTGCCCGCGCTCACCACCCGCGAGCCGGGCGGCTCCCCGGTTGCCGATCGCATCCGGAGCTTGCTGCTCGATCCGGACGGGGATGCCCCGGAGGCCGACGCCGAGCTCCTCCTCATTTTTGCCGCGCGCGCCGAACACGTCGCCGCGCGTATCGAGCCGGCACTGGCCGCGGGGCGCTGGGTGATCTGCGACCGCTTTGTCGATGCCACCTACGCCTACCAGGGCGGGGGCCGGGGTATCGCGTCCGAGCGTATCGCGACGCTCGAGCGTTGGGTACTCGGCGATCTGCGCCCCGATTGCACGCTGTTGTTCGATGCCCCGGTTCCGACGGCGCTCGCGCGCGCCCGTGACCGCGGCGCGGCCGATCGGTTCGAACGGGAGCAGGCCGCCTTCTTCGAACGTGCGCGCGCGGTATACCTGGAACGCGCGCGAGCGGAGCCGGCGCGCTTTTGCCTGATCGATGCGAGCCGTCCGATGTCCGAGGTGAGTGCCGAGGTGCGCCAGAGCCTCGATACATGGCTCGATCGCGAACGGCCGGTGGAGCTCGACCCGAATGGTTGAGGCCGTCTTGCCCTGGCAAAGCGGCGCCTGGGAGCGGCTGCGCGCGGCGCGGGCGGCCGGCCGGTTTCCGCACGCGCTGCTGCTGGCGGGCCCGGCGGGTGTCGGCAAGCGGTCATTTGCCCGGCGGCTGGCGCGCACGCTGCTGTGCCAGTCGGCCGCGAATGCGCCCTGCGACGAATGCGCCGCCTGCCGCCAATACCAAGCGGGCACGCATCCGGATCACCTCTCGCTGGGGCCGGCGGAGGACGGCAAATCGATTCCCGTGGACGCGGTGCGCGATGTCGTCGAGCGCCTCGCGCTCGCCGGCCGCGGCACCAAGGTTGCCCAGATCGATTCGGCGGATGCCATGACCACCAGCGCCGCCAACAGCCTGCTCAAGACCCTGGAAGAGCCGTCGGGCGAGGCGGCGCTGCTGTTGATCAGCGATCGCGCGGGGCGACTGCCGGCGACCATCCGTAGCCGGTGCCAGCGCGTCGCCCTGACCATGCCGCCGCAGGAGCAAGCGCTGCAATGGCTCTCCGAGCAGGGTGTCGAGCCCGCGGCGGATTGGCTCCGACGGGCCGGTGGCGCGCCGCTGCGCGCGCAGGCTATGGCCCACGAGGGGGGAAACGGCGACGCCGGCTCGACGGGGGAGGAACTGCTGATCGCGCTGGAATCGGGGCGGGTGCCCGCCGAGGCCGGCGCGGCCGGCGATCGCAGCGCGCTGGCGGCGCAGATCGGCACGCTGGCCGCGACGGTGGAGGATCTGATCCGCCTGAGCCTGCAGCCCGCCGGCGAGCACCGCTGGCTGAACCGCCCCGAGGAGCGCGAGCGCATGCAGGCGCTCGCGCCACGGATGGACGCGCGCCGGCTGTTCCACTATCTTGACGGGCTGTATCGCTCGATGCCCGCCGCGGGCGACGCCCTGCGGTCGGACATCCAATATCGCGGGCTGCTCGCGGACGCGGCTGAGATTGCGCGTGCGAGCGCATCGTCACGAGGGGGGCGCTAATGGCGCAAGACGGTGGCCGTCAGGGCATCATGTCGCTGACGATCAAGGACAAGGGGGCGCTCTACGCCGCTTACATGCCGTTCGTGAAGAACGGCGGCCTCTTCATCCCCACCAACAAGGCCTACAACTTCGGCGACGAAGTGTTCATGCTGCTGACGCTCATGGACGACAAGGAGCGCCTCCCGGTCGCCGGCCGCATCGTCTGGGTCACGCCCTATGGCGCGCAGGGCAGTAAGCAGGCGGGCATTGGCGTGCAGTTCTCCGACCAGGACAACGGCGCCACCAAGCAGAAGATCGAGAACTATCTGGCCGGCGCGCTGGAGGCGGACCGCCCCACGCACACCATGTAGCGATTACGGCCGGCGTTGAACGTGGGCGATCGGCTCATGCTCAACAGCCGGGCGCGGTTGCGCCGCTTGCCGCGCCTGACCCGCGGCGGAACATCCATTCGAGCGCGTTAGTCGCCGCCCGAGTCGGCCGAAGCCCGAACGGCCGGTCCGGCCGTGGCCGGCGGCTCCTCCGCCTGCGGCCCGGTGGCCCTGCGATAATGCAGCGGCCCGCCCGTGAAGGGCGCGAACCCGGTCCCGAACACCGCGCCGGCATCGACCAGGTCGCCGTCGGCAACCACCCTTTCGTCCCGGCAGCGCTCGGCCTCGTCGAGCAGCGGCGCCACGAGGTCGCGGCCGAGCCGCTCGAGTGTGGCCGCATCCTGACGCCCGCGCTCGCGCTGCGGCCGGCCCTTGCGATCGTACGCGTAATAGCCTTGGCCGCTCTTGCGTCCGAGTTGCCCGCGCTCGGCCCGCCGGCGCAGGTCCTGCGGGACCTCGAAGCCATAGGCCTCCGCGATGACGTCGCCCGCGGCGACGCAGACGTCCAGGCCGACCGAGTCGGCCAGCTCGAGCGGACCCATGGGCATGCCGAAGCGCTTCGCGGCCGCGTCCAGCGCCTCGCGCGGGGTGCCCTCCGCATGCAGCTTGGCTGCGCGCAGCATGTAGGGCATTAGCAGGCGATTGACCAGGAAGCCGGGGCCGCTCTTGACGCGCAATGGCAGCTTGCCGGCGGCCGCCACGAGGGCCTGACCGCGGTCCAGCGCGGCGGCGTCACTGCCCGCGCCGGCGACGACCTCGACCAGGGGCATCTTGGCAACCGGATTGAAGAAGTGCAGGCCGATCAGGCGGCCGGGCTGCGCCAGGGCGTCGGCGAGCGTCTCCAGCGGCAGGCTCGAGGTGTTCGTGGCCAGGATGGCATCCGCTCGCATCTGCGGCTCGATCCGTCGGTAGAGCGCCTGCTTCGCGTCGTGTTGTTCGACGATGGCCTCGATCACGAGATCGGCCGTCGCCAAGCCCTGACCATCGGGATCTGCGACCAGGCGATCCAGTGCCGCGGTGATGCGGGCGGAACGCTTGAGCTGCCGCTGGAACAGGCGATGGCCCCGGGCGCGGGCGTTGGCGATCGCCTGGGGGCGTTCGTCGGTCAGGGTCACGCGATGCCCGTGCAGCGCCATCCACGCGGCGATGTCGCCGCCCATGGTCCCCGCGCCGATGACGTGGACGTGCGCCGGCGTGTCGTCGTGCGCGCGGGCTTCGCGTTTGAGGCGCTCGCGCAGCAAGAAGACGCGGATGAGGTTACCGGCGCTGGGATGCTCGACCAGTTGGGCGAGCGAATCGCGCTCCGCCTCGATCCGGGCGGCGAGGTCCTGGCCCCCGTGACGGACCCACAGATCGAGCAGGGTGTAGGGTGCCGGGTAGTGTTCGCGGCGCACGCGCTGGCGTAGCCGGCGTTCCATGATCGGGCGTAGCGCCCAGCGCGCAGGCGCGCTCGACAACGCGCGCTGCCACGCCGGTGGGCGCTGCTGGGGTGCTGGCGCTGCATGGACCAGATGCCGGGCTGCGCTCTCCAACTGCCAGGGAGACAGCGCATAGTCGACCAATCCCATGCGCTTGGCTGCGCGGCCGTCGATGCTGCGGCCCGAGAGCATCAGATCGAGCGCGGCCAGCGGGCCGACGACGTCGGGCAGACGGGCCGAGCCGCCGAAGCCCGGATGGATCCCGAGCTGGACCTCGGGCAGGGCCAAGCGCGTGCCCGGAGCGTTGTCCGCGATGCGGTAGCGGCAGGCCAGCGCCAGTTCCAGGCCGCCGCCCATGCAATAGCCGCGGATCAGGGCGATACTCGGCCGCGGGAAATCCGCCAGGCGGTCCATCAGCCGCTGGCCGCGCTCGATCAGGGCGCGCGTTTGCTCGGGGGTCTCCAGGCGGCCGAGCTCCTCGACGTCGGCGCCCGCGATGAAGCCGCTCTTGGCGGAGCGGATGACCAGTGCGCGCGGCGGCGCCTGCTCCAGGCGCTCGAGCGCCTGCTCGATCTCCGCGAGCACCTCGGCGGACAGGGCATTGGCGGAGGCCCCGGCGACGTCCAGGGTCAACCAGGCGATCTCGGCCTCGTCGGCTTCGATCTGCAGGTGGCGCGCGCTGTCGTTCATCGGGCCGCCTCCGGATTCTCCAGCAGCATCGCGCCGCCCTGGCCGCCGCCGATGCATTGCGTCGCGACGCCGCGGCGGCTGTTCTCGCGCCGCAGCAGGTGAGCCAGGTGCAGGGTGATGCGCGCACCGCTGGTGCCGACCGGATGGCCCAGGCTGATGCCGCCGCCGTCGACGTTGAGCCGATCGGGATCGATCTCGCCCCAGGCCTTGGACAAGCCCAGCTCGTCACGGCAGTAGGAGCGGTCTCTCCAGGCCGCCAGGCAGGCCAGGACCTGGGCCGCGAACGCCTCGTTGATCTCCCAGTAACCGATGTCGTCGAGCCCGTACTCGTGGCGCCGCAGCATGGGCGTGACCGCATGCACCGGGCCCAGGCCCATCTGCGCCGGATCGACGCCGGCCCATTCGCTGTCGACGATGCGCGCCAGCACCGGCAGCTGCCAGCGCTCGACCGCATCCTCCGACGCCAGCAGCACGGCGCAGGCGCCGTCGGTGACCTGGGCGCTGTTGCCCGCCGTGACGTGACCGAACGGTTTTTCGAACACGGGCTTGAGGCGCGCGAGATCGGCGACCGTACTATCGCGGCGGACGCCGTCGTCGGCCAGGTGCGCTTGCCCGTCGGTGCCGAACAGCGGTTCGATCTCGGGCAATAGATCGCCGTCCTGCGCCCGCGCGAGCCGCTGGTGGCTGGCGTGGGCGTATTGGTCCATGTCCTCGCGCGAGACCCCGAAGCGCCAGGCCAGGTTCTCGGCCGTCTGGCCCATGGTCAGATCGCTGACCGGATCGGTGAGCCCGCGCAATAACGCCGGCTGCGGCGTGAGCCAGTGGGGGCGAAGCCGGGTGAGTTGGCGCAGGCGCGCGCGCATGCCGCGCGTCTGGCGCAGCCGGGCGAGCCAGGCGGTAAAGCGCTCGTCGAACAGCAAGGGCGCGCGGCTCATCGCCTCAGTCCCGCCGGCGAGCACCAGTTCCGAGCGCCCGGCCGCGATCTCGTGGGCGCCCGAATCGATCGCCTGCATGCCCGAGCCACAATTGCGCTGGACGTGCCAGGCCGGGACGCCGTGGCCGCAGCCGAGTCGCAGGGCGATGATGCGCGCGACATTGGCCTCTTCGGCCGCCGGTCCGGCGCAGCCGAAGATCACCTGATCCAGATGGTCGGTCTCGAACGGCTGGCGCAGCAGCAGGAGTTGACTCGCCGCGACGCCTAGATCGGCGGCACTAAAGGCACCGGGCTGGCCGCGAAACTTGAGAAACGGGGTGCGGGCGCCGTCCACGATGTAGACGGGGCGTGGACCGTTGCGCTCGGCCGCCTGCGACTCTCGTGCCAACGCGTTACCTCCTCGTGGCGCGCGCCGCGAACCGGCGGCCACCCTTCATTGTATTACGTTCGCCGAGCAGCACGCGCAGCGCGCGCCCAATGCGGTCACGAGCGCGACGCGCCGGCCTCGGCTGGTGGATCGGAATCGTTCTCGGCGGCTGCGTCGTTGCCGGAACCCGCTTGCTCCGGCGCAGCCGCCGTCTCGGGGCCCTCCTCGACGGGCGTCAGGCGCGCCGTTTCGGCCTGCGCGGCGCTAGGGCCCGACTCCAGGTCCGGCGCTTGCTCCGGCTCCGCTTCGGGCACGACTTCTTCGCCGGCCCCGTTGGCGAACACGGAATCCGGATCCCAGGGCATGCGGTGATAAACCGTGAGATCGTCGAACGCCATGACCGGGTACTTGATGACATCGAAGTAGGGCGAGTAATCGAAATCGCGCGGCGTCAGAAGGCGGAAGTTGCGCTTCTGCAGATGGACCTGGTCGTCGCCGTCGCGGCGCAGGACCGGCAGGATCGGGTAGCGCACGGAGGCAAACGCCTGAGCCAGCAGGCTCGAGCAGATGGTGCGCGACGGGGCGGCCGACCCGCGGCGAAACAGGGACGAGCGCCAGCGTCGCGGCAGAATCTTGTAGGGCAGCAGAAAACGCGCCAGATCGAACAACTGGCGCACGTCGTACTCGCGTCCCAGGCGCTGCACGCAATGGTTGATGACCGACTGGGCATCGCGCCGCCGGATCTCGCGTGGGCGGCAGATCCGGATGTGATCCTGGCGGTAGCGGCTCAGCGGCGATACCACCGTGCCCTCGCCGAGCACGGCCTCGATGATGAGTTGCTCGTCCGCCTCGGCCGGGTAGTGGCTGCTCACGCGCGCCCGAATCTCGGGTGCGTCGATATCGTGCAAGCGGCCCACATAGAGCGCCGCGTGGGTCCAGTTCGACAGCGTGATCGACTTGATGACCTCGGAGACCCGCGAACGTCCTTCGACCAGCAGCACGTCGCAGGGCCGGATCTCGTAGCACAGGCGCTCGAAATCGGACGGCGGAACATCGACGAGCGGCCGCTCGCGGTTGAGCCACTCGATCAAGCGGTCGACGAGGCGCGCGCGGACACCGAGCAGCATGGCAGGCCTCCGGTCGGGCGGCATCGCCCACGGCGATTATGGCGCGCGGATCCGCCGCCGGTCATGCATTCAATCGCGCCGGAACGACCGCGCGCCGTGGGTGACGCGCATCTCGCCGGGCGACATCGCACCGCCGAAGCCGGATCAGGCGTCCATCGGCGCGACCGACCGGCGGTCCACCGACGATAGTTGCCGGCGCAGCTCGCCCCGATCCATGTACACCTGCACGTCGCTGATGCGGCCGTGTGCGACCCGGAACAGGACGACGCAGTCGTAGCGCACACGCCGACCGGTGCCGCTGCAGCCGAACAGCTCGCCTTCGTGCGTGCCGGTGCAGGTGATGTGGGCGGCGGCCCGGTCGCGCTCGACGATCAGATCATCGATCTGGACCTGCAAGTCGGGGAACGCCCGTGTCAGGCGGCGGGCATACTCGACCATGCCCTGAGGTCCCCCTCGGGACGAGCCGAGCGTGCCGTGGAAGTTGCTATCCCGCGCCATCAGCCGTTCGGCCAAGTCGTACTGGCGGGCGTTCCAGAACTGCTCGTAAAAGCGGTGGATCAGACGCCGAGTGGTGTCGGCGACCGTGCGGCGAACGGGATGCATGAAGTTCCTCCTGTATTGTGGGGAGCCGTATGCGTCGCTTGCACGCATATCCGGCTCCGCATTCCTTTGCCTACGAGCGTAGTAGGGCGCCGCCTCCGGCGCACGAGCACCCTGCTCAGGCACTTCGGGCCAATGCCTTGGCTGCAGAGCTTCCCCAATGGACACGGTCGCGCTGGCTTAGTTCTCGCCAGCACGGGTCAATAGGCGTCGAGTTGATCCAGCACGGCCGTCAGGCCGTGATCGTCGATGCCCATGTTCTGCAGGCCGCGGATGGTCTCGCGGACGTATTCCGGATTGGGTCCGCTGAGGCCGTGCGCGCCCTCGATATGGCGCGCGGCCTCGTCCGGCGAGAGCGTGCCGGCGTACTGCGGATGGCCGCGGTCCAGCACGAACGCTAGGGTCATGACCGGGCCCTCGTCGGTATAGGCGGGCAGCAGGCGCGGCGAATACACGGCCGTCACCATCTCGCGTTGCCACAGGTAGTCGGCGACCGCACGCTTGTCCGCTGTGGCCACCTCGAATACGCAGCCGCGGCAGGAGCCGCCGGCATCGAGTCCCAGGACCAGACCGGGACGGTCCTCCGTGCCGCGGTGATGCCAGGACCACACCCGCAGGGCACGATGGAAGCCATAGATCCGGGCCGGTACGCAGCGCCGGTAGTCGAAGCCGGGACGCCATACCAGCGAACCGTAGCCGAACACGTACAGCGGCCCGGCCGGTAGATCCGCCGGATCGCGCAGGCGCAGCGAGCGGGACGTAGAAGGGCGGCTAGGGGCGTTCACCCGGCCATTCTACGACATCGCGCCATCCCGGCTCGATCGCCCATCGACGGCGTCCGGGCACCGCCGGACGAGCTCGGCTCAGCGCTGATTCAGGCTCAGGCGGCCTGGGCCCGTCAGCGCGAGGGCGATTGCCGTGAACAGGTACATGCCCTGCAGCTCGAGTGCCCATCCGCCGGTGCCCGTCAGCGCGAACAGCTCGTCGGTGTGCGCCAGCAGGATCGCGAAGACCATGTTGATGGCGATCAGGATCGCGCCGATCCGGGCGTAGAGCCCGAGGATGAGCAGCAGCGGGCCGAGTACCTCGCCGAGGAGTACACCGTAGGCGAACACGGCCGGTAGGCCGATGCCGCCGATCATCTGTTCGATGCCGCCGATACCGCCTGTGAGCTTGTTGAGCCCGTGCAGTAGCACGAGCAAGCCGAGGGTCAAGCGGAGGACGAGCGTGCCTGCGGCTTCGAGCGCGGAGTTCATGGGCAGTCTCCCAGCGGTGCTTTTTATGGCCGCCCACCCTCGGGCGAGCGGACGGGCGTTTCCTTTGTAGGAGAAATTGGCCCCGGATGCACCCGGGGGTCAATTGGCGCGTTCCAGGGAACTGTATAAAATGACAGGCATTAACTGTATGGATATCCATATTCATGACCATATTTCCCCCTCGATCGTGGAGGGCTTCGGGACAGGGCGAGTGAGGCGATGCACTGGCTCGCGCTCCATTGTCCCGCATTGGCCTTCGAGGTTTTTGCCGAAGGGCCCGCGCATGCCCCGCTCGCGGTCATCGACTCCGCCGCGGGCCGCGAGCGGGTCGTCGCCTGCAATGCGGCGGCAAGTCGCTCCGGTATTCATTCGGGCATGGGCCGCAGCGCCGCGCATGCGCGGGAGCCGGGCCTGCATCTGATTCCGCGTGACTGCACGGCCGAGCGTCATGCATTGGCCCGAATTGCGGCGGTGTGCCTGGGCTTTTCCGATCATGTGGCGCTCGAGCCGCCTGAGGCCGTGTTGCTCGAAGTGGGCGCCAGCCGTCGGCTGTTCGGGGGGTTCGATCGTCTGTTGGGCGATTTGGAGCAGATGCTCGCCCGATCGGGCTGGACGGCCGTGTACGGCTCGGCGCCGACGCCCGCCGCTGCACGCCTGCTGGCCCAACGGGGCGGCGGTCGGATCGACGATCCGAGTCAACTCACGCCCGCGCTGGATGCCTTGTCCTGGGACAGCCCGGCGATCGACCGGGTAAGCGCCGAGCGGCTGGCCGGCTGGGGCGTCCGGACGCTCGGCGAATGCCGGGCCTTGCCGCGTTCCGGCGTAGTCGAGCGTTTGGGTCCGGCCTTCGGAGCATGGCTCGACCGGCTCTATGGCCACCGCTCCGAGGCCGTGCCGCGCCATGAGCCGCCCGCCCGTTTCGAAGGTGTCCTGCCCCTGCCGAGCGAAACGGCGGAACTGGCATTACCGCTACTGGCGCTGGAACGGCTGACGCACGAGTGCGAGACCTGGCTGCGCGCGCGTGATGCCGGCCTGGAGCGCTTCGCGATCGATCTATATCCCCCGCGCGGTCCGCGCAGCAGCGTCTACGTCGGCCTGGCGAGCCCCGGGCGGGATGCGGCGCATCTACTGGCACTGGCACGCGAACGCCTGGACGGGGTGGAGCTGCCCGAGGCGATTGGCGCGATGGGCCTGCGGGGTGGGCGTCCCCTGGCTTATGCGCCGGAAGCCGCTGAGCTTTGGACGCAGCACCGCCCCGACGGCGCGGCCGCCGAACCGCCGCAGCATCTGCTCGAGCGCTTGCGCGCGCGCCTGGGGTTCGAGGCGGTGCACGGGTTGTCTCTGCAATCCGAGCATCGCCCGGAGCGTGCCTGGGCCTGGAGCACGCCCGGCGCAGTGCCGGGCCATGAGCCGGATCGCCCGCCCTCCCGACCCCTGTGGTTGCTGCCCGAGCCCGCCTCGCTGTCCCTGGACACACGGGGACGGCCGCAATGCGACGGCGAGCTCGAGTTGATCGATGGCCCCGAGCGCATCGAGACCGGGTGGTGGGACGGCAACGATGTCGAACGCGATTATTTCGTCGCCCGCACGCCGGCCGGCTCGATGCTGTGGGTCTACCGCGAGCGGCGCGTGCCGCAGCGCTGGTTTGCCCACGGCATCTTCGGCTGAAGGAGATACCCCGCAAGCGGGCTTCTGCCGGGGTCGGTCGGACTGAAGTCCGACCTATAACGCTGCAGTGCGCTTCCGCGAGGTTGTAGGTCGGGCTTCAGCCCGATCCGAACCCGGCATGATGAAGAAAAAGACAAGGAGTTTTGGGAATGCCCTATAGCGATCTGCGCAAGGGAAGGCGATCCCTCGCTCATCAGGAATATCTGATCACGACGGTATGCCGGGATCGTCATCCCGTGTTCAGCGATCCAGTCAACGCGGAAGCCTTCGCCGACCAGATCCGCCGGGAGCCGCAATGGCTCGCCTGGGTGCTCATGCCGGACCACTTCCATGGGTTGCTGCGCCTGGCCGAAGGCGAATCGCTGTCCCGGATCGTGCGGTCGCTGAAGGGAAGAACGGCGCGCGCGATCGTTGACTTGCGTTGGCAGCCCAACTTCCACGATCACGCCCTGCGTGCTGAGGAGGACCGGCTCGCGAGCGCGCGTTACTTGTTGGGTAATCCGGTACGGGCGGGGCTCGTCTCCAGCCTGCGCGAATATTCCTGGTGGGACTGCCGGTGGTTCACACCCGGCGATGATCCGGACGTGCTACTGAGCGACTCGTGAGCATGCGAATGGAAACGCCTCTGCCGGGTTCGGTCGGACTGAAGTCCGACCTACAGCTTGGAGGATGCGCTTTCTTGAGGTTGTAGGTCGGGCTTCAGCCCGACCCCTATTATCAACATCCTGAAATTATATATTGAGGTAATACATTACGCGTATGCGGGACATGACGGCCGCTGCACCGGCCTACGCCGAGCTGCACGCGATCTCGAATTTCAGTTTTCTGCACGGGGCCTCGCATCCCGAGGAACTGGTCGAACGTGCGGCGCGGCTGGGGTATTCGGCGCTGGCGCTGACCGACGAGTGCTCGCTCGCCGGTGTCGTGCGGGCGCATGAGGCGGCGCAGCAGCGGGAGCTGCATCTGATCGTCGGCAGCGGGTTCACTTGCAGTTGTGGCCTGCGCCTGGTGCTGCTGGCCATGGATCGGGCCGGCTATGCCCGCTTGTCGGCGCTGATCACGGATGCCCGCCGGGCCGCCCCGAAGGGCGAATACCGCCTGGCGCGTGCCGCGCTCGCCGACGGTGTGCCCGGTTGTCTGGCGCTATGGTTGGCCGATCCGCTCGACCGCGATGCGCTCCGGGATGGGCGCTGGCTGGCCGAACTCTTCCCCGGCCGTTGCTGGATCGCCGTCGAGCGCCATCTCGGGGCGGACGAGGGGGCATATCTGCACGCCCTTGACGAGCTGGCCACGGACACGGGCCTGCCACGGACCGCGGCCGGGGGGGTCCGGTTGCATGCGCGCGGCCGCCGGGCCCTGGCCGATACGCTCACCGCCATCCGCCTGGGCACGACCGTGGCCGACGCCGGCATCGCCTTGGCGGCCAATGGTGAGCGCCACCTGCGCCCGCGCGCCCGGCTGGGGCAGCTATATCCGCCCGAGCTGTTGGCCGAGACTGTGGCCATCGCCGACCGGTGCCGCTTCTCCCTCGACGAGCTGCATTACGAGTATCCGGACGAGGGCATTCCGCGTGAGCACACGCCGGCGAGCTGGCTGCGCTCGCTCACCGAGGCCGGCGCGGCCGAGCGCTGGCCCGAGGGGGTGCCCGACAGCGTGCGCCAGCAGCTCGAGCACGAGCTGGCACTGATCAGCGAACTCGAATACGAGCCGTATTTTTTGACCGTGCACGAGATCGTGCGCTTCGCGCGCGAGCAGGACATTCTGTGCCAGGGGCGCGGCTCGGCGGCCAATTCCGCGGTGTGCTACTGCCTCGGGATCACCGCCATCGATCCGGCGCGCTCGAACCTGCTGTTCGAGCGTTTCATCTCCCGCGAGCGCAATGGGCCGCCCGACATTGACGTCGATTTCGAGCATCACCGGCGCGAGGAGGTCATCCAATACATCTATCGGCGCTACGGCGACGAGCGCGTCGCGCTGGCCGCGACGGTCATCGGCTATCGCAGCAAGAGCGCGCTGCGCGACGTCGGCAGGGCGCTGGGCCTGACGCCGGCGCAGGTCGATGCCCTGGCCTCGATCGGCGCCGGCCGGGAAGGGCATCGGGGGCTCGACCGCGAGCGCGTGCGCGAGGCCGGGCTCGATCCCGACACGCCCATGATCCATCGGGTGCTGACGCTGGCCCAGCAGCTACTCGGTTTCCCGCGTCATCTATCGCAGCATGTCGGCGGCCTGGTGATCGGCCGCCGGCCGCTTTCCGAGCTGGTGCCGGTGGAGAACGCCGCCATGGCCGGGCGCACCGTCATCCAGTGGGACAAGGACGATCTCGACGCCGTCGGTCTGATGAAGATCGACTGCCTGGCGCTTGGGATGCTCACGGCCGTCAAGAACGCATTCGAATGGATCGATCGCTTCTACGGTCGGCGGCTGACCCTGGCGACCATCCCCGCCGAGGATCCAGCCGTCTACGCCATGATCCAGCGCGCCGACACGATCGGCGTGTTCCAGATCGAATCGCGCGCGCAGATGTCGATGCTGCCGCGCTTGCGGCCGCAAACGTTCTACGACCTGGTGATCCAGGTCTCGATCGTGCGGCCGGGTCCGATCCAGGGCGAGATGGTGCATCCCTATCTGCGCCGACGGCAGGAGCTCGAGCCGGTCGAGTACGGCGGGGCCGCGCCGGGCTCGGGGGTCGAACGCGTGCTCGAGCGCACCCTGGGCGTGCCGCTGTTCCAGGAGCAGGTGATCGAGCTGGCCACGCTCGCCGCGGATTTCTCGCCCGGGGAAGCGGATCAGCTGCGCCGCTCGATGGCGGCCTGGAGCAAGGACGGCAATCTGGAAGTGTTCGAACGCCGCCTGATCCACGGCATGGTCGCCAATGGCTATCCCGAGGCGTTTGCGCGGCGCCTGTTCAACCAGATTTGCGGCTTCGCCGGCTACGGTTTTCCCGAGTCGCACGCGGCCGGCTTCGCGCTGCTGGCCTATGCCTCGTCCTGGCTCAAATACCACTACCCGGCGGCGTTCACGGCGGCGCTGCTCAATGCCCAGCCGATGGGGTTTTACGGCCCGTCGCAACTGGTGCGCGATGCCGCCGAGCACGGCGTCGAGGCGCGGCCCATCGACGCGGCTGTGAGCGAAGCGGGCTCGTCCCTGGAGGACGACGGCGCGGGCGGGGCGGCGCTGCGCCTCGGGCTCGATCGCGTGCGCGGGCTATCGGCCGCTGCGCGCACGCGCATTCCGGCCGCGCGGCGCGAGCGCGGCTTTCACGATGCCGCCGACCTGGCGCGCCGCGCCCGGCTCGATCGCCGCGATCTCGACGCGCTCGCCGAGGCCGATGCCCTGGTCTCGCTGGCCGGACAACGGCCCACGGCGCGCTGGGCCGCTGCCGGCGTGCAGCCGGAGCTGCCGCTGTTCGCGGACGAGGTGGCGGCGCCAGCGCCGACGCTGCGGCCTCTACGGGAAGGCGAGTCGATCCGGGCCGACTATGCCAGCACCGGCCTGACCTTGCGCCGACACCCGCTGGCCTTGCTGCGCCCGCGCTTTCAGCGGTGGCGTACGGCGGGTGAGATCCATCGGCTCGCCGACGGCACCGACGTGCAGACCGGTGGACTGGTGACCATCCGCCAGCAGCCCTCGACGCCGACCGGCGTGACCTTCGTGACGGTCGAGGACGAGACTGGCTCGCTCAATGTGGTCGTCTGGCGCCGCATCGCCGAGCGCCAGCGGCAGACGCTCTATGGCGCCCGGCTGATGGGCATTGCCGGGCGGGTGCAGCGGGAGGGCGAGGTCGTCCATGTGGTCGCTCATCGGCTATTCGATGAATCGCCCTGGCTGGGCCGCCTGGATACGCGTTCGCGCGATTTCCAGTGAGGCGACGTGCGACACCTACCAGGCGAGCCGCAGCCCGGCGAACAGATGGCGCTTGTCGGGCTCGTAGAAGTTGCGGAAGCTGACCCGCCGGACGGCGCCGCGGGTGTACTCGCTGCCGCCGCGCAGCACGAAGTGGTTGCCATCGAACCACGGCATGGAGTAGCCGTCGTAGGGAAAGGCGCGAAAGCCCGGATAGGGAAACAGCGCGTTGGCGCACCACTCCCAGGCCTGGCCGACGCCACGCAGCGCGCCGTTCGAAGCCAGCACCTCCCATTCGTGCTCGTGGGGCAGGCGCGCGCCCGCCCAGCGGGCATAGGCATCGGCCTCCCAGAAGCCGAGGCCGGCGACCGGCGCGTCGGCATCGAGCACGCGCGGTCCCTCGGCCGTGCGTTCATAGCGCCGCCCGGGCTCTCCGCACCAGAACGCCGGCAGCTCGATTGCGCTCGCCTCGCGCCACTCCCAGCCGGCCGTGGTCCATAGCTCGGGCCGGCGATAGCCGCCGTCCTCGACGAAGGCGAGAAACTCCGCGTTGCTGACCGGATCGCGCGCCAGCGTTGTGGGCGCGAGGTTCACCTCGTGCGACGGCTGCTCGTTGTCGTAGGCGGCGAGTGCATCCGAGCCGACGACGAAGCGGCCGCCGGCGAGAGTCACGCCCTCGAACAGCGGCGATCGCGGTGCCGGCTCGATCGTCGGCGCTTCAGGCGCATCCGCGTTCCGAGCCCGCTGCGCCAGGACGTAGGCCATCGTTTCCAGATGCTGGGCATAATGCTGGGCGAGGAAATCGAGCAGATAGCCGTCGCGTAAGAGCGCATGGTCGGGCATGCGCTCGGCGAGCTCCGTCGCGAGCGCACGGCTGTCCCGATGCGTACGTTCGGCCCAGGCGAGCAGTTCGTCGCGGGGCGGCAATGCCGCGGCGCGCCGATCCTTGCGCGAGTGTTCGGGGAAATAGAGCGCGTGCAGCGATTCGTCGGGCGGCGGCTCGCCGAGCACGACCTCGCGCAGCCAGTAGCATTCGGTCAGCGCGCAATGCCCGATGTGCCAGCCGACGGGGCTCAAATCGGGGTGGTACTGTCGTCGCAGCTCCTGGCAGGACAGGGTGGACGCCCGGGCCAGCCCCTCGGCGTGCAGGGAAGCGAGATCATCCACGGTTTGCATGGCGTCTCCGCATCAAAGCGGCTGAATCGTGGGCTCGATGTCCAGGCCGCATTCGACCAAATGATGAGGCGGAACGGCCTGCCAGTCGGCCTCGTCCGTCAGCGGTTCGGATGCCAGGGCATGCCCATCCCAGTCGTGGCCGCGCCGGCGCAGGTACAGCGTGGGGCAGTCGGCACCGACGGCATGGCGCAGCGCGACCAGGCGGCTTCCATCGCTGACGATGAAGTTGAGCAGGGCCTCGTGGCCGCCGTTGTCGCCGAGCACGTCTCGGATCAGCCAGCGCAGGTGGTCCGCGAGCGGCCGCTGCGGCTGGTCTGCAACCGCCTGTCGCAAGGCGGCGAACACGTATTCGGAGTCGGTCGTGCCCTGGATACCGGCTTCGATCTCGGGGCGGAACCAAGCCCGCAGGCGCGCCCGCAGGCCTTCGCCGAAATGGGCCACGAAGCCATTATGCAGAAACAGCATTCGATGATCGTGAAAGGGCTGGGTATTGGCGTAGCCGTTCGACAGCGGGTCCGTTGCGCTACGCACGTTAGCCAGCCAAACTGCGCGAGTCAGCGAGCGTCCGAGTGGGGGCAGGTTGGGATCGGCCCAAGCCGGCAATAGCGTGCGGTACGCCGCCGGGGCGCCCGTTTCGTCATACCAACCCACACCGAATCCGTCCGCGTTCACAGTGGCCGAAAGCGTCTCGCGTGGCGCGTGCGCCTGTTCGACCAACCCATGCGGCGGTTCGAGTAGGAAACGGTCGAGCCGGATCACAGCGCCGATGTAGGCGGCCATTCGGCACACGGGGGTCATCCTCCGCGGGAACGTTGAGGTGTGGGCGTGGGGTGGCACGCCGCGGCTGACCCTAACACAGGGGCCTCGCCCCTTCGACGAGCAAGGAACGGCAATGGCGCAAATGCGCAGCTCGACCGGGACCAGCGCCCCCCGATTCACGATCCAGACCGTGCGCGCCGCCCGGCGGATCCGCTCGCTCGCCGAGGACGTGCTCGAGGGCTTCGCGCAGACGCCGAAGCAGCTCCCGCCGAAGCATTTCTATGACGACCGCGGCTCGGCGCTATTCGACCGGATCTGCGACACGCCCGAGTATTATCCCATGCGCACCGAGGCGGGCTTGCTCGACGAGCACGGCGCGGCGATCGTCGCGGCTACGCGTCCCGCGCACATCGTCGAGCTCGGATCCGGTACCTCGCGCAAGACCGATACCTTGCTCGGTGCCTGCGAGCAGGCCGGGATCGCTCCGGTCTATTGGCCCTACGACGTCTGCGAAGGCGTGTTGCAGGAGACCGGCGGGCGGCTACTGGCGCGCTTCCCGTGGCTGCAGGTGAATGCGCTCGTCGGCGACTACACCGCCGGTCTGGAGCACTTGCCGCGGCCCGACGGCGGCTGTCTGTACGTATTTCTCGGCGGCACCCTGGGCAACTTCGAGCCCGAGCCGGCCGCCCAGCTGCTGGCCGATGTGGCGCGCCGCATGAGCTCGGGCGATGCGCTGTTGCTGGGCACAGACCGCGTCAAGGCGCGCGCGACGCTCGAGGCCGCGTACAACGACGCGGCCGGCGTCAGCGCCGAGTTCAATCGCAACGTGCTGCACGTCATCAACAATGAGCTGGGCGCCGATTTCGAGCCGAGCGCGTTCCGGCACGAGGCGGTCTTCAATGCCAGCGCCGGCCGCATGGAGATGTACCTCTACGCCCAGCGGTCGCAGACCGTGACGGTGCAAGCCCTCGATCGCAGCTACCGATTCGCTGAGGGCGAACCGCTGTTCACCGAGATCAGCCGCAAGTTCAGCGCCGAGGCCCTGCGGGACGAGCTGGCCGGCGCCGGTCTGGCCCTGGAGCGCGAATGGGTGGCGCCCGACGATTTCTTCTCGCTGAGCCTCTCGCGTCCGGCGGCGGACCGGGGCGCGTAGCCCCTGGGGCGTGCAGACAGCGCAGCGATGTCGCGTCCCTTCGCGGATTCTCAGAGTTCCTGACAGAAGGTTTCGATCGTCGCTTCACCGTCGAGTGGCTGGGTGTCGCGAATCATGTCGTTCAGACCGGCCATGACGGTAGTGGCGCTGCGATCCCCTTGCGCCGCAGTGAGCGCCGGTGGGGAACCGGCCTGCCGGGGCGGCGCGATCTTCAGTGCGGCGTGGTGGGAGGCCGACAGTGCCGCGATGGCGCAACCGGGCGACGCTGAACACCGCACGCGCATGCATTCCGCGTGCAGGTAGTCGAACGGGCGCGCCAGCAGACGCCGCCCGATGCCGTCCATGCACGCAAGCTCTTGGCGGCTCAGCCGTGTGCGGGCCTTGAGGCCGAGCCCGGAATAGGGCGGGTGGATCAGCTCCACCAGGTGAGCCAGGAGCAGCCGGGGCTTGCCCTCGTGGGCCAAGTCGCAGTAATAGACCGCAGACGCGCTCAGGAAGCGATCGCCGGCAGTGTTGGAGGCGGCATGCTGGCTCATGCTACGTCCGTGGCCCGGCGTAGAGCCGGGCGGGCAGCTCAGGGCGTGCCGTTACTCCCGAGACCGACCAGCGTGCGCAAATGCTGCCGGCGCTGGAGCAGCTTGCATAGCACGCGCCGCTTCTCGTCGGGCGGCAGGAACGCGTTCGGCAGGCGTCCGACGCGCCGGGCGAGCGCGCGCTGCCCGAACGCTTCGATGCGGTCGATCGCATCCTGTTTCGCCGCCGCGTCCTCGGGCTCGCAATAGGGCCAGGGAGGCGGCTCCTGTTCGTCGACTTCCTTCCAGGTGTGGGTGAGCGAGAACGAATAGTCGACGCACGCCATGCGGATCGCGCCCGGCACACCGCCGTCGCGGCTGACCAGCACGTTCTCCAGTTTGCGATCGGTGGCGTAGATCCAGGCCTCGAACACCCGCATGGCCGATAGACAGCGCGCTGCGAATGCCAGCTCCTGGTCATTGAGGACCGCGCGGGCTTCGGTCCAAGGGTGGGGTTGCGGGAACGCCCAGGCCGAGATGACCGTCTGCCCGTGCACGCCTGATCCCCCGCAGCTTCGGTCCCATAGCACGGCGGGAGGCACGGGCAGATCGAGCTCAAAGGCGAGATCGGCGGCGAGCTTCTCATGTGCGGCGCGGGCGACGCCGTCCTCCTTGGCGATGCCCGGCTTGGCGACGCCGTAGAGACCGAACTCCGCACTGTAGACGAGCCGCGGGCGCGACTCCGATTCGGCCCATGCGCCATGATCCTCCCAATCGCCGGCCGTCCTGACCCGGCGCGCCCAGTCACGTGCGAGTGCCTCGACATCGGTGGGAAAGTTGCGCCAACGCGGGCTCGAGCCATGGGATCCGGATCGGTCGTGCATGCCACCGGCACAAGTTGCAGTGTAGCAACGGGCGTGCGGATCACCCGCGCGCAGAGCCGGCTCCTGCGGGGGAACCCCAGCCCTGGGCCGGGCCCGCCCGCAGCCGCCCTCGCACTCTATTCGACCGAGGGAGCTTGTGCGGGTGCCCGTAGGCAGCGCCCGGACGGGCGGCCGAGCCCGGCGGATGGGTTGGTGGACTCGAATAACGGCGAGGCGACGCCGCCCTTACAGCTCCCGCTCCAATCGCGTGATCAAGTCCGTGATGCGTTGGCGCGTGGGGTGATCGGGCCCTTGCGGGACCCAGCCCCGCGCTTGACGCAGCACGCGGCAGATCTCGGCGACCGAGGGCGCCGAGGGGTCGGGCTCGAGCCCGATGGGGCGCTCGAACATGTGGTGGAACTTGTAGCGGGCGACGATCCGCTCGGGTGTCGGATCCCCGGGTAGGCGATGCGGTCCCCACGTCGACATCGACACGGATGGCTCTCCTGGTCGTAGCTGAATACCGATCTCGCACCTGGAGTTTGACCAATACCCGCCCGGTGATGTTGCGCTGCAGGCGCCATATTCATTCCTCAATGCGCCGCCGTCCCAAGTCTGCGGTAGAGGCCGGCCGCAGCCTCGGTCGATCGCGCCACGGCGCGGCTGCGAGCGCATGTGCATCACTTCGGACCCGCCGGGGTCAACGCCGACAAGTACGAGGGTGTGCGCGAGCGCGTCCTGCGCGACGACCGCGGGAAGGGTTAACAGGCCCTAGGAGTCTGTCCGAGAAACCCCGGTAAATGGGATCATAAGGGGGTCGGTTGGACCTTGTGA
>CAZVBX010000036.1:0-27467 GCA_964625925.1 uncultured Ectothiorhodospiraceae bacterium | reverse complement strand
AAGTCGAGGGCGAGGCCCTGGCGACCCTGGTGGTCAACAACATCCGCGGCATCGTAAAGGTCTGCGCGGTCAAGGCGCCGGGCTTCGGCGACCGTCGCAAGGCCATGCTGCAGGATCTGGCGGTGCTGACCGGCGGCCAAGTGGTCTCCGACGAGGTCGGCATGAAGCTCGAGAACACCACCATCGAGCACCTCGGCCGCGCCTCGAAGGCCTCCATCGACAAGGACAACACGACCATCGTCGGCGGTGCCGGTACGAAGGCCGATATCGACGCCCGGGTCACGCAGATCAAGCAGCAGGTCGAGGATTCGACTTCGGATTACGACAAGGAGAAGCTGCAGGAGCGCCTGGCCAAGCTGGCCGGCGGCGTGGCCGTCATCAAGGTCGGCGCGGGCACCGAGGTCGAGATGAAGGAGAAGAAGGATCGCGTGGACGACGCCCTGCACGCCACGCGTGCCGCGGTCGAGGAAGGCGTGGTCCCGGGCGGCGGCGTCGCCCTGGTGCGTGGGCTCAAGGGCCTCGAGGGCCTCAAGGGCGAGAACTACGACCAGGACATGGGGGTCGGCATCGTCCGCCGCGCCCTGGAAGAGCCGCTGCGCCAGATCGTGCAGAACGCCGGCGGCGAAGCGTCGGTCGTGCTCAACAACGTCCGCGAGAGCGAGGGCAATTTCGGCTACAACGCGGCCACCGAGGACTACGGCGACATGATCGAGTCGGGTATCCTCGATCCGACCAAGGTGTCGCGCACGGCGCTGCAGAACGCGGCCTCGATCTCGGGCGTGATGATCACGACCGAGGCCATGGTCGCGGATGCGCCGAAGGAAGATGAAGGCGGCGGCGGTGCCGGCGCCGGCATGGGCGACATGGGCGGCATGGGAGGCATGGGCGGCATGATGTAAGCCGTCGGCCTCACGCAGCCGTCACGAGAAAAAGCCCCGCTCCGGCGGGGCTTTTTATTTGTGCGCGCCGGACGCGCGCGAGGCGTCGGGTTTCCCGGACAGCCTCCTAGCGCATCACGGATGGGGCTCGCTGAGGAGCTTGTCGCCGGTCGCGTGGGAGCGCACCGCGTTCTTCAGCTCGTCGACGTAGCGCTGGCGCCAGCTCGTCAGGTCGTTGCGGCGCAGGGAGTCGATCATCTTCTGCCAACGATCGATACGCTCGGCGCGCGGCATCGACAAGGCGAGCTCCAGGGCCGCGCCCATCGAGTCGGTATCGTAGGGGTTGACCAGCACCGCGGCCTCGAGCTCCGCGGCGGCGCCGGCGAGCTCGGAGAGCACCAGCACGCCCGGGTCATCCGGGTTCTGCGCCGCGACGTACTCCTTGGCGACCAGATTCATGCCGTCGCGCAACGGCGTGATCAGGCCCACCTGCGCGATCCGGAAAAAGCCCAGCAGCGAGCCGCGCGCGAACGTCTTGTTGATGTAGCGCGTCGGCACCCAATCGAAATCGGCGTAGGTGCCGTTGATGTGCCCGGCCTTGGATTCGAGCTGCCGGCGCAAGGTGTTGTAGGCGCGCACGTTCTCGCGCGACGGGCTCACGATCTGCATGTACACGGTGCGCCCGTGGCGCTCCTCATGGTTGGCCAGCAACCACTCGTAGGCATCGAAGCGTTGCGGCAGCCCCTTGGAGTAATCGAGGCGCTCGGCGCCGATGATCAGGTCGCGCGATCCGAGGCTGTCGATCAGGCGCCCGACCCGGCGGCTGCCGGCGGATTCGGCGGCCATCGTGCCGAGTCCGTCCACGTCGACACCGACCGGCTGCGCGGTGGTGCGCACGAAGCGCCCCTTGAGCCACACGCCACCCTCGCCAAACTCGCCGCCGAGGCCGTACACCAGCGATTGATCGAGCGCGCGCCGGTCGTTCTCGGTCTGGAGCCCGAGCACGTCGTACTCGGCCAGCGCGGCCAGCAGATCGCGCCAATCCGGCAAGGCGCGCAGCAGATCGAAGCTGGGGAACGGCGTGTGCAGGAAGAAGCCGATGGGCCGGTCGATACCACGGGCGCGTAGCTGGCGCGCCATCGGGATCAGGTGGTAGTCGTTGACCCAGATCAGCTCATCGCCCTCCAAAAGCCGCACCAGTTGCTCGGCGAAGCGGGCGTTCACCGCGTGGTAGGCGGCCCGGTACTCGGGATGGTAGTCCAAGCCCCCGAGCATGAAGTGGCACAACGGCCACAGGACGGTATTGGCGTAGCCGGCGTAGTAGCGCTCGTACTCGGTCTCGGACAGCGGCGTGGTCGCGTAGGTGATGCCGTCCTCGTGGATCGTGTCCGGATGCGCCGGCACCGCGTCGACCACCTTGCCGCTCCAGCCGAACCAGATGCCGCCGTGATCAGCCAAGGCGCCCTCGAGCGCGACGGCCAAGCCGCCGGCCTGCGGCTTTTGCTGCGAGCGCGGTAGGGGAACGCGATTGGACACGACGACCAGACGCATCAGATTGCCTCCTCCCAGGGCCGGCTCAGGCGCAATGCCGACTTGATCAGGCCCACCATGCTGTAGGTTTGCGGGTAATTGCCCCAGAGCTCGCCGCTGCGGGGGTCGAGGTCCTCCGATAGCAGCCCGAGGTCGGTGCGATGCGCGAGCATGTTGTGGAACAGGCGCCGCGCCTCGTCGCGCCGGCCCACGGATTCAAGGGCGTCGATGAACCAGAAGGTGCAGATATTGAACGCGTTGGCCGGCGCGCCGAAGTCGTCCTCGCCGGCGTAGCGGAACAGATGATCGCCGCTGCGCAGATCCCCCTCGACCGCGGCGACCGTGCCCAGGTAGCGCGGGTCGTCGGCTTCGAGAAAGTCGAGCTCGTGCAGCAGCAGCAGGCTGGCGTCGACCGCATCGCCCCCGAAGGCCCCGACGAACGTGTTGCGCTCGGCGTTCCAGGCCTCGCGGCAGATATGGTCGTGCATCGTGGTGGCCCTTTCGCGCCACGATGCGGCCTCGTCGCCGAGGCCCAAGTGCGTGGCGATTCGGGCCAGCCGGTCGCAGGCGGCCCAGCACATCACGGCCGAATAGGTGTGGACCGCCGTGCGCCCGCGGAACTCCCACAGGCCGGCGTCGGGCTGGTCATACAACCGGGCCGCCCGCTCGCCGATGCCTTCGAGCCGGCGGAACAGGCTCACGTCGGCCGGGCGTTCCAGGCGCTGGTCGAAGAAGGCGTGCGCGGCGGCGAGCACCACGGCGCCGTAGACATCGTGCTGCACCTGGTGCCAGGCGTCGTTGCCAATGCGCACCGGCTGCATGCCCCGATAGCCGCGCAGTGAGCCGGCGCTGTCCTCGGTCAGCCGGCGCTCGCCGCCGATGCCGTAGAGCGGCTGCAGCGTCGGGCGATCCTCGCCGGCCGCGGCGACCACGTCGATGATGTAGCGCAGGTAGATCTCCAGCGTCCCGGTGGCGCCGAGCCGGTTGAGCGCATGCACCACGAAATACGCGTCGCGCAACCAGCAATAGCGGTAATCCCAGTTGCGCTCGGTGTGGGCCACCTCCGGGATCGAGGTGGTCATCGCGGCGACGACCGCGCCCGTATCGTCGAAGGTCGAGAGCTTGAGCGTAATGGCCGCGCGGATGACGTCCGGCTGCCACTCGAACGGGATCGCCAGGTTGCGCACCCAGCCCTCCCAATACTGGCGCGTATTCGAGAGAAAATGCTGGCCCGCTTGGCTGGGCGTATCGCTCAGGCTCTCGTCGGGCCCCAGCACGAGCGTCGCCTCGCGGTCGAGCACGAAAGGATTCTCCTGGAGGATGTGCGTGATCGAGGCGTCCGTCGTTAGGCGAACGACGTGGTCGGACCCGACGTAACGCAGGTGGTTGCTGCCCTGGGTGATGCGATAGGCCTCGGTGCCGTAGGCCGCATGCGGGCGACTGCGCACGCGCAGGGTCGGCGAGCCGGCGAGCACCTCCAGGCGCCGCACGAGCATGACGGGCCGGAAGTGACGGCCGTAGCGCGTGAACCGCGGCGCCGCATCGGTCACGCGCAATTTGTTGCCCGAATGATCGGTCAGCTCGGTGCACAGAATGGCCGTATTGCGCAGGTAGTATTGCTGCGTGGACGCCAGCCCGAGCAGTTCGATGTCGAAGAAACCGCTGGTGGGGTCTTCGCCGTCCACCAGTGCGGAGAACACGGGGTCGGCATCGAGACGCGGAAAGCAGCACCAGACGATGCGCGCGCGCTGATCGATGAGCGCGCTGATGCGGCAATTGCCGATCAGGCCCAACTCCAGGGACGAGGCGCGGGAGGAGGCCGTATGCTGCGCGTCCGTCATGCTGTCTCCAGGGCGTAGCGGGGGTTGTCATCGTGCCGGATCGTTGCGGCTGCGGCCCCCCGCCCGCCCGGCTGGCGAGCGGGCGCGGAGGGCCGTCGCTGGTGTAAAATGGCCGCAATCCCGCCGCGCTGTCGATCCGCCGGCCACGTGCCGCGGCTCGCAGCGCGGTTCCGGTCCGGTCGCGACCGACCGCGTACAGGCTCAAGATAGCCGCCCCGGCGCGCTGCGCCAACCTGGGGCTTGCATCCGCGGCGGGCGCGACCACAGATTAGGAGCCTTGGCCAGCCGTTAGCCGGGGCCATCGGTATTGGCCCGCCCGGCCCGTGAGCTGCGGCGGCCCGGAGGTGATCATGAAAGGCTTGCTCGACGATCCGGCCGCGCGCGAGCGCGCCGTGCCGCGCACTGCGGACGTGCTCAACGCGCACGCGGCGCCGTCGACCGATGAGAAGGCCGCGCTCAAGCAGCGTGTGCACGAGCTGCTCGAGCGCGAGAACGCCGCGCTGGTGGCGCATTACTACGTCGATTCGGCCTTACAGGAACTCGCCGACGAAACCGGCGGCAAGGTGTCGGACTCGCTCGAGATGGCCCGGTTCGGCAACGAGCACCCCGCGGACACGCTCGTCGTCGCCGGCGTGCGCTTCATGGGCGAGACGGCCAAGATCCTCAATCCCGAAAAGCGGGTGCTGATGCCCACGCTCGAGGCTACCTGCTCGCTCGACTTGGGCTGCCCGGCGGACGAGTTCGCGCAGTTCTGCGATCAGTACCCCGACCGTACGGTGGTGGTCTACGCCAACACCAGCGCGGCCGTGAAGGCGCGGGCCGATTGGGTGGTGACCTCGAGCATCGCGGTCGATGTCGTCGAGTACCTCGACGGGCGGGGCGAGAAGATCCTATGGGCCCCCGACCGCCACCTGGGGCGCTACATCGAGCAGGAGACCGGCGCCGACATGGTCATGTGGCCGGGCTCGTGCATCGTGCACGACGAGTTCCGCGCGGGTGAGCTGCACAAGCTCAAGGCCGCCTATCCGGACGCCGGTGTGCTGGTGCATCCCGAGTCGCCCGCCGAGGTGATCGAGATGGCCGATGCCGTCGGCTCCACCAGTCAGATCATCAAGGCGGCCGTGGAACTGCCGCACGCGCGCTTCATCGTGGCCACGGACAGCGGCTTGTTCCACAAAATGCAGCAGAGCGCGCCCGGCAAGGAGCTCATCGAGGCGCCGACCGGCGGCGCGGGCGCAACCTGCCGTTCCTGCGCGCATTGCCCGTGGATGGCCATGAACACGCTGCAGAGCCTCATCGACACCCTCGAGCAGGGCCGCAACGAGATCACAGTGGAAGAGCCCGTCCGCACGCAGGCGCTACGCTCGGTCGAGCGCATGGTCGCCTTCGCACGCGAGTCGCAGGTGCGCGTCCACGGTACCGGCAATGCCTGAGACGGGGGCCGCTGCGCGGTAGGCAATCCGGTCGGCCGCGCCGGGGGATGATCGCCGCCCGCCGTGCCCGGAGGCGTGCGCGCAGCGGGGTGTGCGACTCCGGTAAGCCGGCTGGCCGTGCTATACTGTCGGTGCAATGAGTACGCCCAACCGCCAATTCCCGCTCGATCGGGCGCAGGTCAGCGACCTGCTGGAGGACCACGGCATTCTGCCGACCCAGCAGCGCATCGACATCGCCTATCTGCTGTTCCAGCGCCCGCAGCATCTGGCCGCCGAGCAGGTGCTCGCGCAGGTGAACGAGTGCTACGGGCACGTCTCCAAGGCGACGGTCTACAACACGCTGGGCCTGTTCGTGCGTTGCGGGCTGGTGCGCGAGGTGCTGATCGAGCCCGGCCGGACCTTCTACGACTCGAACACGCGTGATCATCACCACGTGTACAACGTCGACACCGGCGAGCTGTCCGACATCCCCGCCCGCAGCGTCGAGATCGACGGCGACCTGCAGCTGCCGTCCGGTACCGAGGTCGAGGGCATGGACCTCGTCATCCGCGTGCGCCGTCGCGATCAGGGCGCTACCGACGCCTGACGCCGGTTCGAGTCCCCCTACGCGTTCGAACCGAACCGGGCTGCTACCGTTCGTCGGGCTAAAGCCCGATCTACAATCGTGGCCGGCGCCCCGTCAGCCCTCCGATGGTCGTGCACGATCCTGCTTCGTCCGCCTCACGCCCCGCGCGGAAACGCCACCAGGTGCTCGATCTCCAGCCGGATGCCGATCCGGGTCCCGACCGGGTGGTCGTGGTGACTCGGCGCCAGGCACAGCACTTCGTCGCCGCTGTCGAGCGCCAGGGTGTAGAGGAAGTCGGCCCCGCGGAAGGTGCGTTGGATGACTGTGGCGCGCCGTTCACTGGCGGTGTCCTGCAGGACATCGTCCGGCCGCACTAACAAATAGACCGCCTCGCCGGGCTGCAGATAGTCCGGCACCGCCCCGTGGATCCGGCCGAGTGGTGTGTCGACGGCCGCGCCGGCGACGCCGGGGGCGCTGGCCACGTGACCGGCGAGCAGCGCCCCATGCCCGATGAAATCGGCGACGAACAGATCGGCCGGCTCGTGGTAGAGCGCGTACGGCGGCGCCCACTGGTGCAAGTGGCCGTGGCTCAGCACGCCCATGCGGTCGGCGAGGGCGAAGGCCTCGTGCTGATCGTGCGTCACCAGCAGCGCGGTGACTTGCTCGCGTCGCAGGATGTTGCGGATCTCTTGCGCCAGTTGGGCGCGGCGCTCGATATCCTGGCTCGAAAAGGGTTCGTCGAGCAGCAGCACGGTGGGTCGCGGGGCGATCGCCCGCGCCAGCGCCGCGCGCTGCTGCTGGCCGCCGGAGAGCTCGTGCGGGTAGCGCTCGCCCAGGCCTTCCAGGCCGGTGAGCTCGAGCAGCGCGGCGACGCGCTCGGCTGCCGCCGCGCGGCTCCAGCCGCGCAGCCCGAAGGCGATGTTGCCGGCGACTGTGCGGTGCGGGAATAGCGCCAGGTCCTGGAACAACATGCCCACTGCGCGATGCTGGGCCGGCAGCGTGCGCCCGGGGGTGCTCGCGAGTTCACCGCCCAGCGCGATCGAGCCCCCGGCCAGCGGCTCGAAGCCGGCGATGGCGCGCAATACCGATGTCTTGCCGCCGCCGCTCGGGCCGACCAGGCAGCCGATCTCGCCTTGATGCAGCGCTAGCGAAACGCCCTCCACCGCGATGGTGCCGCCATAGCGAACATGGACGTCGTGCAGCGCTAGCTCGACCGCCGCGCCCTCGGGCGGCTCGGCCGCTCGCGCCGTCGCCGGCGTCGGCTCGCCCTCGGCTGCCGGCTCCTGCGCCTGCGGCGCGGCGCCGCTTTCGGGGAAATGGTCACTCACGGTAGTCGATCTCGGCGCGTCCGGGACGGGAACGGGTGATGGATCGGCTGATTGCGATCATCGGGATCAGACCCGTGAGCACGATCGCTAATGCCGCTGTGGAGGAATCCGCCAGGCGCTCGTCGCCCGCCAGCTCGAAGGCGCGCACGGCCAGTGTGTTGAAGTCGAATGGCCGCAGCACCATCGTCGCCGGCAGCTCCTTGAGCACATCGACGAACACCAGCAGCAGGGCGGTCAGCAGGCTTCCGCGCATGATCGGCGCATGCACGCGCGCTAGCACGGTGCCCTTGCTGTAGCCGAACGAGCGCGCCGCCTCGTCCATCGACGGCTGCACCTTGGACAATCCCGCGTCGACCGCCTGCACAGCGGCCGTCATGAAGCGCACCGCGTAGGCGAACACGAGGATGAACAAGCTGCCCGATAGTATCAGCCCGGTGGATACGCCCAGGTACGCGCGCGCCCAGCCGTCGATCGTGTTGTCGAGCCATCCGAACGGTATCAGGATGCCCAGCGCGAGCACCGGTCCCGGAATGGCGTAGCCCATCGCCGCGACCCGGACCCCCAGGCGCACCGGCCGGGTCGGGCGCTGGCGGGCGCCATAGGAGAGGAACACGGCCAACGCCGTGGTGATCGCGGCGGCGCCGACGGCGAGCGCGAGGCTGTTGAAGGCGAGGGTCACGAACTCGGGCGTGACCATGTCGCCCCAGGTCTGCCAAGCCCAGATCGCCAGCTGGCCGACCGGTAGGGCAAAACCGAGCAGCAGCGGCAGCGCACAGGCGGAGGTCGCCGCGGCGGCAGACATGCCTCGCAGGCGGACCCGTGTGAGCCGGCCGTAGCGGCCGGTGGTGTGGTGGTAGCGCGCGCGCCGGCGGGAGAACCGCTCCAGCGCGACCAGCGCGAACACGAACGCCAGCAGGGTCGCGGCGAGCTGGGCCGCCACCGCCTCCTCGCCCAGGCCGAACCAGGTGCGGAAAATGCCGGTCGTGAACGTGCTCAGACCGAAGTATTCGACGGCGCCGTATTCGGCCAGCGTCTCCATCATGGCCAGCGAGGCCCCGGCGACGATGGCCGGGCGCGCGAGCGGCACGGCCACGGTAAGAAAGGCGCGCCAGGGACCGCAGCCGAGGGTGCGGGCGGCCTCGAGCGCGCAGGTCGACTGCTCCAGGAAGGCCGCCCGCGTCAGCAGATAGACATAGGGGAACAGCACCAGCGAGAGCATGGCGACGGCGCCGCCGAGCGAGCGGATCTCGGGGAACCAGTACTCGCCGTACTCCCAGCCGAACAGGGTGCGCAGCCCCGACTGCACCGGGCCCGGCACGTCCAGCATGCCGGTGTAGGTATAGGCGATGATGTAGGCGGGCATCGCCAGCGGCAGCAGCAGCGCCCAGCTGAAGAACCCCCGTCCGGGGAAGTCGCACATGCTGGTCAGCCAGGCCGTGGCCACGCCAATGAGCAGCGTGCCGGCGCCGACCCCCAGCATGAGCACCAGGGAATTGACCACGTAATCGGCGAGCACGGTGCTCGCCAGATGGGTCCAGACTTGCGCCGACGGGGCGAACACGAACGCCGCGACGGTCACGATAGGCAGGGCGACCGCGGCGGCGACGAGCGCAACGCCCACCGTCCAAGCGTCGGGCCACAGATGACGGCCGGGCCGGCGCAGGCCGGCGGGGAAAGGGGTCCGGGCGAGCGCGCTCATCGCGCCCGCCCGGTGCGGTGTTGGCGATGGGCCGTGCCCATCGCGCCCTTCAGCGCCAGCCAGCGCGATCGAAGATGCGGACGGCCTGAGCGTTCAGCTCGCCCAGTCGCGCCAGCGGCAGGTCGTCCTCCTTGAACGGATACCCCCACTGCGCGACGGTCTCGGCGATATCGGCCTCGGGGTTTACCGGATACTCGTTGTTGACCTCGGCGTACCATTGCTGCGCCTCGTCGCTGACCAGGAACTCCAGCAGGCGGGTGGCCGTGTCGACGTTCGATGCGTGCGTGGTCACGCCCGCTCCGCTGACGTTGACGTGCGCGCCGCGCCCGTCCTGGTTGGGGAAGTACAGGCCCACCTTCTCGGCCACGGCGCGGTCCTCGGCGTCGTCCGAGTTGACCAGCCGGCCGTAGTAATACGTGTTGTTCACGGCCAGGTCACAGACGCCGCTGGCGACGGCGCGGATCTGATCGGTGTCGCCGCCCTGCGGGCGCCGCGCCATGTTGTCGACCACGCCCTGGGCCCATTCGGCGGCGTACTCGGCATCGTGCGCGGCGATGATCGACGCCAGCAGCGACTGGTTGTAGATGTTGCTCGACGAGCGGATGCAGACCTCGCCTTCCCATCGGGGGTCGGCCAATGCCTCGTAGGTCGACAGCTCGCTCTCGTCGACCGCCTCGCGGTTGTACGAGATGACCCGCGCGCGCTTCGAAAGCCCGAACCAGCGACCCTCCGGGTGCCGCAGGTGGGCCGGTACGCGCTGGTTCAGCGTGTCCGAGCTCACGCCCTGCAACAGGCCCGCCTCGGTGGCCCGGTGCAGGCGGCCGGCGTCGACCGTCAGCAGCATGTCCGCCGGCGTGTTGCGGCCCTCGACCTCCAGCCGCTCGATCAGCGCATCGGCGCTGCCGGTGACTAGATTGACTTCGACCCCGGTCTGCTCCTCGAAGCGCTCCAGCAGCGGCAGGATCAACGCCTCCTTGCGTGCGGAGTAGAGGTTGACCTCACCCGCGCTGTCCGCCTGGACCGCCATGGGCGCCGCCAACGCCATGACCGCGATGGTACTAATAAATCGACGAATCATTCGTATTCTCCATGTTTGTGACCGCGGGCGCATTATACGAGCGCCGGACAGGAACGCAAATGAGATTGGTTTTCATTAGATGGGCCATGACGCCGATGCACCCCACCCGACTCGTCGAGCGGCGTGTGGGCAGCGCCCGCCGGCCTTGTCATAATCGGGCGACATGACTGCGGCCGCTGCCATTCCGTCCCCAATCGGGCCCCTCGACGCCGAGCCACCGCCGACGCTCGCCGCCGTCGGTGAGCGGGCGCTGGCGACCTTCGAGCAAGCGGCCGAACGCGAGGGCGTCGCGCTGCCGGAGGGGGACGGTTGGCGCGGAGTCGCCCGCCTGGTCATGGCGGCGAGCGACTTCGTCGGCCGCGTGGCGCGCCAGCAGCCGAGCGCGTTCGCCGAGCTGCTGACGGACGGGCGCCTGGCGGGGGACACGGACGTCGAGGCGTACGCGACGCGCTTGCGCGCGCGCCTGGCCGGTGTGCCCGCCGGCGACGAGGCCGCACTGACTCAGGCCGTGGCCCGCTTCCGCGTGCTCGAGAGTGCGCGCATCGCCTGGCGCGACCTCGCCGGCGTGGCGCCGACCGAAACGGCGCTGGCCGAGCAGTCCGATCTCGCCGACGCGTGCATCCGGGTGGTGACCGACCACCTGGACGCCTGGGCCCGCGAGCGCCACGGCACGCCCCAGGGGCCCACCGGCGAGGCCCAGTCGCTGCTGGTGCTCGGGATGGGCAAGCTCGGCGGTCGCGAGCTCAATTTCTCGTCCGACATCGACCTCATCTTCATCTTCGACGGCGACGGCCGCAGCGACGGCCCCCGGCCGCTGGACAGCGCCGATTACTTCAAGCGGCTCGGCCAGCGGCTGATCCGGGTGCTCAGCGAGACCACCCCCGACGGCTTTGCCTACCGCGTGGACATGCGCCTGCGGCCGTTCGGCGGCAGCGGCCCGCTCGTGGTCCATCTGGGCCAGCTCGAGCACTACCTGCTCACCCAAGCGCGCGAATGGGAGCGCTTCGCCCTGGTGAAGGCGCGGCCGATCACGGGCGACGCGCAGACGGTCGCGGCGGTCGAGGGGCTGCTACGGCCGTTCGTGTTCCGCCGCTACCTCGATTTCGGTGCCTTCGAGGCGCTGCGCGACCTCAAGGGCCGGCTCGAGCGGGAACTGGCGCGCAAGGGCCTGCACGGCAACGTGAAGCACGGCGCCGGTGGCATCCGCGAGATCGAGTTCATCGTGCAGGCGTTCCAGCTCATCCGGGGCGGGCGCGAGCCGCGCCTGCGGGTGCGCGAGCTGACCACGGCGTTGGCGGCGCTGGGCGTGCTGCGCGACCTGTCGCCCGAGCTGGTCGCCGAGCTCGATGCCGCCTACGGTTATCTGCGACGAATCGAGAACCGTCTGCAGGCGGCCGGCGACGAGTGCGTGCATTCGTTGCCGGAGGACGAGACGGGGCGCGCGCGGTTGGCCTGGTCCATGGGGGCGCAGAGCTGGGACGACTTCCGCAGCGAGCTCGATCAACGCATGGCCCGGGTCCACGAGTGCTTCGTGGACGTGTTCAACGTGTCGGCCGAGTCCGAAGATCCCGGCACCGCGCCCGACGGCGAGCTGGCGGCGGTATGGGAGGAGGAACTCGACGCGACTACGGCACTGCAGCGGCTGAGCGCCACCGGATTCGACGATCCCGAAGAAGCGTACCGGCGCCTGATGTCATTGCGCGCATCCAGCCGCTACCGGTCGTTGTCGGCGACCGCGCGCAGCCGGCTCGATCGCGTGATGCCGTGGCTGCTGGCCGACGCCGGCGCCGCCAGCGACCCGGACGCGACGCTCGCACGGTTGCTGACCCTGCTCGAGGCGATCGCGCGCCGCAGCGTGTACTTGTCGTTGCTGGCCGAACATGGCTCGGCGCGGCAGCGCCTGGTCGAGCTCTGCGCCGCCAGTGCCTGGATCGCGGACTTCGTCACGCGCCATCCCATTCTGCTCGACGAGCTAATCGACCCCAACTCCTTGTATGAGCCGGCCGACCGCGCGGGACTCGCCGCCGAGATCGAGACCGCGCTCGCGCCGCTCGACAGCGATGACCTCGAGGCGCAGATGGACGCCTTGCGTCAGGTCAAGCAGGTCAACGTGCTGCGCGTGGCGGCCGCCGATATCACCGGGCGTCTGCCGCTGATGCGGGTGTCGGATTATCTCACCTGGACCGCGGAGGCCGTGCTCGAGGCCGCCTACGGGCTGGTGCGGGAGCATGCCGAGCGGCGCTACGGCCAACCCCACGTGGACGGCGACGAGGGCGCACGTACGCCCGGCTTCGCCATCCTGGGCTACGGCAAGCTCGGCGGCATCGAGCTCGGCTACAGCTCAGACCTGGACCTCGTGTTCCTGCACGACAGCGAGGGCCGGGACCGGGGCACCGACGGCGGGCGCCCGCTCGACAACGCGACCTATTTTGCGCGCCTGGCGCAGCGGATCGTGCATTTTCTCGATACGCCCACACCGGCGGGCGTGCTCTACGAGGTCGACACCCGTCTGCGGCCGAACGGCGCCTCGGGATTGCTGGTCAGCCCGATGGGCGCATTCGAGCGTTACCAGGCCGAGAGCGCCTGGACCTGGGAGCACCAGGCGCTGGTGCGCGCCCGCATGATCGTCGGCAGCGACGAGCTGCGCCATCGGTTCGAAGCGGCGCGCGCGCGCACACTGCAGCGACCGCGCGAGCGCGAGACGCTGCGCGAAGAGGTCGCCTCGATGCGCGAGCGCATGCGCCGCGAGCTGTCCAAGGACGGTGACGGCCGCTTCGACCTCAAGCGCGGGCGTGGCGGTGTCGCCGATATCGAATTTATGGTCCAATATGGCGTGCTGGCCGGAGCGTCTGCGACGCCCACGCTCGTCGAATACTCGGACAATATCCGCCTGCTCGAAGCGCTCGCCACGGCCGGCGAGTTCGAGGCGGACGACGCGCAGCTGCTCATGGACGCCTACCGGACCTTCCGTGCACGTATTCATCGCCTCGCGCTGCTCGATGAACCCGCCGTGGTCGAGCCCGACCCGGAAGTGGCCGAGTACCGCGAGGCGGTAGCACGTCTCTGGCTGCGCTGGTTCGGCGGCGATCCCGATCGGTCGCCGTAATTCTGCCCGATCGATCCGGCGGGCGAGCCCAAGCGCGTTCGTCAAACGGACGGAGGAGACCGCATGTCCTTCGCGGATTGCGACGGCGTCATCTGGCTCGACGGCGAGCTCGTACCCTGGCGCGAGGCCCGGGTGCATGTACTGACCCATACGCTGCACTACGGCATGGGCGTGTTCGAGGGCGTGCGCGCCTACGAGACCGCGCAGAGGCCGGCTATCTTCCGCCTGGACGCGCACACGCGCCGGCTGTACGACTCCGCGCGCATCATGCGCATGACCATCCCGTACGAGCCCGAGACGCTCAACGAGGCGCAGAAGCAGGTGGTGCGCGATAACGGCCTCAAGTCGGCCTATGTCCGGCCCATGTGCTTTCTCGGCTCCGAGGGCATGGGCCTGCGTGCCGACAACCTGCAGGTCCATTGCATGATCGCCGCCTGGCACTGGGGCGCCTATCTCGGCGACGAGGGCTTCGAGCGCGGCATCCGCGTACGCACCTCGTCCTACACGCGCCACCACGTGAATATCTCGATGTGCAAGGCCAAGGCCAACGGCCACTACATCAATTCGATGCTGGCACTGCAGGAGGCGACCACGGACGGTTACGACGAGGCGATGCTGCTCGACGTGGACGGCTACGTCGCCGAGGGCACGGGCGAGAACATCTTCATCGTGCACGACAACGTCATCTACACCCCGGAGCTGACGTCGGCGCTCAATGGCATCACCCGCGACACCATCTGCCACTTCGCCGCGGAGCTGGGGCTGCCCTTGCGCGAGAAGCGCATCACGCGCGACGAGGTCTATATCGCGGACGAGGCCTTCTTCACCGGCACCGCCGCCGAGGTGACGCCGATCCGCGAAGTGGACAACCGCGCCATCGGCGCGGGCCGGCGCGGGCCGATCACCGAGCAGCTGCAGCAGATGTACTTCGATCAGGTGCAGGGCCGGCGCGAACAGTACCCGGACTGGCTGACGCCAGTCTGACGACCGGGCCGCGAACGACGCCCGTTTGAACGCCTGGAGGTAACACAGACATGCCCAACCCCGGTACCGCGAACCAGACCGGACTGCGCGAGCCGAACGATCAGAACCGGTACGAGGTCACCGAGGCCGATCTGCCGGTTCGGTGCCCGCTGCCGGATACCAGCTTGTGGAATTCCCACCCGCGGGTATTCATCCCGCTCGACGAGCACGGCCACGGCAAGTGCATCTATTGCGGTGCCGAGTACGTCAAGGTCGACGGCAGCGGCTGAACCGGCGACCCCCAAGAGCGCCGCCAAACGATCCACGCGTCGGAAGGAGATTGTCCGTTTCCGGCCATTCACTTGTCGCCGCTGCGCACCGCGGCCGACGACCGGTCCCGATGCATTCCCGGCGCAACTTTTCCCGCTCACGGGGGCCGGCGGCACGAGCACTAGAATGATCATCTGTCACCGCTACGGTTTCATCTTCATCAAGACACGCAAGACGGCGGGAAGCAGCACCGAGATGGCGCTATCCCGGCTGTGCGACGGCGATGACACCATCACGCCCTTGAGCAGAAGGCTCGGCGAGGAGGAGATGCGCGCCGCCCATGGCGGCCAGCCGCCGGCCAACTGGGCCAAGCGCATCCGCGAGCATCGGGGATTTCGCGAGTGGAAGCGGCTGTTCACGCGGCGGCAACGCAGCGGCCGTTTCTCGCAGCACACCAGCGCGCGCGAACTGCGCGATCGCCTGGGCGGCGACTACTGGAATCGCTACCTGACGTTGACGATCGAGCGTAATCCCTGGGACCGGGCGGTATCGCGCTACTGGTGGCAGAAGTTCCGCTGGGAACGGCGTGGCCGCACGAACTTCCCGAGCGTCAGCGACTATTTGCAATATCTCGCCGAGCACAAGCCTCACTGGTTGAGCAACTGGACGCATTACGCCGAGGGTGACCGGATCCTCGTCGACCGGGTGCTGCGTTACGAGCAGCTGGAGTCGGACCTCGCCCAACTGAGTCGCGATCTTGGGCTGCCGGCCGATGCGCTTATGCTACCTGAGCGGCGCGCCAAGGGCGGATTCAGGCCGCAAAAAGATCACTACAGTCAAACCCTCTCCTCCGACGATCGTCGGTTGATCGAGGACCTGTGCCGCCGGGAAATCGAAGCTTTCGACTACCGCTTCGAAGAGCATCGGTGAGCGTGACCCCGGCCATTCGAGTATCGCTGCCATGCGCGACGTAATCCTGCATATCGGCCTGCACAAGACCGCCACGCGGTTTCTGCAGCGCGCGGTCTTCGCAAGCCTCGACGAGGCCAAATTCGCATTCAATCCCGCGGAGCTCATCGGGCCGCTCAAGACCGCGCTGCGTAATCATGGCCCGCAGACACGGGCGGCGTTCCTGGCCGCCGCGGAGTCGGTGCAGGAACGGATCGGCGATCGCAATCTCGTGCTCTCGGAGCCGACGATCTCCGGCGACATGTATGGCGGTCATTATGATTTCGCGGAGAAGCTGTCGATCGTCCAGGAGGCCTTCCCGCAGGCTCGGATCATCTATTTCGTGCGCCGCCAATCCGACTGGCTGCATTCGGCGTACCGCCAGTCGCTGGTCAAGGATCGCGGGATCCCCATCGAGACGTTCCTGAACTATCACGATGGTGAATTTCAGCGCCGGGTGGCGCGGCGCGTCTACGGCGCCCGTAACGTCGAGGCCCTCGACCTTCGCTTTCTGGAACTCTACCGTGCTTACGCGCGGAGCTTCGGGCCCGAACGCGTGTACCTGTTCCGCCAGGAGGATCTGCGCAATAGTCCCGACGCCGTCTACAAGCGTCTGGCCGAAGCGCTCGGGCTGACCGAGCTGCCACCGCTGCCCGAGCGTGTGAGCGGTAACCGCGCGTTCTCCGCCACGGCAATCGACATCTTCTTTCCGCGCAGTCACCGGCGGTACCCGCGGCCTGAGCCCGAGGACGCCACCGTTCGGCGCAGTAGCGGGCTCCGCAAGCTCGGCAAGCCATGGCGCAAGTTCCGCACGGCGTTCATCCGGCATGCCTTCGACCGGATCATCTATCGTGATCGCGATCTGCTCGCGCGCGGGGGAATGCGTGAAAAGATCGATGCCCACTACCGGCAGGAACACGAGCGCCTGATCGAGGTCGCTCAGCGGATCCTGGATCACGGGCCCGGCCAGGAGGCCCTGCGTCGGGCCGAACCCGCCGCCGACGATGCGGCCGCGGGATCGTCATGGGCGTGATCCTCAGACAGCGGGGCCTGCTGCGCGAGCGTTTCAAGCACTTGCGGCGATGGTGGCGCCGCTGGCGCGCCGACGTGCACATCGTCTCATTCCCCAAATGCGGCCGGACCTGGCTGGTCCTCTTGATCGCGAAGGCGATCGAGAGCCACTACGGCATCACGCGCCGGAAGCCGCTGAAGATCCGCGGCTACCACAGCCGTCGTCTCAAGATCCCGTACATCCATGCCCACCATGACGGGGGCCCGGAGTTCCTTCTGCCGGAGGAACTCGGCCGAGACAAATCCTTCTACAAAACGCGGAAGGTGATCTTTCTCGTCCGCGACCCCCGGGATGTCCTGGTGTCGTCCTATTTCCAGAAGACCAAGCGCAACTACAACTTTCAAGGCGATATGGGCGATTACGTGCGCGAGCGCCGTGGCGGAATCGAGTCCATCGTTGAGTTCTACAACATCTGGGTACGCAATGCCGGAGTGCCGAGGGATTTCCTGCAGATCACGTACGAAGACCTGCACGCGGACACCGAGGTCCATCTGCGGCGCGCATTGGATTTCATTGGTTGCAGCGATGTCTCGGATGAGGATATCGCGCGCTCGGTGGACTATTGTCGCTTTGACAACATGCGCGACCTCGAATCCTCCAATGCGTTCCAGACCGGTGCGTTATCGGCCCGCGATCCGGAGGATCAACAGACATACAAGACCCGCAAGGGTGAGGTCGGCGGCTACATCAGCGAGCTCTTCGCTGATGACCTAGCGTTCGTCGAAGGCATCATCGATGCGCAGCTGTCGGATGCGTTCGCCCAGTACAAGCGCGGTGCTCGGCCGCAATCCGGACAATCCGACCCGACGACGCCGGCGGCATAAAGGTTCGAAATCGACGTGGCCGATGAACCCGATACGACTCACGCGAACCTGCCGCTATCCGACCGCTCATGTCCGCCGGACATCGTAATCTTCGGCCAATTCCGGAAATCGGGCGGTACCTGGCGCCGACTGACGAATCAGATGTACGTGTGGGCGGAAATGGGGCTGCGGGTCGAACTCGTTGGCTGGCGCGACAGTCGGCTCTTCTATCCCGACGAGACCGCACAGTTGGCCAGCTACGTTCCGTTGAAGGCCCGCTCCAAGTGGCTGGCGGCTTTCCTGCTCTATCGCTATCTGTTGAGAGTGCGCCCGCGGACGGTGCTCGCGACCCATCATCGAAGTAACCTCGTACTGGCCGCGTGCGCGGCATTGCCCGGCGTGCGATCCAGGCTCTACGCGAGCGTACCGAACACTTTTGGTGCGTCCGAGGGCCGCACGCCTCGTGAACGCAAGCGGAAGTTCGCCGAGGTGCGCAGGCACTATCCGCGCTGCGATGGCGTCATCGCGGTCTCACACGGAGTTCGCGATGACTTGCTGCAAAACGTTGGTCTGCGCGGTGTCGATATCCGCACCATCTACAACGGGTCGATCACGGCGCGCATGAAGGAGCGGGCACGAGAGCCGGTCGACCACCCTTGGCTAGCGCCGGACCATGCGGTGCCGGTGGTCGTGACTGTCGGTGCCATTCGCGGACAGAAAGACTATCCGACTCTACTGCGCGCCATCGCGCATGCACGCGAACGGATTGACTGCCGTCTCATCGTATTGGCCGATACCACTGGCAACAAGCACCAGCACCTGCTCGATCTCGCCAATGAACTCGGTGTAGCCGCGCATACGGATTTCGTCGGCCATCGGGACAATCCGTACGCGTGGATGGCGCGCAGCGATCTCTTCGCGCTTTCGTCGGCCTGGGAAGGCATGGTGAACGTCGTGGCCGAGGCGCTGGGTCTGGGATTGCCCATCGTGTCGACCGATTGCCCGAGCAGTCCGCGCGAGATTCTCGCTGACGGGCGTTACGGACGCCTGGTCCCGGTGGGTGACTGGCAGGCGCTCGGTGACGCGCTGGTCCAGTCCTTGCAGACGGGGCCAGCGAATGTCGATCTACAACTGGCCAGCCAACCTTTCGAGGCCTCGACCGCGGCTGCCGAATACGCCGCGTACTTTGGGCTCATACCGGCGCACCGCGGCGCCGTATCCGAGCGCAACCCGTAACCCGACCAGGCTGCCGCGACCGACCTCTGGAACCGTGCGTACCCGTTACTAATGCGAACGCCGAGCGCGGTCCCGGCGATGCCACTGATCGAGCAAGGCACCGCCAAACATGATCGCCATAGCTAGGACGAGGTAGGCCGACCCAGCGCTCTGGAACATGCGTACCTGGAATTGACTGGTGACTAGATAGAACCCAAAGAATCCGGCGGCTCCCCAAGCGAAGCCCGGATCACCCAAAACCTGGATGAAACCTCGAGTACCACGCCACAGCAGCATGCCTGCGAGTCCGAACCACAACGCCGTCCAGACGGTTCCGAGCGCAACGCCGGCAGTAATCGGAAAGCTATGGAAATGCCCCGCGCCATATAGCCGTTCCGATTCATAGTGTTTGCGGATATTGCGGATCGTTCCGGGGCCGTAGCCGGTCAGCGGACGTTCCGCGATCATGGCGAGGCCCTCGGTATACATGACGTAGCGTTTGCCCCAGCTACGGAACGGGATATCTTCGTCCCCGGCTACGATTGCCTCGACCGTGTCTCCGCCCTCGGCGAAACGGGCACTGATCGTGTCCTTGGCTGCCCAGCCCAGTACTCCAGCCAGCGTCAACGAGCAAGCGAGGAGCGCGACCGGAAACGAACGCGGCAGGTGTCCGGCTCGCGTGCAGGTCACAGTCCAGCCCATGAGTACTATGGGAAGTGTGACCGCGAAGCTAAGCCATGCCGAGCGTGTCAGCGATAGCAGCACGCCAGTGCCTCCACTAACGATCGCCGCCAAGCCGAGCAAGAGAAAGCCCGCGGCCCACCATGGCTGCCGACGTGCTCGAAACGAGCCACTGAACAAAAAGCTCAGTCCTGCCATAAAGGCACCACCCCCGACCATGGCCAGTTCGGTCGGGCTATGTCCGAATTGCAAGCGGGTACCGTCGAGCGCGCGCATGAACTCGGTCACGCTAAACCCCCGTCCGATGTAGACGAACCAACTGAGGAGGAACAGGGCGAGCACGCAGTAGCGGTAGCGCGTATTGAGTGCGAAAAGCAGGCCCAAAATCGCCGGTAGCGGCCCGGCTATGCGCAAATACGCCCATACATCCTCGCTGCGGATGGCTGCGTCATACGGGGAGGCACCGGACCAGGTTGCGAGCGCCCGCAGGACAACCCATGCACCGAGCACGAGTGCAATGATGACGGTCGGAGTCGCCGCCCAGGTGCGTAGCGTCTGCGCCTGCGCGGTGGACAGCGCGACCAGACCCATGGTAATGCCCAGATTCACCAGCGGCGGAGAGAGTAGACTGCCGAATGCGAGTATGAGCAATGCGGCCGCGGTCCACGCCGGTGTCGGCGGCGGCAGAATCGTCGACGCGATGGTCGCGTCGCGGATGCCCGTGGGGGCTGTGCCAAGTGTAATCGCCATGTCTATTATCGACCTGGGCCGACGGCCCTCGCTGTGGTTATAAAGCCGAGATGCATCGTAAGCCGCGCATCGAATTTGGGCACGCGACTCCTACCGGGCTCCCTCGACACATCGGCGCTCCGGAACTGAGCTACCGCAAGCGTTTGATAATGCGAGACGATGGTTTCTACAAGCTAATGATCGATTCTTCCGACCTGCGGACCGGACGGCGCTCTATCGGACCTCAGCTTGAATGAGGCGGCTTGCGATAGCTATCAAAGGCATCGCAAAGCTCGTCTTCGATCACGCGGTCCATCCAATCGATCTGCTCGCGATCCAAGTGCTCCAGATAGCTGCCGGATCTGCCTGACCGGGTCTTGTAGGTCGTGTAATCGGCGCTATTGGCGGGCCGCAGCTGCCCCGGCCCGCTCGCCGCATTGGTTTCCAGTGCCCGCATATTGTCGAAACTGCATTCCTCGATCGCCGCACCAAGGATTTCATCAGCCACCGACGTCACACCCAGCGCCTCCAGAGTGCGCTTCAACGGATGCGCCGTGTCGGCAAGCAGCTCCTCGTAGCGCACCACCGTGAACCGCGCCGGCACGTCCCGGTTGTGCGCCCAGGTGTTGTAGTACTCGATGACCCGACGCAGCCCGAACACCTCATCCGACAGGAATTCGGTCAACGTGCCGGAGAATTCCTTGTCTCTGTGTAGCTTCTGAAAATAGTTGGAGACGATCACGTCGCGCGGATCCCGCACGAGCAGGATGACGCCCTTACCGCGAAAGGCGCTCTTGTCCCGGTGGACGCGCTGCTCCGTCATCGGAAGGCCCGGCGTCTTCCAGTCGTGCGTGGCATCCACGCGCGGGATCCCGCGCCCGCGGTTGGCGGCCCGATGGAGCTTAAGCGGGTCATCGAGCACGAGCCCGAAATGCCGACGCCAAACCCCGGCGAGCATCATACGTAGCCAGGTCCGTCCGCATTTCGGGTAAGACAATAAATAGTGCTCGGTGCGAAAGTGACGCACGCGGCGCTTCAATTGGCGAAATGTGTTCATAGCTGGATGACGCGGATGGCGGCTCGGTTGACTCGCCAATATTCTCGGCGTGCGGTGTAAACGCGCCGGTGCCTTCCCCGGTTGCGACCGCGGCCTGCGCCGGGGAGGGGCGTGTCGTTGACGGATCCGCGATTATGACAGGTTCGCGGCGGGTGCGTCCCGGGCCGGCGGGGGCTGTAGAAAGCGCTCATGAGCGCCGACCATGCCACATCGGGTAGCATAAGCGGCTGCGTTGAAGCGGCATGCGCACGCGTGAGCGCGAGCCGGCGATTAGGCGCTAGCGCGATCGGCTCCCCGACCCGAGTACGGCGGACGTTCACGGGCACGATGCTGGTTGGGCGGATCGGTGGACGGACAGCCGCCGCCGCGCGTCCTGATGGAGGCACACCATGTATAACGGCCGCCGCGCCGCAGTATCGGACTCCGACGACCGGCCGCGGTCCCCGCCACGTCTGGCCGTGGTCATGGCCGAGCTGGGCAAGGGCGGCATGGGCAAGATGCGGGTCCATCTAATGAACGCCCTAGCAGAACGTGGACTGGCAGTCGATCTTCTGCTTGCGAAGGACCAGACCAAATACAAGGTTTCGCTGCACGAGTCGATCCGCCGACTCCGCATGCCGACGACCCATGCATGGTTCGGTATCCCCTGGCTGCGGCGCTATCTCGTCCGTGAGCGGCCCGATGCGATGCTCACGCAGCGTGTGCGGGTGAACATGCTCGCGCAGCGCGCCCTGCGGCTCGCGCGCGTACCGACTCGGATCTACACTACCGGCAATACGCATCTTTCGAGCGCCTCAGATGCGTCCCCTCCCGCTGAGCGCGCCCGCCGACTCGCGCGGATTCGCCGTTTCGTTCCGCGTAACGATGGTCTCATCGCCGTCTCCCAGGGCGTGGCCGATGACATCGCGCTGATCGCCGGTGTGCCGGCCGAGCGCATCACTGTCGCGCCGAATCCGGTCGTTACGCCGGACCTGGCCACGAACGCGTCCGCGCCCGTCGATCATCCCTGGTTCGCGACCGGCGAGCCCCCGGTGATTCTCGGCACGGGGCGGCTGTCCGGCCAGAAGGATTTCCCGACCTTGATCCGGGCGCTTGCGGAGTTTCGCCGCGAGCATCGCGCCCGTCTGGTGATCCTCGGCAAGGGGCCGCAACGCAAGGAAATCCTGGCCTGTGCCCACAAAGCTGGGATCGATGAGGACTTCCATCTACCGGGTTTTGTTGCGAACCCCTATGCGTACATGGCGCGGGCGCGCATGTTCGTGCTGTCCTCGGCCTGGGAAGGCTCGCCCAACGCCTTGACCGAGGCGCTGGCGCTCGGGGTCCCGGTCGTCTCGACAGACTGCCCGGGCGGCCCGCGTGAGTTCCTCGACGGCGGCCGAGCAGCGCCGCTGGTGCCTGTGGGGGATGCCGAGGCCCTGGCCGAGGGCATGCGCCGGGTCTGGGACACGCCGCCGGATACCGAAGCACTGGCCGCACGAGTGCGACAGCGTTACTCGCAGGTTGGCGCCGCGCAGGCCTACATGGCGGTCATGCGTCTCGAGCCGCAAGAATGAGTCCGCGTGCAAGCGACGAGCGTGGCGCGATGGCGGGGGCCCCGCACCAGCTTGCTGACGCCCCACGCCTCGCCATTGTAGGTCCGCTCAAATCCTGGGGCGGGATCGAGGGCAAGCTCGTGACCCTGATGGGCGAATTCCTGCGTCTGGGCGTAGTCCCGGAATTCGTCCGCATCCGCGGTGGCGAGATCCCCTATCCCGCGCGCTTGCCGTCTGCCGTCCGAATCCGGGAACTCGAGACGCGCTCGAAGCGCGATGGCGTGCCCGCCCTGGCGCGCTATCTGCGGGAGAGCCGGCCTGCGGCGGTGCTTACCGCCAAGGACCACGCGGCGCAGACGGCCCTGCTGGCCCGCATGTGGTCCGGCGTGCGCGTGCCGGTGTTCGTCAAGGTGACGAACACGCTGAGCATAGTGGCGCGGCGTCGCCTCCAGCGCGCGATGATCCGCCGGCTCTACCCGAAAGCCGAGCGTATGATCGGCAACAGTTCTGGGGTATGCGCGGACTTGCGGTCGGAATTCGGCGTGCCCGCCGAGCGTATCGCGCTTATCCACAACCCTACGGTCACCGAGGATTTCCCGGCACGCGCGGCCGCCGACGTGGACCATCCGTGGCTCCAATCGGAGCGCGACATCCCCGTGATCCTCGGCGTCGGGCGCTTCACCGAGCAGAAGGATTTCGCCACTTTGTTGGAGGCCTTCGCCCGATTGCGCCAGCAACGTCCCTGTCGCTTGCTCCTGCTCGGGGACGGTCCGGAGCGGCTGGAACTGACGGCTCGGGCGCGCTCGCTCGCAGTCGCCGAGGACGTCGACATGCCCGGCTTCGTACTCGATGCGCTACCGTACATGGCTCGCGCGAGCGTGTTCGCCCTATCGTCGCGTTACGAGGGTCTGAGCAACGTGCTGATCGAATCGATGGCGGTCGGCACGCCGGCAATCTCTACGGACTGCCCCAGCGGTTCGGCTGAGATCCTGGGCGGAGGCGCCTACGGGCCGTTGGTTGCTGTCGGGGACGACGAGGGGTTGGCGTCCGGATTGGCGCACCTGCTCGACCGGCCAACCTCAGCTGCGCAGCTGACCGAGGCCGTGGAGCGGTTTCGTGCCGCGCCCGTGGCCGCAACCTACCTGCGTGTCATGGGACTGGCGGGCACCCCATGAGCGGGCCTCAAGCGCGCGTCGCGCTGCTATTTGCGACATCCGGCCACAGCGGCGTCGATCGCGTCATCGGAAATCTGCTGCCTCAGATCGCGCGCTCGGGCAGAGCATTCGACCTGCTGACGATTCGCGGGCACGGTCCGTACATCGATGATCATCCCGCCAACATCCGGCCGGTCGGACTCGCGGCTGCGCATCGGAATACCGTCGTGCCGGCGCTGGTGCGCTATCTTCGCCGGGAGCGCCCGGCCGCGCTACTCACGGCCAGTCACCGACTGAACCGCGCCGCGCTTCTGGCCCGCCGTCTCGCTCGCGTGGATTGCCGGATCGCCATTCGCATGGGCATGTCGCTGGCGGCACAAGCCGAAGAACTGGGCCCGCGCCGGGGCAAACGCCTGCTGCGCTCCATGCGCGCATGGTACCCGCGGGCCGAGGCGGTCATAGCGCCGTCGGAAGGGGTCGGAGACGACCTACAACGCTTGGCGGGGGTGACCGCGGACCGGCTGCATGTCATCGCCAACCCGATCGTTACGCCGCAATTGCAGGAACTGGCGAGCGCGCCGCTCGTTCACGGCTGGTTCGGCCCCGATGCACCGCCGGTGATCCTCGGGGTCGGTTCGCTCGAGCCGCGCAAGGATTTCGCGACGCTGCTGCGCGCCTTCGCACGCATCCGCGCCACGCGGCCTTGCCGACTCGTCGTGCTCGGCGAGGGGCGTCAACGCGAGCCGCTCAGTGAGCTTGCGCGCGAACTCGGCGTCGCGGAGGACATGGCCTTGCCCGGATTCGAGCCAAATCCATACCGCTACATGGCGCGCGCGTCCGTGTTCGCGCTCTGCTCCCGACGCGAGGGCTCCGGCGCGGTACTGGTCGAGGCGCTGGCTTGTGGTTTGCCCGCGGTCTCGACGGACTGTCCAAGCGGGCCCGCGGAGATCCTGCAGCGGGGGAAAGTCGGGCCCCTGGTGCCGGTCGGCGATGATGCCGCGTTGGCCGGGGCGATCGAGCGGCAGTTGGACCAGCGGCCCGCACTCGCCGAGTTCACCGAGGCTACCGCGCCATTCGACGCCCGCCGCGCGGCCCAGAGGTATCTCGATGCGGTGCTGGGTCCGCATGAGGAGGCGCTCCCGTGAACGACACGATGCCGCCGGTCATCATCATCGGCATGCACCGTTCGGGCACGAGCCTGCTGACGCGTGTGCTGCAGCGGGCCGGCTTCTTCATGGGCCAGGGCGCGAGCCGCAATGAGGAGGCGGCCTTCACCAACGCGCTCAATGCCTGGGTCTTCGGTCAGGCCTCGGCCACCTGGGACCGGCCGGAGTCGATGGATTGGTTGCTGGCGGACGAGGCACTGCGTCCATGGCTGCTCGACTACATGGGCAGGCTCGCGCGCGGTCCGGCCGCGATGCGTTTCCTGGGTCCCGGCCGCTGGTTGCGCTACCGCGGGCTGGCCGGCGTGCGCGAGCCGTGGGGCTGGAAGGATCCCCGCAACACCTACACGCTGCCGCTGTGGCTGGAGCTGTTCCCCGAGGCGCGCGTCCTGCACATCGTGCGCCACGGGGTCGATGTCGCCGATAGCCTGCGCGCGCGCCGCGAGTCGGCGTTTCAGTCCAACGTGGCACGCTACCGGCGGCGGCGGGGTACCTACACGATGCTCCCGTGGGGGCCGAAGCGTCGCGGCTTCGGGCCACAGGTGCGCTGCCGCTCGCTCGAGGGCGGGTTCGAGCTATGGGAGGCCTATGTCTGCCGGGCACGGGCGCACGTGGCCGCCCTCGGCGAACGCGCCCTGGAGGTCTCCTACGAGTCGCTGCTGCAGCGACCGCAGCCCGAACTCGAGCGGGCGCTGCGATTTTGCGGCGTGACGCCGGAGCCGGATGCGCTCGCGGCCGTGGCCGCGAAGATCGATCCGGCGCGGGCCTTTGCCCATCGCGAGAGCCCCGAGTTGGCGCATTTCGCGGCCAGCGTACATGCGCCTCTGGCCCGTCTGGGCTATGACGAGACCGCCGCTGGGCACGTGGCGTCGCCGTGACGGGCGCGCAGCAGGAAGGCCCAGCGCCGCTCGCCGTGCTCCTGTCCTATTCCGGCGATGGCGGTGTCGAGCGCATGATGAACGAACTCGTGACCGGCCTGCTCGAGGCTGGATACCCGGTGGATGTGCTCGTGCTCAAGGCCCGCGGCGGTCACTTCGCGGCCTTGCCGGCCGGTGCCCGGGTAGTGCGGCTGTCGCGCACGCATGCGGGCGCCGCTGCCGGCGAAATTGCGCGTTATCTGCGCCGCGTGCGCCCGCGGGTGCTGCTGGCCGCGAAGGACCGCGCCGGGCGGGCCGCACTTCGCGCGCGTCAGCGTGCCGGTACCGGAACGCGCGTCGTCATCCGCATCGGTAACACGCTGTCGCAGTCGCTGGCGCATCGCGGGAGCGTCCGGCGCTGGCTGCGCTACCGGCCGATCCGGCGCTGGTACCCGCGTGCGGACGCGGTGATCGCCGTGTCCGAAGGGGTGGCGCAGGATGTGGTCGCGACCAGTGGAATCGCGCCAGAGCGCGTCCACGTCGTGGCCAATCCGGTGGTCACGCCGGCGCTGTACGAGTGCGCGCGCGAGATCCCCACGCACGCGTGGTTCCGGGACGACGGGCCGCCGACCATCTTGGCGGTCGGCCGGCTCACCGAGCAGAAGGACTTTCCGACGCTGCTGCGCGCATTTGCGCGCGTACGCGCGCAACGCGACGTCCGGCTGGTGATCCTGGGGGAGGGTGAAGCCCGGGCGGGCTTGGAGCGCCTTGCGCAAGAACTGGAGATGGAATCGGCTCTGGCCATGCCCGGCTTCGCGGCCAATCCGTACGGCTGCATGCAACGCGCCGATGTGTTCGTGCTGTCTTCCGCCTGGGAGGGGTCGCCCAACGCGCTGACCGAGGCCTTGGCCCTGGGAACGCCGGTGGTCGCGACTGACTGCCGCAGCGGACCGAGCGAAATCCTGGACCGTGGCCGCTTCGGTCCGCTCGTGCCGGTCGGCGACGCCCAGGCGCTGGCCGATGCTATGGTGCGCAGCTTGCGCAACCCGCTACCGCCGGAGACGCTGCGCCAGGCCGTGACCGACTATACGCGCGAAGCCAGCGTCCACGCCTATCTGCGCGTGCTCGGAGTCGAGAACGAAACGCCATGCTGATCTCGCACAGCCATCAGTTCATGTTCGTGCATATCGCGAAGACCGGCGGCACGAGCGTGCGCGCCGCGCTGCGCAAGTATCGCTGGTCGGGTCGCTACGGACCGGCGCTGTTGGCGGCCAGCTTGATCAGCCAGACGACGCGGCCGCGCCACAAGCTGGGGGTGAAGTTTCCGCGGCACACCAAGGCGATCGCCGCCTACGAGATGCTGCCGGCGGAGGTCTACCGCGGCCTGTTCAAGTTCGTCTTCGTGCGTAATCCCTGGGATCTACAGGTGAGTTCGTGGCATCACATCGGCCGCGAGAAGCCGCATGTGCTGGGCCAGGTGCGCACGTTCGAGGAATTCTTGCGGCTCAAATTCGATCCCGAGCGGCCGTACGACTACATGCTCGATATCTCGCGCGAGCTGCAGT
>CAZVBX010000035.1:0-27537 GCA_964625925.1 uncultured Ectothiorhodospiraceae bacterium | reverse complement strand
GCCAGTCCAGCGTGCGCAGGCGCTGCGAGACGATGTCCTGGTGCGGCGAGAACAGATCGTAGGGTAGCGTCTCCCAGTCCGGGAAATGGAACACCGGCAGCTCGCCGCCGCCGTAGAACCCGATCTCCGCCTCCAGCGTGGCCGCCTCGTGCACGCTGGTGGCCACCGCCACCACCAGGGCATCGTGCTTGGCCGCCGCCTCCGCGATCGCCAGCGCCGGCACACTGCCGTGGGCGCGGCCCCAGGCGCGCGCGCCGCGCGGTGCGCGCGGCAGCGCCTCGCCGGACGCGGGCGACGTGATCTCAGGGCTGGGCGCGGAAGAGGCTGGCACGGTTTCTCCGATCAGACGGATGCGGTAAACACACTATTTTTTCACAGCGCGCAATCGCCCGCACCGGCGTATTGTCCCACCGCACGAATCGCGGGCGGGCCTGCGACGCCCGCGGACATTGATCCGGATTCGAGTGCTGGGCGCGGGCCCGGGTTCCGCCGGTCGCCGTGCCTCGACACCGGCAAGGGCGTCGCCCGGATGCATGGCCCACTAGCCAGGCGGTCCGTAGCCCCCAATGAAGCGCGCACCGATCCACCGGAAGCGGAAGGGAGCGTCCGGCGACCCGGTGGCAATACTTTGACCGAATTCTCAAAGTTGCACTCCGGCCCGTCGCATGCGCGCTGACGGCCGCGTTTCGCGCTTGACCGGCCTAATTAGCCGGTGCCACTGTCGAATCCGCCATTCCATGATAATGAGGCGGGCCGCCCGGGGCGGGCCGCCGATAACGCGTTTGGGGGACTCCATGCGTCGAGCGCGCGTAACTCCGGTCGGCGCACTCGCGCTGCTACTGGCGGCCACACTGAGCGGCTGCGGTGGTGGCGGTGGCGGCGGCGGCGGCAATAGTGACGACACCGAGTCCCTGGCGACGGTCAGCGGCACCGTCACCGCCCGCGCGGCGACGGTCATGGATGGCGACACCAACGATCCGGATGCGACGTACGCCGAGAACAACTCGCGCGACAAGGCGCAGCCGCTGCCCAATCCCGCACGGGTCGGGGGCTTCATCGCTGTCGACGGAACGGCCTTCGGCAGCCTCGCCGCCACGCCGGACCCCTCCGATTTCTACGAAGTCAGCCTGGCGTCGGGGCAAGCGGTCTCCCTCAGAATCAGCGACTACGAGGGCTCCGGTAGCGGCCCCGACCTTGACCTGTATTTGTATGCCGAAGGGGACGAAGATCCGACGCAGTTTTCCGATTCACCGCAAGCGACCGAGTCGATCGAGGTCGCGGACGATGGCACGTACTTCGTCGAGGTGGCCGGCGCCACGCAGGACACGGAGACGAACTACGTACTGACGGTGGGGCAATCCTCCGCCACGACCGCGACGAGCGAGCCGGACTTCGTCGCCGGCGAGGCCGTCGTGCGCTTCGAGCCGGCGACGCTGCCGCAAAGCGCCACTAACGCGGTGGACTACAGGGCCGAGCAGACCGGCTTGCGGGCCAAGGCGGGCAGCGCCGGCGGGCCGCTGCTGATGGCGCTCCCGGAGCGGCGCAATGAGCGCGCCGCCGCCTTGATGGGCCTCGGCGTCGCCCACCGAAATATCGAGCGCTTCGCGAACGCGCCGTCCGAGGTCCGGCGGCGCCATGAGACGCGCATGGCGGTCAAGGCCCTGCGCCGGCGCGACGACGTCGCCAGCGCCGATCTCAACTACATCCATCGCGCGCAGAAGACCCCGACCGACCCCGCGTATTCCGTCCAGTGGCATTTGCCCCTGATCAACCTGCCCCAGGCCTGGGATATCCAGACCGGAGTGGATGGTTCGGACGTGACCGTCGCGGTGGTGGACTCGGGCGTGTATCACGGCCACGAGGATCTCGAAAACGTCATCGCCGGCGGCTACGACTTCGTCGACGACGACGCGGACCCGGAGGACCCCGGCGACACCACCACGCCGGGCGCGAGTTCATTCCACGGCTCGCACGTCGCGGGCACCATCGCGGCTGAGACCAACAACACCGACGGGGTCGGGGTCGCAGGCGTGTCCTGGGGCGCGACCGTCATGCCGATCCGTGTGCTCGACGGCACCGGAGTCGGAACGAGCCACGATGTCATCCAGGGCGTGCGCTACGCGGCCGGCCTGGACAACGATTCCGGCGATACGCCGCCGGCAGCGGCCGACATCATCAATCTGAGCCTCGGTTGCCTCGGCTGCTACAGCGAGACGGCGGAGGCGACCTATGAGGAGGCCCGGAATGCAGGTGTCCTCATCGTCGCCGCCGCCGGCAACGAGGACACGAGCGAGCTGAGCTATCCCGCCTCCTACGACGACGTGATCTCGGTCTCCGCGGTCGATCTCAACAAGGAACTCGCGCCGTACTCGAACTACGGCTCCGAGATCGACATCGCCGCGCCGGGCGGCAACGCCACGGTGGACGAGAACAACGATACCTACCCCGACGGCGTCTTGAGCACGGTCCTCGATGACGTGGAGAACGAGGACGCCTACAAGTTCTACCAGGGCACCTCGATGGCGGCGCCCCATGTGGCCGGCGTGCTGGCGCTGATGAAGGCGGAGAAGCCCGACTTGACACCGCTCGACGTCGATACCTTGCTGCAGGCGGGCGACCTCACCGAGCAACTGCAGGGCGAGGACGGCACGCGAAACGATCAATACGGTTATGGCCTCATCGACGCCCGCCGCGCCGTGGAAGCGGCGGCTTCCGATATCCCGGTATCGCTGAAGGTGGACCCCACATCGATCAACTTCGACTGGGACGAATCAGGCCCCAAGACGTTGACGCTGAGCCAGCTCGGAGGAAGCGAAGACGATCTGACGATCAACGACGTCACGCACGATGAGGATTGGTTGGAAGTGAGCGGGGCCGAGCTGGGCGATTACGAAGTTACCGTAGACCGCGAGGGTATCGCCCCCGGCGTGTACTCCGCGACGATCACGATCGAGTATTCGGGAAAGGCATCCGGCTCGTACTCGATCCCGGTCACCATGCGGGAGGCGGAGGAAGGCGCCGAGCCGGGCAATACCGGGTTCAACTGGGTCCTGCTCATCCCGACGGATACGACGACGGGCGAGGCCGATGCGTGGGCGACAGGCACCGTGAACGACTCGCTCGACTACGAGATCGCCGACGTTCCGCCAGGTGAGTACTTCGTCGTCGTCGGATCCGATTCCGATTGGGATAGCATTATATGCGATGCCGGCGAAGCCTGCGGCGCCTATCGCAGCCTGAGCGAGCTCGAGCCCGTTGTGGTGGGCGACGACGACGTCGATGGGATCGACATCACCACCAACTTCGGTGTGAGCCTCGATGCCGCCTCCACGAACTCCGGTTCGGGGTCCGGATTCCGGCGCCCGGGCGGCAAGCGCGCCACAATGGAGTGAGTTCGATGGCGATCCCCATGGTCCATCGAAGCGTGAAGCCCGCGTGCCTCGTGGCCGTGCTGCTCCTCGCCGGCTGCGCCGCCCCGCGGGACGGCGCGACCGGGCCGGGCACGGCCGAAGCGGTGTACGCCGCGGCGCAGTGCGCGCCGGCCGATGCGCCGGCGGGCGCCACCTGGCTCGGCACGCGCGAAGCGTACACCCAGGCGTACCAGGCGCTGCGGGGGAACCGCCTGAACGGCGGCGCACCGCCAGAGATCGATTTCACGCAATCGGCCATGGTCCTCCTGCGCATGGGTGCGCAGGATACGGGCGGCTACAGCCTGGCGCTGGCGCGTGAGCGCCTCGTGGAGCAGGAGGGCACGGTGCGTATGACGGTGGTGTGGGAGACGCCGCCGGCCGACGCCTTCGTGTCGCAGGCGCGTACCAGCCCCTGCCTGATGGTGCGCATGCCGCGGGGCGGGTACGATGCGGTTCGGGTAGTCGATCAAACGGGGCACGAGCGCTTGTCGCTAGCCGTACCGCAATAAAGCCCTCGAACGAGAACAAGCCTCGATAACGAGTCGGTGTGATGGCTATGACCGCAGCCCATAGGAGCCTCCGCGGAAGGCAGGATTCCTGCTGCGAAGGCTCCACAGCGGTCCATTTTGACGCTCTTTGTCGTGACGTAGAGCACGCTCCACGCGTCGAGAGAAGGGCAGCCCGTCCTCGCCGTGCCGCCTTCCCGCGAGCGGCCGCATACAACGTAGACGGTTCGCGGGCAGTGCCCGCTCCTACCGTTCCACGTGCAGGGCGTTCCCACGGACAATGTAGGAGCGGCGATTCGCCGCGAACGAACCGGGCAACCACGCGAAACGTAGACGGTTCGCGGGCAATGCCCGCTCCTACCGTTCCACGCGCAGTGCGTTCCCAGGGGCGATGTAGGAGCGGCGATTCGCCGCGAACGAACCGGGCAGCCACCCGAAACGTCGTCGGTTCGCGGGCAGTGCCCGCTCCTACGCGCCGCAATCGGGGTGAGCGCCAGGGGGTCTATGCAGGCCCCGGCCCGACCCATCCGCCGGGAGCGCATTAGTGGGCTCGCGTATACCCATGGCTGTACCGGCGAATCCGCCGCGCGGGGATGGACGTGTTCTCGCCGTTCGCGTCCTCTCGGCCTGCGCCGCCGCGAGCTTCGCACCGTGGGCGAGCGCCCAACCCCATTCCACCACCGAACTCTTCGTCGCCGCCGACGTCACCGGCTTCCATTACGAGGAATTCGTCGAGGGTGAGGTATTCAACCGCGAAAAAGGCGTCTTGCCCGGACTGCGAATCAGTCTCCGCGGCGACGACGACCCGGTTTTCACGCGCATCGACGCGTCCTTCCATACCGGCGAGGTGGACTATTGGAGTCCCGCCAACGGCGACTCGACCACCGGCACGCAATTCCTGACCGGCTCCATCGAAGCGGGCGGCTGGCTCGATTCCCAGCGCCAATGGGGCGGCTTTCTGCGCCTCGCGCGCCGCGTCTGGGGGCGCGACATCCATGGTACGGACAACGCCTCCGGCCTCTACGAAGAGTACCGCTGGAGCGAGGTCGGTATCGGTGCCGTGCGTCGCTGGAGTGGACCCCATCACAACTGGACTCACTCGTTTTCGGCCACTGCGTACGCGGTGACCGGCGGCAGTATGTTCGTCGAGCTTTCGGGGGTTTCGGGCGCCAACTGGGATGACGAAACGCTCGATCTCGGCGACAGCTCCGGCCTCCGTGTGCGCTACACGGCGACGCACGATCGCGGTAGTTATTCCGTGCTCATCGAGCCGTATTACGAGTACTGGGAATTCGGGCGCAGTAACGAGAAACCGATCACATCCGACGGAACGCCAACGGGGCTCGTCGTACACGAACCGCGAAGCGAGAGTCAGCGCGCAGGTGTGGCGCTGGGTATGGGATTCTAGAGTTTGCGGTCGCAGCGGATGCGGTATTTCTGTGAGCAGAGCAGGCACCGACGACGGTGCTCTTGAGCAGGGCAATCGATGTGGACGGATTGCCCGCATTTATCTGGAGGGGGTAACGATGAATGAAGAACGCACGATCAAACCGATCCTGGCTGCCTTTGCGCTCGCCACGGTAACCGCCTGTGGCGGCGGCGGTGGCGGCGGCGGTTCCACCGACGACGACGGCGGTGGCGGCGGCGACACTAGCGGTAGCATCAATCTGGATGACGGACAGCAGGCGACGCTAGCTGCCAAGAGTGCTGCGGGTATCACGTCAGCGGCATCGGGCATGTCGGAGGCGGCAACCAGCCAGACCGATGACCAGGTGGACAACGATAGCACGTCCGGTGTCGTCGCCGGAGCCACCACCACCGAAGATTGTGGCACGTCGGGCTCAATCATCCGGGATACAGGCACTGCATCCGTTACGTTCCCCAGCTCGGCGTTCAGCGGTGGTGAGGTGGACGGTGCGCGCGAGGCTTATCTCGCCGACTGCACCTTCAGCAGCGACACGAATAGTGGGGAGTTCAAAGGCCAGCTCGAGTACATCGCCGATGATCTCGCCGATGGCGACGGCGGCAATGAGTGGGCCGTTTTTCGCGCGGGCGGCGCGAATGCGATCGAGGGTTCACCCAACCTCGATGAGGCCTATCGGATGGAGAGTTCGTTCACGTTCGAAGGCGATACCACGGAGTTCTTGCTCGAGGCGACCTCGGAGATGCATGTCTGCATCGGCTGCGTCGACGGCGATTTGAGCGATTTCAGCGGCGTCGAGGAAAACATGACGATGCTGATGTACGCCGATTGGAACTTCAATGGTAGCAGCTGGGAGGTCGGCGAAAGCCGAAGTGACAAGCTCCTGATGCAAGCGACTGCTTCCGGGGGCGAAACGGGTAGAGCCGAGGTTGAGGTCGACGGCCGCATGGCGTTCATCGATACCGAGAACGATGGTTGTGGTTTCGATGTCACCTACGACTTCAGCGAGGGTACACCGCTTATTGTCAACGATTTCGTCGGCAGTCCTGAGACGGTCGGTGGTGAATTCGAGCTCACCGTGAACGAGACGGGCGAGATCTACAACGTTCAAGTGAGCAGTGAAGGGAACGTCACGGTGCGCGACTCGAGCGGCGGCACCGTCGACGTTGACGATGACGAACTCAGCAACGTGTGTCCCGAAGAGGCCTGAGGGAGACTGTCCGGGGCGGCGGCCGATGGGCCGCCGCCCACCCCGAGGAGCCTATCCGAGAGACCTGCGTCCTCGCGAGCGCGTGGCACACCGAGCAGATATTACCGGGCGCTGTGCGATCGCCTCGAGATGCGCGCACGAGGCGTCGGGTTTCTCGGATAGGCCCTTATCTCCCTAGGGCCTGTTAACCCTTCCCGCGGTCGTCGCTTCGTGGGCCCCCAATCCGGGCCCCGCAAGACGCGAGAAGCGACTGTAGCAGCACGAGCACGAGTGACGAGCAACACAGCGCGGCCCGTGTGGCGCAATGCGGCGTTGCGCCACACAGGCTCCCGCGGCGGTGATCGTGGGAGGGGCTAACACGCCCTACGCCTCGCGTATCCATACGAGGCGAACGGACGTGATCCGACGCCGTTTCGTTCGGCTCCTGCATCCGGGCGAGCGGGCGGAACGTCCGTCTGGGCGGACGCGTGGGTCGGGCTTCAGCCCGACCGTCGAGGCATCCTGGGGGCGAGCGATCGTCCGAGGACATCGATGCTGGCACCGTCACGGGCACGGAATCCAGCGGAGCCGGGATCGACGTCGATGAGAACGACCAGAACATGAGGTGCTCGTAGACACGCGAGGTGGCCACGGACGGCTTTTGCACATTTTGTGTACGTAGCCAACAGGGTGTTGAAAATGGGCGATCCTGCCCATTCCCAACGCACCGGGGCCGGCGCATGTCCGTCCCCGGCTACGCGAATCAGGCACTTGCAGTGCCTGATTCGCGGCGGGACATCCCTGTCCCGCCTTAGCAGGCCGTTTTCAACAGCCTGCTAAGTCCTTTGCCTGCCGAAGATCGGCAGGTGACTGTGTGATGGTCCATGAAACGGAGAAACCAATGAGAATGAACAAGAAAAACCCGAGCAAGCTCACGGCCCTGACGGCGGCCGTATTGACCGTCGCCGCTTGCGGTGGCGGTGGCGGCGGCGGTGGCGGTAACGGTAACGGCGGCGGTGGAGGTGGCGGCAGCGGCAGCTCCACTACCGCCTGTACCGCCTCGATCGACACCGGCGGGACCGGCGGGCTATCGGGCGGGGCCGACTACCAGGGCCTCCACTATTACCTGAACGAAGACCAACTTTGCGGCCTGGATCCGTCGAGCGGCGTCTCATTCCTGGTGGACAGCGGCGTGGGCGGTCCCCATCCCGTGCCCGTGCTGACTGGAACGCCCGCGCATGTGCCCACGGATGACACTTCCGGCCTGGTGGACGGCCGCGGCGTTCACGGTGTGGTCTACGTGACGGACGAGGGACTGCGCTATGCCCGTACGGAGGGCGGCTCCGATGCGCCGCCGTCTCCTGAAGAGGTGGCCAACCTCACCGGCGACGCTGACGTTGGTGCCATCCGTGTGGCCATCGATTACGCCAACCCGAGCGACACGGCCGTTGCCTACGCCAGGCTCGAAGATGAGGACGGTTCCATCACAGCCACCTGGCATCAGACCACCCTGGACGGCGGCTCGATCATCGACTTCGACGCGGACCATGTGCCGGTCACCAGCATTTCCAACTTCGAGGCCGGCTCCCCAGAGGGATGGATCGTCCACGATCAGGCGAGCAGTGAAGCAATCGTGGTGGATTTCGACGGTAACACCGTCGGCGATCCGCTGGAGCTGGAGGGAGAGGATGCGCCGGCCACGATTACTCATCTCTCTCATGTGACGGATTTCGATGATGGGGAAAGCCTGCTGAGCGCGTCGAACGATGGTAGTGAATTTCGGTTCCTGCTTCACGATCCGGCCGCCGGTCAATTGAGCAAGCTCGGCGAGGACCCCAACGGCAACCCCCTGGGGCGCGATCTGCTGGCATTGGAAACCTCCGACGGCGAGGCCTTCTATTACCTGGATGGGGAGGGCCCGGTCACGCTCCATAAGGTGGATGCCAACGGCAGCACGCAACTGGAGACGGCGGGCCCCGACCCAAGCCAGGGGGCTTTCCTGGTGGCCACGGACGATCGGCTGGTTTGGGGCTGGAACGACGGCAGCAGCGTCGATGAGATTACCGAATCGGAGGTCCGCGCAGCGGCCAAGGATGGGTCCAGCCTGGAATCCTTGTACTCCGGCGCGGGAGCTCTTTCGACTGTCGTGCGAGGCAGTGCCAGCGGCTGGGTGTTCTTTACCGAAGCTGAACTCAGCGGCACCAGTCTTACCTCTGACGCCCACGCGGTCATGGCCGACGACGGTGGCCAACAGAAGACTTTCCCGGATGCCGCCTGGCAGGGTGCCTCGCATCCCGAAGACGCCGCCTACGAGGCGGAACTGGCGACGCAGCCCGTCGAGCATGTATTCCTGGTCGAGGGCACCAACGATGAGTTGTTCGTGGTGGATGCCGCCACGCCAGGCGATGCGGACAGCAAGGTCAGCCTGGGCGCGTTGGAGCAGGATAACCTTCTTGGGCCGAGCGTGATGATGTCGAACTTCGGCCTGGGGCCGCATCGCCTGATGAAGTCGGTGAACGATCTGGTCTATGCGGATGTTCGCGCGGCGGATTCGGCGCAGACGGTCATGGCCGCGGATTCGGGGGACATCCTGACCGTCGACGGGTTCTAGCCCGCGTTTTCAATAGAGATGTTCGGAGGCGCCGACGGCGCGTCATGGTACGCGCCGCCGGCCGCTCTCCGCTTGTGCAACGATGCTTCCGAGTCTTTTACGGTTTCCTTGGCCGCGATTGGATTCATCCCGGCACGGCTCAGGGCTGTCGATGCGGCCGCAGGTGGTGCGCCGGAGCGGCGCACATCGGGCTGTAGATCGGGCTTCAGCCCGACCGTCGCTTGCCGTTGAAGGCGGTGGGCAGGAAAGTCCGTCGCGGCGGCCGCAAGCAAGCGGTGCTACGTCAGCGCAAGATCCTCGAAACTCCCCTCCGGCAACTGCATCGCCAGGCAATGCAGGCTTCCTGCTTCGGCGATGAACGTGCGCGCAGGGACCGGCACCACGGTGCGGTCCGGGAAGGCCGCCTGGAGGCGCTCCACGGCCGTGCCATCCGCCGCTTCGGCGTAAGAGGGCACCAGCACCGCGCCGTTGACGACGAGGAAATTGGCATAGGAGGCCGGACGTGGGTTGCCGGCGCCGTCGGCGATCGGCTCGGGGCCGGGCAGCGGAATGAGCTCGTAGGGCTCGCCCCCGGCCGTGCGCAGTTGGGCGAGCTGCTCGGCCAGTTGGCCGAGGGTCTCGGCGTTCGGGTCGGTGCCGCTGGTGTTGGGTGCGGCGTGGGCGATTGTCCTCGGGCCGCAGAAGCGGGCCAGGGTGTCGATGTGGCCGTCGGTGTCGTCGCCGGCGAGCGGCGGCACGTCGAGCCATAGCGTGCGCTCGGTGCCGAGATAGCGCTGGAACAGGGCCTCGGCGCCAGCCTGGTCCAGCTCCGGATTGCGCGACGGGCCGAGGACCGTCGGGCGATTCACCAGCAGGGTGCCGGCGCCGTCGCTTTCCACGGCGCCGCCCTCCAGGATCGCCGGGGCGCGTTCGTAGCCGAGCGTGGCGAAGCCGGCGCTGTCGATTAGTTCGCGGCCGAATACGGCGTCCTTCTTGTGCGGATAACGCCCGCCCCAGCCGTTGAAACCCCAGTCGATCACCACCGGCAGGCCGTCGTCCAGCACCGTGATGGGCGTGGTGTCGCGCGCCCAGGTGTCGTCGGTGTCGACCAGGACCGTCCCGATCGCCGCGCGCGAGCAGCCGATCTCCAATAGCTGGTCGAGCGCGCGTTCGCGCACGCTGCGATCGCGGCAGACCACGATCACGGGCTCGTAGCGGGTGATGGCTAGCGCGAAGGCCGTATAGGCCTTCTCGGCTTCGGCAAGATCATCCGCCCAGTCGGTGCCTTGGTGCGGCCAGATCAGCAGGACAGCGCCCTGGGGCGCCCATTCCGCGGGGAATACGCGGTTCATCGGAACCTCTCACAGAGCATGCACGGCGCCCGGCAGGATCGCCGGCGCGGCGGATCGTTCAATCGCCGGCGCGCTGCGGGCGCACGGAATGGAGCACGCGCTCGTGCTCGAAGAATACGGTGAAGTCGTCATACACCCAGCGCGTGATCGGCGGGTCGCCCACGGCATCCTCGATGGCATCGGGCTCGCCGAGCGCCGCGCGTACGCGTTCCATGGTGGTGCCGCGCTCGGGCATGTCCGGGTGGCTACGGACGATGCGATCGACGTCGATATCCCCGGGGTCGGGCTCGGCGGCCCAAGCCGGGACGGCCGCCAGCAGCGCGATGACCAGGAAGATCGAGAGCCTCTGCTGCATTCGCCCGCACCGTGATCCGAGGGCGCGGCGCGCGGCCGCGTACGCCGGTGATGGTATCACCGGCCCGGACGCGCCCCAACCGACCGCTCCTAGAGGCCAACGCCCGCAAAGGGTAGCGCAGCCGTGCGGTGTTCCACAGAATGCCCGTGGCGACCTGCGCGCCGCCCGGCAAGGACTGGCTTCCATCGGCATTCATTTCTTCCGTCTGATCGCGCTACTCGCGCTGGCCGCGGCCGGGGTGGGTGTCGTGCTTCCCGGGCTGCCGACCGTGCCGTTTCTGTTGCTCGCGGCCTGGGCGGGTAGCAAGGGCTGGCCGGCGCTCGAGCAATGGCTGCTGGCGCACCCGCGTGCGGGGCCGCCCATCCGGCGCTGGCGTGAGCGCGGCGCCATCCCGCGGGGCGCGAAGCTGGCGGCGAGCGCGATGATGGCGCTGAGCCTCGCCGTGCTGTGGTGGACGACGCACAGCGCGCTCGCCGTGTTGGCGCTGGCGCTGCTGCTCGTGGCCGTCCTCCTGTGGCTCTGGACGCGGCCCGCCGCCTGACGGCCAAGCGCCGGACGCACGCGGAGAACGGCAGACGCGGGGCAGGGGACTGTGGTCTAATCGCGCGCCATGTTCCGCCCGCTCCCATTCTGGCTCGGCCTTCGCTACACCGCGGCCAAGCGCAGCAATCATTTCATCTCGTTCATCTCGCTGATCTCGATTCTCGGGATCCTGGTCGGCGTGATGGCCTTGATCACCGTGCTGTCGGTGATGAACGGCTTCGAGAAGGAACTGCGCGAGCGCATCCTCGGCGTGGCCTCGCATGCCACGATCTCGCGCTATGAGGGTGCGCTGCAGGATTGGCAGGGCATTGCCGAGACGGCCCAGGGGCATCCGGAGGTGACCGGCACCGCGCCCTACGTCGAGGGGCAGGTGATGTTCGTCAAGGGCAGTCAGGTCACCGGTGCCATGGTCCGCGGCGTGGCGCCGGAGCAGGAGCCGGCGGTCTCGGACGTCCACCGCAACATGCTCGAGGGGGAGCTGGACGCCCTGGAGGGAGGCGACTATGGCGTCGTGCTCGGCTCGGAACTGGCCGCTTACCTGGGGGTGGAGCGCGGCGACCGCGTGACGGTCGTGACGCCGGAGACGAGCGTCACGCCGGCGGGCGTGATGCCGCGGCTCAAGCGCTTCACGGTCGCGGGCGTGTTCGAGGTGGGCATGTACGAGTACGACCGCTCGACCGGATTCATCCACCTGGCGGATGCGCGCACGCTCATGCGCATGGAAGAGGGCGGCGTCACCGGGGTGCGCCTTCGCCTGGACGACATGTTCCGCGCGCCGGCGGTGTCGGATGAATTATCGGTCGAACTCGGCAGTGGCTATCGCGTGAGCGACTGGACCTGGCGCCACGCCAATTTCTTCCAGGCCGTGCGCACCGAGAAGACGGTGATGTTCGTGATACTGGCGCTGATCGTGGCGGTCGCCGCGTTCAACATCGTCTCCACGCTAGTGATGATGGTAACGGACAAGCAGTCCGACATCGCCATCCTGCGCACGCTGGGTCTGTCGCCGCGCGGGGTCATGGGCGTATTCCTGGTCCAGGGCGCATTGATCGGCGTGGTCGGCACAGCGCTGGGCGTGCTCGGGGGCGTGGCGTTGTCGCTCAACATCGGCGATATCATGCCCGCGCTCGAGAGCCTGTTCGGCATCGAGCTGCTGCCGTCGAATATCTACTACATCAGTGATCTGCCGTCCGATCTGCAGACGACCGACGTGGTGCGGATCGGAGCGCTGTCGCTCGGCCTGAGCGTGGTGGCCACGCTCTATCCGGCATTCCGCGCGGCCCGCACGCAACCGGCGGAGGCCTTGCGCTATGAGTGAGGCGCAGCGCTCGGACGGGCCCGTGCTCGAATGCCAGGGACTGGAGAAGGAATTTCGTCAGGGGGATGCCGCGGTCCATGTGCTGGCGGGCGTGGACCTGGCCATCGCCCGGGGCGAGCAGGTCGCCGTCGTGGGCGCGTCCGGCTCCGGCAAGAGCACGCTGCTGCACCTGCTCGGCGGGCTCGACGAGCCGTCCGCCGGCACGGTGCGCGTGGTCGGGACGGAATTGGGCGCGCTTGGCCCGGCGGCACGCGGGCGCCTGCGCAACCGGACCCTGGGGTTCGTCTACCAGTTCCACCACTTGCTGCCGGAGCTGAGCTGCCTCGAGAACGTGGCTCTGCCGCTGGTGGTCGGCGGCAGTCGCGTGCCCGCAGCACACGAGCAGGCGCGCGAGTTCCTGACGCGCGTCGGGCTCGAACATCGACTGCGGCACAAGCCCGGCGAGATGTCCGGCGGCGAGCGTCAGCGGGCGGCTGTGGCGCGGGCGCTGGTGGCGCGGCCGAGCTGCGTGCTGGCGGACGAGCCCACGGGCAATCTGGACGAGCGTACGGCCGAGCGCGTATGGGAGCTGATTCGCGAGCTCAACCGGTCCTCGAATACGAGCTTCCTGGTCGCGACCCACGACCACAATCTGGCGGCGCGCATGGACCGCAAGGTCACGCTGAGCGAAGGCCGCCTCAACCCCACCGGGTAGATCGTAATACGACGGCCGGGAATGCGATTCCCGGCCCTTCCTGCTCAGCGAGTTCAGCCGTCTTGCGCGTGGAACGGTAGGAGCGGGCACTGCCCGCGAACCGACGACGTTTCGCGTGGTTGCCGGGTTTATTCGCGGCCGGTGGCCGCTCCTACATCGTCCTGGGAACGCCTTGCGCGTGGAACGGTAGGAGCGGGTACCGCCCGCGAACCGTCTACGTTTCGCGTGGTTGCCGGGTTCGTTCGCGGCCGATGGCCGCTCCTACGTCGCGCTTGGGAATACCTTCATCGTGGACCGGTAGGAGCGGGCACCGCCCGCGAACCGTCTACGTTTCGCGTGGTTGCCCGGTTCGTTCGCGGCGAATCGCCGCTCCTCCATGGACCCTGGCAATGGGTGCGGACATGCGCCGGATCCGGCGCGTTGAGAATGGGCAGGATTGCCCATTCTAGAGCCGGCACCAGCACGCCCGGGCTCGGGGGAATCCGCAGCGGGGGGGCTTGAGCGCTCAGCGGCCGGCGGCGCATTATCCCAGGAGGTGCGATGGTCCTGGCGGCCGCGTTCAATTGGCCTTTCGGCGCTGTGCAATCCAGACACATGAACCATTCGGTCCGCATAGCTGATCCGCCCATGGGTGTGCCCCGGCACGGCGCGGCCGCGGCGATGCCGGCATTGTGCACCGACGCGGCCGGGGTATCGCGGCAGGCATCGGGCGTGGACGGCGATCGGACCCCCGCGGCCGGTTCCGCGCCCCGTGACCGCCCCGGTCCGACGCGCGGCGAGCAAGCCGCGCCGGCACGGGTGCTGGTGGTCGATGACCATGCGATCGTGCGGGAGGGGATCGCCAGTGTGCTCGACAGTGATCTGCGCATTGAGGTCGTCGGCGAGGCCGGCGACGGCGTCGAGGCGCTGGAGCTGTTGCAGCAGCTGCAGGCGGACGTCGTCCTGATGGACGTGAACATGCCGCGCATGAACGGCATCGAGGCCACCCGCGAGATCCACGAGCGGTGGCCGGGTCTGCTGACGGTCGGCCTGTCGGTGCAAAGCGATCCCCCGACTGCGGACCTGATGCGCGAAGCCGGGGCCGCCGGGTTCATCCCGAAGAGTGGCGACTCGGGCGAGATGATCGCGACGATTCTGCAGGTCGTCGCCGACGGCGGCGGCGCTTCGGAAGGGTAGTTGCGCACGGCGGCCGCGTAGCCGCGCTGCGCGGCCGCTGCGAATAACAACAAGCCGCGTCAGCGCGGCGTGGCACGGACGCAGAACAACGAACATGGCCGCATTCGCCGTCGCACTGCTGACGGGCGCGGCGCTCGTCGGTGGGCTGCAGGATTTACCGCCGCTGTGGGTGGCGCTGGCAATCGCGGCGGGTGCGGTGCCCGCTTCCTGGCGCTGGCCGCAGACCCGCCCGATCTGCGCGTTCGCCCTCGGATTCGCACTCGCCGTAGCCGCCGCCCACGAGCGCCGCTATCCCACGCTCGCGCCCGAGCTGGAAGGCGCCGATATCACCGTCGAAGGGCGCGTCGTCGAGCTGGTGGAGCGCGACAGCCGTCGCCAGCGCTTCCGGTTCCGGGTCGAGCGCGCGAGCCACGGCGGCGAAACGCTCACGCTCCCCGAGACCGTCCGGCTCGCCTGGTATCACGCGGATGCGCGCGTCGCGCCGGGCCAACGCTGGCGTTTCACCGTTCGCCTCGAGCGCCCGCGCGGCTTGCAGAATCCGGGCGGCTTCGACTACGCGCGCTGGCTCTTCATCGAGGGGCTGGGCGCGACCGGTTATGTCCGTCCCGACCCGGCGCCGGCACGGCTCGGCGTGGCGGGCGAGCATCTCGACCGCGTGCGCACCGGTCTGCGCGCGGCGATCCGCTCGGCTGCGGATGATCTGGCGAACAGCGGCATGCTGCAGGCGCTCACGGTAGGCGACCGCGACCGGATCGCGGCGCCGCGCTGGGACCTGCTGATCGCCACCGGGACCAATCACCTGATCGCCATCTCGGGGCTGCATATCGGGCTGGCGGCCCTGCTGGGCTTCGGCATCGGGCGGGTGGTCTGGCGCTTCAGCGGCCCCTGGCGCGAGCGCCTGCCCGCGCCGATCTGCCAGGCCGTGTGCGCGTTGCTCGTGGCCGTGCCCTACGCCGCGCTGGCCGGCTTCGCGCTGCCGACGCAACGGGCCCTGATCATGCTCGCGGCCGGCCTCGCCGCGATCGTGCTGCGGCGGCGAGCGCGGCCGGTGGCGGCCATGGCGGCCGCGGCGATCGCGGTCGTCCTGCTCGATCCGCTGGCACCGCTGATGCCCGGGTTCTGGCTTTCCTTCGGCGCGGTCGGGGCCATCCTCTGGCTCCTGTGTGCGCGCGTCGGGGAGAGCTCACAGCCCCGCGCCTGGCTGCGTGTGCAGTTCGGGATCGCGCTGGTGCTGGCGCCGCTGCTGATCGGCTTCTTCGGGCGCAACGCGATGCTGGCCCCGGTCGCCAACCTCGTGGCCGTGCCCTGGGTCAGTTTCGCAGTGGTGCCGCCGGCGCTCATGGGGGCCGTGCTGGCGGCGCCGTGGCCGGAGGCCGCCGCGATCGTATTCGCCCTGGCCGATTGGGCCCTGGGCGCGCTTTGGTGGGTGCTCGAGCCGCTGGCCGCATTGCCGTTCGCACAATGGCACCGGCCATCGCCGCCATTGGCATGCCTGCTACTCGCCGGTGTGGGGGCGGCGTGGTTGCTCGCGCCGCGGGGCGTGCCGGGCAAGCCGGCCGCCGGCGTGCTGCTGCTGCCGTTGATCGCCTGGATGCCGCCCAAGCCCCAACCGGGCGAGGTCTGGCTCGATGTCCTGGATGTGGGTCAGGCGCTGGCCGTGGTGGTGCGCACGGCCGAGCACACGCTGGTCTACGACACCGGCGACTGGTACTCGGAGCGCTTCGACGCGGGCGCGGCGGTGGTGGTGCCGTTCTTGCGCGCCAGCGGCGTTGATCGGCTCGATGCGCTGGTGGTCTCGCACGAGCACTCGGATCACGCCGGCGGCGCACCGGCCGTGCGGCGCGCGTATCCGCCGCAACGGTTGTGGAGCAGCGCGCCGCATCGCCTGGGCGATCCGGCACGCTTCTGCGCGCGCGGTGTCGCCTGGCAGTGGGATGGTGTGCGGTTTCGCTTCCTCCATCCCGACCGCGACGGCGCCTGGCTGGCCAACGATGCCTCCTGCGTGCTGTCGATCGACGCGCCCGGCGGCCGCATTCTGCTGCCCGGCGATATCGAGGCGGCCGCCGAGCGGGCCCTGCTCGGGCGCGAGGGCGCGATCGATGCGGACGTCGTCGTCGCGCCCCATCACGGCAGTGCGAGCTCGTCGACCCCGGCGTTGGTCGAGGCGCTGGCGCCCGAGTGGGTGCTGTACTCGGTCGGGTATCGCAACCGCTGGGGCTTCCCCGATACGGAGGTCCTGGAGCGCTGGCGGCCGGCCGGATTGGCGCGCACCGATTGCGGCGGTGCCTTGCACCTGGCACTGCGCCCGGGCGAGCCGCTGCGCCCTGAGCCCTGGCGTGAACGCTACCAGCGTTTCTGGCACGCCGGATGCGATCTCGCGGAGAAATCCGGTACCATGCGCGCGGTTGTGGGGCCGTAGACCGCGGTCCATGCGGGAGGTAGCGCGTGTTCGAATTGGTCAAAGCCGGCGGGTGGTTGATGGCCCCGATCATCGCCTGCTCCGTGGTGGCACTGGCCATCATCGTCGAGCGGGCATGGTCGTTGCGGCAGAAGCAGGTGGTGCCCGACTACCTCGTGGGTGAGGTCTGGCGTCAGGCACGCGAGGGCCAGGTCACCGAAGACCAGGTGCGCTCGCTGCGCGAGCATTCGCCGCTCGGGCGCATCCTGGCGGTGGGGCTGCTCAATCGCCAGCGCGAACGCGCCGTGATCAAGGAGGCGATCGAGGAGACCGGTCGCGCGGTTTCGCACGAGCTCGAACGGTTTCTCACCGCACTCGGGACCATCGCCGCGATCACGCCGTTGCTCGGCCTGCTCGGCACGGTGATCGGCATGATCAGCGTGTTCACGACCATCACCCATCTCGGCGTGGGCAATCCGGCCGAGCTCGCCGGCGGCATCTCGCAGGCGCTGATCACAACGGCGGCCGGCCTGTCGGTGGCCATTCCGAGCCTGATCTTCCACCGCCATTTCCGCGGCAAGGTGGACTATCTGACCGTGCAGATGGAGCAGGAGGCGGTTAAGCTCGTGGAAATCCTTGCAGGCGAACGCGCGCAGTCGGCCGGGAGCCGCGCAGCGTGAATTTCCGGACGCGGCCGCGTGAGGAGATCGAGCTCAACATCACGCCGCTGATCGACATCGTCTTCCTGCTGCTGATCTTCTTCATGGTCTCGACGACCTTCCAGACCGAGTCGCAGCTACGCGTGCAGCTGCCGGAGGCCCAACAATCCGCCCAGGCCGAGCCGACCGAGCCGCTCGAAATCGTGATCAGTGCCGAGGGCCAATACGCCGTCGATGGCCGCGAGCTGATGGACGACCGGCGCGAGACCCTGGTGGATGCGCTCGCGCGGGTGAGCGAAGGCGGGGACCGCCCGCTGATCGTGCGGGCCGACTCGCGCACGCCGCACGAGGCGGTCGTTCGTGCCATGGACGTCGCGGCGCAGCTCGGCCTGGGCCAATTGTCGATTGCAACCGCACGCGACCGGAGCGCCGATTAGCCGTGTCATCTTGCCGTCCGCAGACGATCCGCCGCTGATGGCACCCAAGAGTTCCGGGGTCTCCGCGCCGCCGCGAGGTGTCGAGACCTACGGGCGCTTGCTGCGCTACGTGCGCGACCACTGGGTGCCGTTTTCGATCGCCATCGGGGGGCTGGTGGCGTACGGCATCACCGATGCCACCTTCGCGGCCTTGATGAAGCCGATGCTCGACGCCGGCTTCGTCGACAAGGAGCCCGGCACCATCCGCTGGGTCGCGTTCGGCCTGATCGGGGTGTTCGCCCTGCGCGGTATCGCCGGTTTCCTGTCGAACTATTTGATGTCATGGGTGGGCTGGAGCGTGATTACCCGCATGCGCCAGCAGATGTTCGCCAAGCTGCTGGAGCTGCCCACCCACGTCTACGACACCACGGCCTCGGGCGAGCTGATCTCCAAGCTCACCTTCAACGTGCAGCGCGTGGCGACGGCCGCGACCAACGCGATCACGATCATCGTGCGCGATACCTGCACGGTGGTGTTCCTGCTCGGTTGGATGCTGTGGCTCAATCCCGGCATGACCCTCAGCGCGCTGGTGGTGGCGCCGCCGCTCGCGCTGCTGATCCGGCACATTACGGACCGTTTCCGCAAGGTCAGCCGACGCATTCAGCGCCAGATGGGCGACGTGACGCACGTGATCGAGGAGGCGGTGGAGGCCAACCGCGTCATCAAGATCTTCGGTGGCCGCGATTACGAGGCCCAGCAGTTCGCCGACGCCAACGAGCGCGTCCGGGGCTTTCAGCTCAAGATGGCCAAGACCAAGGCCGCGAGCGTGCCGGTCGTGCAGTTCCTGATCGCGCTGGTGCTCGCCGCGGTGGTCTATCTCGCCAGCGTCGATTCGGTGGTGCAGTCCGCCAGCGTGGGCTCGTTCGTCTCGTTCTTCACGGCGATGCTGATGCTGTTCGCGCCCATCAAGCGCCTGACCAACGTGAACGCGTCGATGCAAAGCGGGATCGCGGCCGGCGAATCCGTGTTCGAGCTGCTCGACCGCCGCGGCGAGGAGGACCACGGCACCCGCACGATCGAGCGCGCTGACGGCGCGGTCCAGTTCGAGGACCTCTATTTCGCCTACGCGGCCCAGAAGGGTGATGTGCTCCATGGCGTGAACCTGCACGCCGACGCCGGCGAAACCGTGGCCCTGGTCGGCCGCTCCGGCAGCGGCAAGACGACGCTGGCCAACCTGCTGGCGCGCTTCTATGAGCCGCGCTCCGGGCGGATTCTGCTCGATGGCATCGATATCCAGGATTTCACGCTCGATAGCCTGCGGGCCCAGGTCGCGTACGTCAGCCAGCACGTGACTCTGTTCAACGACACCATCGCGAGCAACATCGCGTACGGACGCTTGGGCCAGTCGACGCGCGAAGAGATCCGCGACGCGGCGGCGGCGGCCAATGCGACCGAGTTCATCGATCTGCTGCCGCAGGGCTTCGACACTGAGGTGGGCGAGAACGGCGTGATGCTCTCGGGCGGCCAGCGCCAGCGCCTTGCGATCGCCCGGGCGCTGCTCAAGGACGCGCCCGTGCTCATTCTCGACGAGGCGACGTCGGCGCTCGACGCCGAGTCCGAGCGCGCCGTGCAAGAGGGCCTGGAGCGCTTGCTGGAGAATCGCACGACCCTGGTGATCGCCCATCGCCTGTCGACCATCGTCGGCGCCGACCGCATCGTCGTCATGGAAGGCGGGCGCGTCGTCGAGCAGGGGCATCACGACGAGTTGCTCGCCCACGGGGGCGCGTACGCCGCGCTCTACCAGGTCCAGTCGAAGGCGGCGGCCGTGGCCGGCGACGAGTAGGGGCGCCGTGCACCGGTCCCGCCACGCCCAAGCCGGACACGCGTGAGCCGCGGTCGGCTCAACCGCTGGATCGTGCGCCAATGGCGCACGCCCACGGCCTGGGGGCAGACCGTGTTGCGACCGGCGAGCGGGCTGTTTCGCGCCCTGGCGGGGCTGCGCCGCGCCGCCTACCGCTCGGGCCTGCGTCGTGCCGCCCGCTTGCCCGTCCCGGTTATCGTCGTGGGCAACATCACGGTCGGCGGTAGCGGCAAGACACCGCTGGTCATGCATCTGGTCGAGCAACTGCAGGCGCGGGGCTGGCGTCCCGGCGTGGTCAGCCGCGGCTACGGCGGCGCCGATGACGCAGCGCGGCGGCTCGGGGCGGATGCCGACCCCGCCGAGCACGGCGACGAGCCGGTCATGGTGGCGCTGCGCTGCGGTTGCCCCGTCGCGGTCGGCGCCGATCGAGCCGCCGCCGCCCGGCTGCTGCTGGACACTTGCGACGTGATCGTCGCCGACGACGGGCTGCAGCATTACGCCCTGGCGCGCGATCTCGAGATCGCGGTCGTCGACGGCGATTCGGGGCTGGGCAATGGGCGCCTGCTACCGGCCGGCCCGCTGCGCGAACCGCGCGCGCGATTGCGCTCGGTGGATTTCGTCGCCGTGCGCGACGACGACGGGGCGTTCGATACCGCCGCCCACGGCGCCTATTGCTTCCGGGTCGCGGCAGGCGAGACCCGGCGGCTGATCGCCCCCGAAACCGCGCGGCCGTTGAATGCGTGGGGGGATTCGACGCTCCATGCCGTGGCGGGCATCGGCGTGCCGGAACGCTTCTTCGGCCAGCTCGAGGACCTCGGGCTCACCATCGAACGCCATGCCTTCGCCGATCACCACGCCTTCCGCCCGGCGGATTTGGCATTCGGCGACGAGGCGCCGATACTGATGACGGAGAAAGATGCGATCAAATGCCGTGCGTTCGCCGACGAACGCATGTGGTTCGTGAGCGCGGCCGTGATCGACGAGGATGGGGTAGCGCCGGCGGTCATTCAGCGGCTGGCGGGGCAGGCCCGCGCGTAGAATGACCGGACCGCCCGCATGCGCCTGCTGACGGGCCGTAGGTCGGACTTCAGTCCGACCAGAAGCGTGACATCATGGGACGCGTCGACAATCGGGCCAAAGCCCGAACGATGAGTAACCCGCCGCGCGATTGAGCAGTCTGTTCTTGGATTCGCGCCCAACAACGGAGGAGGACAATGGACCGGCGGCTGCTTGATATCCTGGTCTGCCCGATCTGCAAGAAGCCGCTGATTTACCAGCGGCAGGAACAGGAATTCGTATGCACGGCCGATCGGCTGGCATACCCGATCCGCGACGAGATCCCGGTCATGCTGGAAGAGGAAGCGCGCGAGGTCTCGCTGGACGAGGCCGAGGAGCTGCGGCGCCAGAACCGATGATCCGGCGCACCGATGATCCCGCAGTGGCGATTCGGAACCGATGAGCACGGCCTTCCGTGTGGCCATCCCGGCGCGTTATGGCTCGACCCGCTTCCCGGGCAAGCCGCTGATCACGCTCGCCGGTCGCCCGCTGATCGAGCATGTTTGGCGCTGCGGCTGCGACGCCGGCGCGAGCGAGGTGGTGATCGCCACCGACGACGCGCGCATTGCGGACGCGGCACGCCGCTTCGGCGCGGAGGTGGCCGTGACCGGAAGCGCGCATGCCTCGGGCACCGATCGCCTGGCCGAGGTGGCCGCGAATCGCGGCTGGGGCGATGACGACATCGTCGTCAATCTGCAGGGGGACGAGCCGCTGACGCCGCCGGCGATTCTGGCCCAGGTCGCCGCCGACCTCGAGGCGGCGCCGGATGCGCCCATGGCGACACTCGCCGCACCGCTGGCCTCCGAAGACGCGGACGACCCGAATACCGTCAAGCTAGTGACCGATGCGCGCGGCTTCGCGCTCTATTTCAGCCGGGCGCCCATCCCGTGCTGGCGCGACGGCCGATCGGCTGGCACGGAGGCCTACCGGCGCCATCTCGGCATCTACGCCTACCGTGCCGGGTTCCTGCGCCGCTTCGCCACATTGCCCCCCGCGCCCCTCGAGCAGGCCGAGCGCCTGGAACAGTTGCGCGCCCTCTGGCATGGCTACGGCATCCACGTGGCCGATGCCGTCGCGTTGCCGGGCGCCGGGCTCGACACGCCGGAGGATGTGGAGCGCATCGCGGCCGAGCTGAGCGCGCGGGATTGATCCGCCGCCGCGTGCCGCGCGGCCCGGGAGACCACTCATGGCTCGCCAATGGGAGCTCGTCGAGCGCCAAACCGCCTTTCAGGGCTATTTCCGCCTGGCCCGGTACCGCTTTCGCCACACGCTGTTCGACGGCGGCTGGAGCCCGGTGCTGAGCCGCGAGGTCTTCGAGCGCGGTCACGCCGCTGCCTTGCTGCCCTATGACCCGGTGCGCGACGAGGTGGCGCTAATCGAGCAGTTCCGGGTCGGGGCCATCGATGCGCCGGACGGCCCCTGGCTGCTGGAGTTCATCGCCGGCATCATCGATCCGGGCGAGACGGCCGAGGATGTCGTGCGGCGCGAGGCCGTTGAAGAGGCGGGCTGCACGGTCGATCGCGTCGAGCGGATTTGCGAGTACCTGGTCAGCCCGGGCGGCACGACCGAGCGGACCGCGCTGTTCATCGGTCGGGCGGACTTGGCCAGCGTGGAGGGCGTCCATGGCCTGGCGGAGGAGAACGAGGACATCCTGGTGCACGTGGTCGGCGCCGAGGAGGCCATCGCGCTGGCGGACGCCGGCCGCATCAGCAACGCCATGGGCCAGATCGGGCTGAATTGGTTCGCGCGCCACCACGAGCGCCTGCGCCGGGAGTGGCAGCCGGCCTAACGGCCGCGCCGAGCATCCCGTGCGATCGCGCGGCGGGAATTCCTGATGGCGCCGCCCGGCCGGATCACTGGCCTGGACGCCCTGCGCGGCGCTGCGATCGCGCTGATGATGCTCGATCATGTCGTAGCGCTCGCCGGCGGCGGCCCGTGGTGGCTGCGCGGCGTCGTCACGCGCTTCGCGTTGCCGATGTTCATGTTCGTGGCGGGTTATCTGTGGCGACCGGGATGGCGCCGGCGGCATGCCGAGATCGTCAGCGCGGCGCTCGCCACCCTGCCGCTGGTCTGGTATCTCGGTATCGCCGACCTGCACATCCTCGCCGTCTATGCCCTCATCCTGCCGCTGCTGCCGATCTCCGCGCGCTGGCCCTGGCTGGCCATCGCCATCGGCCTGATCCAGGCCAAGGACTGGCCGCTGGATTATCTCGGCTACGAGCCCGGCCTGGTCTGGGCGCTGGTGGCCGTAGGGCAGCTAGCGCGCCATCAGCGGCTCGCCGAGATCGACTGGGGACAGACCGGGCTGCGACCTTTCGCCGCGATCGGGCGATGGCCCTTGAGCTGGTATAGCGGGCATCTGGCGGTCCTGGCAGGGGCCTACTGGCTGCTGGGCTAAGCACGGGCCGGGTGCGAGGTCAGTCGGTGACGATCCGGTCGCGCCCGGTGTGCTTTGCGTGCAGCAGCAAGCGGTCGGCTCGGGTGGTGAGATCGGCGAGGGTGCGATCTCCCGGGCGCGATTCGACCAGGCCGATGCTCAGCGTCGTCCCCGTGCCTTCCGCGGCCGCTTGCCGCAATCGCTGGCCCACCTCATGGGCTTCTCCACGGGTCGTATCCGGCAGTAGCAGCACGAACTCGTCTCCCCCGAAGCGACCCAGCAGGTCATGCGTGCGCAGCTCGGCAGTGACCACCTCGACCAGCCGCACCAGCACGTTGTCGCCGGTCGCGTGTCCCGCGGTGTCGTTGATCGTCTTGAACCGATCGATATCGAGCATCAACAGGGCAAGTGGCTGGTCGTTGCGCTCGGCGCGGCTGAGCTCGCGCTGCGTCAGCTCTTCCAGATGCCGGCGGTTGTAGATCCCGGTGAGGGAATCGTGACTCGCGAGCCGCTCGAGCTGGCTGTTGAGCGCCCGCAGTTGCGCATTCGCCTGGCGCAGGGCCGTGGTTCGCTCTTGCACGCGGGCCTCGAGGTCCTGGTTCTGACGCTCCAGGGCCGCACGCGCCAGTCGCAGCTCCGAGACGTCCTGGGATACGCCAAATAGATGGGTAATGCGGTCGCTGTTGTGGCGTAGCGGTACGAGCAGCGTCAGCCAATGGCCGGTGCGCTCGGCTCCGCGGGCGTCCACATAGGTCACGTCCTCTTCGTAGCGAATCGGTGATCCTTGGGCAATGCAGCGGCGGTAGTGGGCGATGACGGCGTCCGCCGTTGGCTGCGGGATGACGTCGAGGATGCGTTGCCCCTCGCACTGGCCGCCTAGTGTCGCCATCTGTGCCGGGTTTGCCGCCTCGATCACGAAATCCTCCGGCTCATCCACCCGGATCACGAACATGTTCTCGGGAAAATGCGCCCACAGGCCTTGCAGCAGCGGCGTGGTTGCCAGGTTCCCGAGATGGGTGAGTGTCGTGGGAGGTTGCGCGGGCACGAGGGATCCTCACCGTATTCTCATTGACGAGAATACCGCGGCGGCGACGCCCGGGCCATTTCGCGTTGCGGCCCGGTCCGGGACTCCCGGACCGCGCCCCCGCGACGCTTTGTGGGGCGACCGCCTCCGATAGCGACCACCGCTTGGCTCGAGAATCCCCCTCGTTCGATGCCCCGCGCCCATCTCGGCCAGCGGCGCTCGCACTCGCGCCCGGAGGGCTCAGAGCGCGAGGTTGCGAAACTCGGGATCGGGCTCGCTACTGTCCCAGACCTGATCGAACCATCGGGTCAGCTCGGCCGCTCGGGGGCCGGCGCGAAAATCCGCCAGCCCTTCGTAGCGTGTGCCATTGCGGCGCCAGAGCAAGCCGCGCCCGTCGGCGATCAGGAACGCGCACGGCTCGTCGGCCCAGTCGTTGGCCACCCGGCGTGCGCCCACATGGCTGCTCAGGTGCTGGATCAGGCCGGTCAGCCGGTGACCGGCCTTGATGGCCGGGGTGGGGTCCTGGACCAGGATGCGGATGTCGCTGCCGGGGCGGTGACGCGCGAGGGCGCTGACGGCGTCGCGGTAGGCCTCGTGTGAGTACAGCCGCGCGTCGAGATCGCGCGTGAAGATCCGCAGTGACCGGCGCGCCTGACGCGTCAGTGCGAGAGCGGCGTCTGCGGCTTCCGGGGCGGTCTCGATGCGATACTCGCCTGCCGTCGCGCCGAGGACGAAAACGGACTCGTCGGTGAATCGGTGCTCTGCGGCCACGTGCAGGTCCGCCCGTGCGTGGATCGGTCGGGCTGAAGCCCGACCGTCTACGGTTAGCTCGCGTGCGAACGCGCGAGCACCGCGGCAATGCCGAGATAGGTCGCCGGCGTGAGCTCGCGCAGCCGGGCGCGCGCCTCCTCGGGCACGTCCATCTCTTCGATCAGCCGCTTGAACGTGTCGCGATCGACCTCCTGACCGCGCGTGAGGTCCTTGAGCGTGGCGTAGGGATCCTCGATGCCGTGGCGGCGCATGACCGTCTGGATCGGCTCGGCGAGCACGGCCCAGTTGGCCTCGAGGTCCTCCACCAAGCGCGCTTCGTGGACCTCGAGCTTGTCTAGCCCCTTGGCCAGCGACTGGAACGCGATCAGCGCGTGGCCGAAGCCGGTACCGAGCGTGCGCAGCACGGTCGAGTCGGTCAGATCGCGCTGCCAGCGCGACACCGGCAGCTTGGCGGCCAGGTGGTCGAACAGGGCGTTGCTCACGCCCAGATTGCCCTCGGCGTTCTCGAAATCGATCGGGTTGACCTTGTGCGGCATGGTCGAGGAGCCGACTTCGCCCGCGACGGTGCGCTGGCGGAAGTAGCCGATGGCGATGTAGCCCCAGATGTCGCGCGCCAGATCGAGCAGGACGGTGTTGAACCGGCCGATCGCGTCCAGCAGCTCGGCGATCCCGTCGTGCGGCTCGATCTGGGTGGTCAGCGGGTTGAAGCTCAGCCCGAGATCGCGCACGAAACGCTCGGCGAGGCGCGCCCAGTCGAACTCCGGCACGGCGACATAGTGGGCATTGTAGTTGCCCGTGGCGCCGTTCATCTTGCCCGGGATCTCGACGGCGGCGATGCGCTGGCGCTGCCGGCGCAGGCGAGCGCCGACATTGGCGAATTCCTTGCCCAGCGTGGTCGGCGTCGCCGGCTGGCCGTGGGTGCGCCCGAGCATCGGCATCTCGGCGTGCTCCGCGGCGAGCGCGTCGAGGCGCTCGATCAGCGTGTCGCACCACGGTAGGATCGCTTCCGCTCGCGCCTCGCTCAGGATGCGCGACCAGGCCAGATTGTTGATGTCCTCGGAAGTGCAGGCGAAATGGACGAATTCGCGCGCGCGCGCCAATTCGTCGTGCTCGGCCAGGCGCTCGCGCAGAAAGTATTCGACCGCCTTCACATCGTGGTTGGCCGTGCGCTCCAGTTCCTTGACACGGTGCGCGCCGTGCTCGTCAAAATCGGCCGCGAGCGCGTCGAGCCATGCGCGGGCGGCGTCGGATAGCGGCGGCAGCTCGGTCATTGCGCCCGATGCGGCAAGGGCATGGAGCCAGCGCACCTCGACCTCGACACGGAAGCGAATCAGGCCATACTCGCTGAACAGCGGCCGTAGCGTGGCGGTCTTGTCGCCATAGCGTCCGTCGACCGGGCTGATGGCCGTGAGGGTGCTGAATTCCATGGTCGGTTTTCCGCGGCGCGGGAAGGCGCGCATTGTAGCACCGGCATGCTTGTGTCGCGGCAGGCCGGGGGCCATCATGCTCGCCCCAAGAACGACAGCAACCATCAACCCGGGAACGAGGGCAGCATGAGCGACCAGGGATTTCGCACCGAGCGCGACAGCATGGGGGAGCTGCAGGTTCCCGCTGGCGCCCTGTACGGCGCCCAGACCCAGCGCGCGGTCGATAATTTCCCCATCAGCGGCATGCCCGTGCCGTTTCCGGTCATTCGCGCGATGGCGCTGATCAAGCGGGCCTGCGCCCAGGTCAACAAGGAGCTCGGGCTGATCGAGACCGATATCGCCGATGCCATCGTGCAGGCGGCGGATCGTGTCTGCAGCGGTGAGCTCAACGAGCACTTTCCCGTCGACGTGTTCCAGACGGGCTCCGGCACCAGCAGCAACATGAACGCCAACGAGGTGTTGGCGCATCTGGCGGCGGAGATCTGTGGCCGCGACGTGCATCCCAACGATCACGTCAACATGGGCCAGAGCTCGAACGACATCTTCCCGACGGCGATCCACGCCGCGGCCTGCCTGCAGATCCACGAACGGTTGCTGCCGGCGCTCGACCAACTGGCGGGCACGCTCGAGCGGCGATCCGACGAGCTCAGCGAGTACGTCAAGACCGGCCGCACGCACCTGATGGACGCCATGCCGGTCACGCTCGGCCAGGAGCTGTCGGGCTGGGCGGCGCAGGTGCGTCATGGAGGCGAGCGGGTGCGCGCGAGCCTGCCGCGCCTGGAGGCGCTCACGCAGGGCGGCACCGCCGTCGGCACCGGCATCAACGCCCACGAGGAATTCGGGCCGCGCGTCGCCCAGGAGCTGAAATCCGTTACCGGCGTGCCCTTTACCTGCATGGCCAACTTCTTCGAGGGCCAGAGCACGCAGGACGCCGCGGTCGAGATGAGCGGCCAGCTCAAGGTGATCGCCACCAGCCTGATGAAGATCAGCAA